>JBBSKH010000181.1:0-5549 GCA_038256495.1 Chitinophagales bacterium
TAATTCTTTGAAGCATGCTGTTAATTTGTTTGGTGAAGTTAACTTACCACAAATAAAAAAGAGTTCCAAACGAGGAACTCTTTTTTATAAAATTTTATAAGCGTTGTTCTTGCTCGGCCAGCGGGTCTGGCTTTAATTCAATTGTTTCCGGAAGTATATAAATGTTGCCGGTTACAATTCTTTGAGCCAACAACATTTTTTTCACTTTCTCTGCCTCGTCCTTTTCTACAAAATTACCCATCTTAATTTTTATAAACGGCACCTGGTAAAGCATGTACACTTTATGATCGGGATAGTACTGCATCAAGGTAGATCTTAACTGCATGGCCAGAATCCTGTCGTTAGTACTTATCAGCATCAACCGGTAGCCCTTGCCAGAAAGTATGTTTTTAGATAAGGCAACATTGTAAGCCTCCATTTTTTGTCCCAGTACATCTATACGCTTATCTTTTATGATAGTTACCTGGGCATAGCTGCTGGTATCGGCCATTATTTGCGCTTTGGCAAAAAAAACAGCCATAGAGAAAACCAGTAAAAAAATCAGTTGTTTCATGGTTCTATGAATTATTACCTGCATATGAGCAAAGGTAGGTATCTGCCATTAGCAAAAATTATTCCATTAGCCCGCTTGCAATAATTTAACGAATAACACAGCCCAGCCTGTCTATTGGTAATCCGCTATATTCCTGCATTAAAGCCTCTGCTGAGAAATTAGCGGTAAGTTTTATTTTAACAGGTGCTGCCAGATGTTTTCTTACTAACCGCACGCTTTCTGCAGAAGGTATAGCCGCCGTTCCTGTAGAAAGCGAAACAAAAGGCACACCAGCAACACCATAAATATCGCAGCATTTAATTATTTCATCGTTAGAAAGCAAGGCTGTTTCAATTACCAGTTTAATTAACTTTTGTTGCCTGGCAGCTACGGGTAATATGGTGGTGATTTCTTTAGCAAGGTATTGCCAGTCATTATTTTTTAGTGCAGTAAAATTAATAACCACATCAAGCTCATCAGCGCCATCCACCATGGCCATGATCATCTCAGCCAGTTTTGCTTCAATAACGCTATAGCCATAAGGAAACCCAACAACGGCGGCCAAATGTACACCTGAGCCGGCAAGCAGCTCTTTTGCCCTTTTTACAAACAAAGGAGGAACGCAAACGGCGGCTGCATTATTTTCTACTGCCAGTTTGCACAATTCATCTATCTGGCTGATGCTGGTATTGGGGTGGGTAATAGTATATTCTGTACCAGGATGTTTCAACGCTGTCATAAATTTTACGGGAACAAATTTAGTAGCCGGCCTTGGCGCCACCAATATTTTCTACAGGGTGCCAGGTTGTTTTAATTTCCTGTGCATCCATTATAAACCACGGTGATTGGCCCGCATCGGTAGCCCACTTCACCTCATCGTATAAATGAACCCGCTTCATATTCATGGCTGCTTTTTCCTGAATCATTTTTACGGCTGCATTATTTTTTTCGCAATACAGCAATGCATTTACATCCATGTGCTCTGCAAAATAAGGGAGCAATTCTTCGGGGTTACCGGTTAAAATATTAACCACGCCACCCGGCACATCAGATGAATTGATGACTTCAGCTAATGTAACGGCGCATAATGGTTTTGTAAATGAACCCAACACAATACAGGTGTTTCCACCGGCAATAACCGGGGCTATCATCGACACAAGTCCCAGCAGTCCGCTGTTTTGCGGTGCCACACACACCACTACACCCGTAGGCTCGGGCACACTGAAATTAAAATGCGAGGAAGCCACCGGGTTAACGGTGCTGCATAACTGCTGAAACTTATCGCACCATCCTGCATAATAGATCAGCCTGTCAATGCACAATATTAACTCTGCTTCGGCTGCTGATTTTGTGAGTGACTGCTGCTGCAGCTCATCAATAAATTGTGCCTTTCTTCCTTCCAGCATTTCTGCCATGCGGTACAATATCTGCGACCGGTTAAATGCAGCCCGGCTGCCCCAATCGCCAAATGCAGTTCTTGCTGCCACTACTGCATCCCTGAAATCTTTACGGGAACTTAAACAGATATTAGCCAGCTTTTGTCCTTTGGCATTTTCTGCGGTGTAATAACGGCCGGATTCGGTGCGGGGAAACTTTCCGCCGATATATATTTTGTATGTTTTTAAAACTTCCAATCTCATGAATGTTCGTTTAATAATGAGTATTTATTTACCAGTACCTGTTCAAAACTTTACATAGCCATTCAGGCCATGCATGCCACCCTCGCGGCCGTAACCACTTTCCTTATAACCACCAAAGGGTGATGTAGGATCAAACTGGTTAAACGTATTGGCCCACACCACGCCTGCCCGCAGTTTGGTGGTAAGGTTAAATATTTTTGATCCCTTATCCGTCCACACGCCGGCAGATAAACCATAGGGACTGTTGTTGGCTTTTTCAATCACCTCGTCATCGGTTCTAAAAGTTTGAATGGTAAGTACCGGCCCAAATATTTCTTCCTGTGCAATACGGTTGCTTTGTGCAACATTGGTAAATAAGGTGGGCTTGCAAAAGAATCCTTTCTTCGGAATCTCGGCCGCACTCTGGTACATCTCTGCGCCTTCGCTTACACCAATCTTTAAATATTTATTGATGGTGGCCAGTTGTTCTTTTGAGTTGATAGCACCAATGTCTGTGTTCTTATCCAGAGGATCGCCTACGATCAATGTTTCCAGCCTGTCTTTTAATTTACGCAACACTTCTTTGTACACCGACTCCTGCACATACAAGCGGCTGCCTGCGCAGCATACATGACCCTGGTTAAAAAATATTCCGTTGATAACACCTTCTACTGCCTGGTCCAGGGGTGCATCATCAAAAATAATATTGGCGGCTTTGCCACCCAGTTCTAGTGTGGCTTTTTTAGGCGTACCAGCAATGGCCCGCTGAATAATCTTTCCTACTTCGGTAGAACCGGTAAAGGCAATCTTATCTATGCCAGGGTGATTAACCAAGGCAGCACCGGTTTCACCGGCACCGGTAATAATATTTACTACGCCTGGCGGCAGATCAGCTTCCTGTATGATCTCGGCTAGTTTCAACGCCGTGAGCGATGTAGTTTCTGCAGGTTTCAGCACTACTGTATTGCCTGTTGCCAATGCGGGTGCAATTTTCCATGCAGCCATCAGCAGCGGAAAATTCCATGGAATGATCTGGCCTGCTACGCCTAATGGAGCAAAGTTTCTGTTGGGAAAAGCGTAGTCAAGTTTATCGGCCCAACCAGCATAATAAAAGAAATGGTTGGCGGCTGTAGGCACATCAAAATCACGACTTTCCCTGATGGGTTTGCCACCATCCAACGTTTCTATTACAGCCAATTCCCTTGCTCTTTCCTGTATCATCCTGGCAATGCGGAAAATATATTTTGCCCTTTCTTTACCCGGCATTTTTTTCCATGTTTTGTCATAAGCACCCCTGGCCGCTTTTACTGCTTTGTCTACATCGGCTGCATTGGCTGCGGCCACTTCACTTATTTTCTCTTCTGTTGCGGGGTTGATGCTGGCAAAATATTTCTTACTCAATGGCTTCTCAAATTTACCATTGATGAACAGGTCGTATCTAGGATTTATTTTAGCTGCCGATTTACTCTCCGGTGCCGGCGCATATTTCCTGGCGCTATCGAATTTTAATTTTATGGTATTATTTTTTGCCATGTAGCAATCGTTTAATAAGGTTTTAAAAGTTTAGTCAATAGCAAAATAATTGTTGCTTTGGTACACGCCGGATCTTTCTTTCATTAGTTGCATCAATACATCATTTGCAAGGCTGCTGGCACCAAATCGGAACCACTGGTTGTTCATCCAGTCTTCGCCCAATATTTCGTTTAACATTACCAGGTAGTGCAATGCCAGTTTCGATTTGGAAATACCACCGGCAGGTTTCATGCCCACCATTTTACCGGTTTTATAATAGAATTCCCTGATGGCTTCCAGCATTACCAAGGTTACCGGCATTGTTGCTGCCGGGCTGATTTTGCCCGTGGAAGTTTTAATAAAATCGGCACCGGCATACATGGCGATATCGCTGGCACGGCGTACCTTATCATAGGTTACCAGTTCGCCTGTTTCCAGTATCACCTTCAGCCTTGCATCGCCACAGGCTTCTTTAACAGCGGCAATTTCATCAAAAACAAAATTGTATTCCCCTTCCAGGAATTTTCCCCGGCTGATGACCATATCAACTTCATCGGCGCCTTGCTGCACGGCAAATTTTGTATCGGCTATTTTAATACTGCGGCTGCTTTGTCCGCTAGGGAACGCAGTAGCCACCGATGCCACCTTAACACCTGATCCTTCTACCGCTTTTTTTGCCGTAGCTACCATGCTGGGGTAAACGCAAACAGCAGCCACGGTTGGCAGCCCGGGATACACATCATGCAGGTGAATGGCTTTGTAGCACATCTGCTTTATTTTGCCCTCTGTATCTTTTCCCTCAAGGGTAGTAAGGTCAATCATGTTCAACGTTAGCAGCAGGCCATTTACCTTTGTTTCTTTTTTAATGCTACGTTTGGTAAACCTTGCTGCACGCTCTTCTATACCCACCTGGTCTATACGTGGGGGCAAACTAAATGAAGGAATTGAAATTGCTTTTTCTGCCATAAAATATTTTGATCAAAAAAAATTACATGAAACCGGGCTAAAGGTAAAGAATGTTGCTATTGATTCAACACAAACTTAACCGGGCTTCTCCTCATGGTTTTTTATGAGTATCTTGTTTGCCCGCAATATTTAAACTCAATTATATATATGAACCCGATTGCAGCTTCTGAACTGATATTAGACAAACGTGGTGGTATTTACCACCTTGGCATTCGGCCTGAAGAACTGGCCGATACCGTTATCCTCGTTGGCGACCCGGATAGGGTAGCAAAGGTGAGTCGTCATTTTGATTCAATAGAATTTACCTGGCAGCACCGGGAATTCGTTACACATACCGGTTACCTGGGCAACAAAAGACTCACGGTAATGAGCACCGGCATCGGACCAGATAATATAGATATAGCTATGAACGAGCTGGATGCATTGGCTAATATTGACTTCAACAGCCGAACCATTAATTCATCGCTGAAAACCCTGCACATCATCCGGATGGGCACTTCCGGTTCTTTACAAAAAGACATACCGGTAGATAGCCTGGTGGCGGGCACACACGGGTTGGGGTTCGACAATGTGATGCATTTTTACGCCAACAAACATCATTACGGAGAAGCAGCCATCATAAACGCATTTAAAACACATACCGGCCTAACCTCCGGAAATGTTATTCCTTATATTTATGAAGGAAGCAAGCAATTACTGCAAATATTTACAGCTGGCTACACCCATGGCATCACTATTGGCTGCCCCGGTTTTTTCGGACCGCAGGGGCGCATACTCAGGCTGGGTCTTGCTTATCCCGGACTGATAGATAAACTCAGTGACTTTAAGCATGAGCATCATTTTATTTCAAATTTTGAAATGGAGAGTTCCGCTATTTATGGCCTTGGCTGGCTGATGGGGCACGAGTGTGTAAGTCTGAA
>JBBSKH010000182.1:0-5544 GCA_038256495.1 Chitinophagales bacterium
AAATCCTTCCGGTGCAAAATTTGAAGACAAAAGCCGCCTTTACCATGGTGAGTTTATGTACAATTTTATGAATCAGATTGAATGGATTAATATCCAAGTAGGAGGAAATTTCAGGCAGTATAGTCTATTTTCAAACGGAACTATTTTCAATGAAGCACCTACCGACGGAACAAACTTTGAGAGGATAATCATAAATGAATACGGCTTTTATACACAGTTATCGAAAACATTTGCTGAGAAATTAAAATTAACGGGATCGATACGATATGATAAAAATGAAAATTTTGAAGGCCGCACAACACCCAGACTTTCTGCCGTATATTATTTAGATGAGGGAAAAATGCATAATCTAAGAGCCTCTTTTCAAACCGGCTTCAGAAATCCGGATACTCAAGCACAATTCATTTACTTTCCCGTTGGCACGAACACATTATTAGGAAGTTCGAAAGCAAATGCTGAACGTTATGGACTGCATGAAGGAGGTGCTTACACGGTTGATTCATATCGTGCCTATCTGGCTACTGGTGGGTCGTTAGATCCAACCGGCCAGCCTACTGGTGGCGATCCCTCTAAATTGACAACAGCATTCATTCCGTATGTAGGCCCCGAGAGGCTTCGCTCATTTGAAGTTGGGTACAAAGGATTGTTTTCCAATAAAGTGTTGATTGATGTCAATTATTACTACACCGTTTATAATGATTTTATTGGTGGCGATGATTATGTATTGAAAGCACCGACTAGCCACCAAGGCAATGTGGTGAAGGCAGGAACAATTTACTCTCCTTATGTAAACATTCCAAATGATGTAACATCTCAAGGAATTGGTTTAGGTATAACCTATACCCTACCTAAAGGCTACTCAGTAAATGGAAATTACAATTGGGCGACATTTAATGACGCGCGTGAATCAAATTCGGAGTTTCGTGCAGGTTTTAATACCCCGGAAAATAAATTCTCCATTAGTCTAAGCAATCGTAAACTTTTCAAAGATTTTGGTTTTAATGTAAGCTACCGTTATCAGGATGCGTTTTTATGGCAATCTGATTTTGGTGAATGGGAAGTACCTTCATTTGGTGCCTTGGATGCCATGATAAATTATAACATTAACTCTATAAACACAGTATTAAAAATTGGAGGATCCAATCTATTTGGAGGCGATTATCGAACAAATTTTGGAGGTCCCTTTGTTGGCCAACAGTATTACATATCACTAACGTTTGATCAATTTACAGGAAAACGCTAATTACTATGATCATGAAAAATTTAAGGTATTTTACCTATACACTCGCCATTGCATTGATGATACTTTCCTGTCAGCAGGAATTAAAAATTCCTGAAGGTGATCCATGCCCATCAAATGACCCTACCGTTTTATGTCCTAATGCACCTGTAGAGGATTGTCCTGCGGGAGCTACCAAAGGAAGCATTGATGTTTCCAAATTTGTTGCTATCGGAAATTCCTTTGTTGCTGGTGTACAAGGTGGCGCTTTGTTTAATGCTGGCCAGAGCAACTCACTTGCGGCCATTATCAATAAACAATTGGAATGTGTTGGTGCCCCGGCCACGTTTAACCAACCGGACATTAAGGCAACCTTAGGCTGGAATTTATTTGTTACCCAACCTTTCCTTGCCAATAATACAAAACCGATTTTGGGCAGAATGTTATTGCAAAATGGAACAACCCCAGATTGTACTACCGGAAAGGTTTCTCCAAAACCAACACCCCAACCGTACGCTCCCGGAGTTTTGGAAGCGCTTCCAAACCCAGCCTTCAATCCTAGCTTTATATATGGCGATGGCAGTACAAAAGCTGCTCTGAATAATTTTAGTGTTCCTGCCATTCTATTAGGACAAACCTTAATTCCTCAGACGGGTGCTTGGAGTGGCGCAGGTGTTGATCCACGGTTTAGTCCCTTCTATGGCAGATTCGCCTATCCAGGAACAGGCACCAGTACCATAATCGGTGACGCTGCTGCTGCCGGTGGTTCCTTTTTTCTTTTCTGGTACGGGCTTGATGACTTTTTTTTATATGCTGCCTTTGGTGCAGATCCCAGCAAAGCTCCTTTGACTCCCGCCAGTGGTGGATTACCGAGTGGGTTCGATGGGCAATATGCCGCTGCAGTGGGTTCGTTACTTGCCTCCAATGCAAACTTGAAAGGCGTTGTGGCAAACTATCCAGATATTTTTCTCATGCCACACTTTACCTCAGTAACATACAATCCTATTCCGTTAGATGCTGCAACCGTAACTGCCCTCACATCTGGGTTTGGTGGTTTTAACGGTGTGCTGGATGCTATCATAGCGAATCCAACATTGATGAGTAATTTTGGGCTTAATGCTGCTGACTTAACGGCCAGGAAAGTTACGTTCACGGCATCATGTAACAATCGTATTTTACTTAACGATGAAACGCTAACGGATTTGGGTCCTACGTTCGATTATCTCAGATCCATTGGAGCTATAGACAGTGATGCCAAACGCGCTGCCTTAGTGCCTTATCAAAAATCAAGACAATCAACCGTTATGGATGTATTTCCACTTACAACAGGTTCCATACTGGGCACACCTGGTACATTCGGTGTTCTCGGAGTTTCAGAACCAGTAGGTGATCAGTATGTAATCATTCCAACTGAAAAGGCCGAAATAACGGCCGCCCGAAATGCTTATAATGCAGTGGTCTCCGCCACAGCGGCTGCTTATCCAACCCGCCTTGCATTAGCTGACATTAACAAGACGCTTGGAGACTTTGTGGCCGCTAGAGCATACGTTTTAAATGGTGTTACCATTACGCCTAATATAAATCCACCTACTGGAATTTATTCAGAAGATGGTGTACATCCCAACACCCGCGGATATGCGTTTCTTGCTGGTGCCATTATTGATGCTATTAATACCCAGTTCGGTGCTACTATTCCCAAACCGAATATTGGCAAGTATCCAGCAACTGGTCTTCCCATAAATCCATAAAGAAAAGTATCATCATACCACAAGAAAGGCTGCCCCAATCAGGGCAGCCTTTCTATTTGTGTTTAATAGCAACACAGGCCAAAAAGACATCTAGCAATCTCAATGCACCTATACCAACAATTGTTAACATGAATCAACTAAAACGAATCGCGGTCTTTTGTGGATCCAGTATGGGAAACGATCCCCAACTTTCAATCACCGCCATGAACGTGGGCAAAACATTAACACAAAACAATATTGAACTTGTGTATGGCGGAGCTAGAATCGGATTGATGGGCGCCGTTGCAGATGGCGTGTTGCAATCGGGTGGACGTGCCATCGGTGTGATTCCTGAATTTCTTAAAAGTAAGGAAGTTGCGCATGAAGGTTTAACAGAACTGATAACGGTTTCCAGCATGCATGAACGCAAAACAAAAATGAATGAACTGTGTGATGGCGTCATCGCGTTGCCTGGTGGATTTGGCACCCTTGAAGAACTTTTTGAAATGCTCACGTGGGCACAACTTGGCCTGCACAAGAAACCCATCGCACTCTTCAACATGAATGATTTTTATGATCCCTTAGTTGAATTACTTAATACGATGGTTGCTAAAAAATTTCTCCGGCAAGAAAATTATTCCATGCTCTTGGTTGCAACCAACATAACTGACGTACTCAATCAGATGAAGAACTATCAACCACCCATCGTTGGAAAATGGATATCGGATGAAAATTTATAATCTATCTAGTGTCTGTCCATAGAGTCACTAAACTGAAAAACACGTCGAAAAATCGCATTTTTTTTTCGGTTCAGGCAGTGTTGAGTTACGGGTTGGGAGTTTTGTTATTTTTCGCTACCACTTTCCTTACGATTTGCACTACTGATTGTTATTTTTCCTGACGTTTGGGCATAGGTTTACCTTGGTGTTTTTTCTAAAGAATGTATTATGGTTTTAATATTGAGTGAGCACCGCTGCGGTCATCACCCGTATGTTGTAGGCGATGGAACTCCACAAAACCTTTTGCCTAAAATGTGCCTCTCCTTTCCAATTGCACCGAAACATATTGTAGCCTCGCTTGAAGTTGGAGATAACAGCTTCTATTCCACTTCGCCATTTCTTCAATCGTGTCTCCATGTTTTTACTGCTTGCAATATTTTTTAAGCTACCTACTATTTTGTTGAACACGATGTTTACAATGCCTTTGCTTTGGGCATATTCCGCATTGAGTTTTGAAGCATAGCCGCCATCTGTTGCGCTATCGCGGGGCACGATGCCATAATCTGTTATTATTTTATCTATTGTCTTTTGATACAAGGTACTGTCTGATGGATTGCCTTTCAATATATCGCAACTCAATATCAAATTACTCTTACCACTTGTTAAATTTATTTTGTGTCCGAACTGCACCTCACGGCTGCCCTTCACAATAATGTCGGTGTGAAGCTCATAGATAGAAAATATCTTTTTATCATTAGGTACTATTTCTCCTTTGACCTCTCTGCGTTCGCTCATGCTATACACCTGCTCAAGCAATGGCAAGAGTTTTTCCAGTGAAAGTGTTAGCGCTATTGCATTGAGGTTACAACTTGGCTTTTTTTTTATTGTGTTAGATACTTGGTTGATGCATTTTGTTAAGGTCATTAATTGTTTTTTAAACAAGTCTACACGCGTCTCACCGCTTTTGGTATTATTGATTTTGAAAAATGTTTTTTTTGCACCTATTGTATAATCTCGATAATCCAAACCACTTATCTCTCTGTCTAAATGTGTGAGTAGACGGTGGCTTTCTTTAATACAATCCCATACCAATGAATTGTTGGTAGGATAATGAATATTAGTTTCTACAACCGTGCTGTCCTGCCTTAGTTTCTCAATATCTTCCAGACCTTCCTGAATGGCTATTTTGTTTAATTGTACCAATAATTTTTGCAGGGTGTCTTCACTTATTTTTGAAATGTATTTTTGAAATAACTGAAAGCTAAAGGGTTGGCGGTTATCTAATTTTACGAACTGCTCACATATCCTGGAATCAACTTGTGCATATTCCAATTCACGATAATCAAGCCGTTTCATTTCTTTATAAATGGCAGCCCTCACTATCTGCTCTACGCTTGGGGTATCCTTACGGCCAAAGTCACTTTGCTTGCACCCCTTTAATACATCGGCTTCTGCTAATTTTATCAGTGAAGGATGTTCATTCAATATGGTGTCCAGTAAACCAAATTCCGGATTTTTTGACCAGTCTGGATTTTCAAATTTAAGGCGTAACGTTTCAAATAACTTCATTTTCATGAAAAGAGAAGCACAAAAATAATGCCATAAATAATTGACTGTCAATATGTTATAGTTTATAGACAGACTCTAATTATGGACATCATAATTTAAGCTGGACATCACGCGGATTTCCAGTTCGAAAATTACAACTTTATTTATGGCGATTTGGAGGAAATCATAAATCTTATCATGCAGGGCTCAGTAGAACCATCTAAATTCCTATCTTTAAATCGCATAGGCGAAGGCTATTAAAGAATAACAAATCAAACCAGAATGTTTGTGCCCTACTTATGTCCTGATATTTTGTAATCACTTGGGTACA
>JBBSKH010000183.1:0-5494 GCA_038256495.1 Chitinophagales bacterium
AAAAGAAACTTTGCCGCTAACTGGTGCAATAAGAAAATATTTCTGCTTCCAGCCATCCAGCTCACTTTTAAAAGTATAAAGCGATTGATAGAAAACCGCTTTTTGCTGGCTAATGGTGTTCTTTAACTCTGCTATCTCCTTTTGTTTTTCATTGTGTTGTGCTTCGTTACTGGTAATAGCTGCATTGATTTGCGGAAGCGTGAGTTTCTTATTTATCAGCTTAGATTTCTCCACCCGGTGCTCCAAGTCGGCTATCACTTTGTCTTTATGTAAAGACTCATTTGCCGCAAATGTTTTTTGCGACAAATCAAGATCTTCTATATTCAATTCTCTTTGTTGTATTAAATTATCGTGAAGTATTCTTAAAAGCGCAGCATCTTTGGCAAGCATCCCCTCTTTTTTCAGATAAAAACCATTAGCGATATAATTGCGAAAACCAATAAACGATTGAAGAAATACCTGGTAAGATTGCTGCAACTCACCTAAATGCTGGTATGAATCATCCAGATAAGGCAGCAGCGCTCCCAAGGCATCTTTTTGTAAAATAGCTTCCATCTTTTCCAGGTTCTCCCCCAAATAAGTAATCTCCTGGTGGCTGGCATTGCTTTCCATATAACCCAGCACTGCGCCGGCATTGGCTTGTTCCCCTTCCTTTGCAAACAGTTTTATGAGCTTGCCAGATGTTTTGGTAATTACTTCTTTTGGTGCATTAATGGAGGTGAGTTTTGCCGATGCAGTAATGATATCGGGATATTTAATAAACCAACTAAGTATGCCTATAAACAGCAGCATGATAAACAGCAATACAATACCCCACCTTACAATAAACGGCGGTCTCTTAGAAATAATTTCATCTATTTCGTTACCATACTCAGCAATAGCATTTTGCCGCATATTCTCCCGTTCCATTTCGGAAAAGTTTTCCTCAGGTGTTATTTGATGATCAGTTTCCAAGTTCTAACTGGTTTTTTACAAGTTCATAATACTTCCCTTTTTTCAGAGCCAACTCAGCATGTGTTCCCTCTTCCGCAATTTCTCCATGCTCCATTACTACAATTTTATCAGCATTTTTTACCGTACTTAAACGGTGTGCCACTACAATAACAGTCTTATCAATAAAAAACTTCTGAAGATTCTCCAGTATCAGTTTTTCGTTGTTCGCATCTAAGGAATTGGTTGCCTCATCAAAAAAAATAAACTGCGGATCTTTATACACTGCTCTTGCAATGGCAATACGCTGCTTTTGACCACCACTTATACCATTTCCTTCTGCGCCTAATTTTGTATAAAAGCCCAAAGGAAGTGACTCTACAAACGACAAAATATTTGCAGTAAGACAGGCATTTATTAGCCTTTCCTCATTTACCCTTTCATTTGTAACCGTTATGTTTTTGCGGATATTGTCGTTAAAAATAAAACTGTCCTGCATCACCGTGCCGCTAAGGCTACGCCAGAATTTTGGACTGATGGTTTTAAAATTGGCATTGCCCAGGTAAATATCCCCCTTATAATTTTCATAAAACCGCAACAGTAATTTAATCAAAGTCGTTTTGCCACTGCCGCTCATGCCTACAATGGCAGTTACTTTGCCTTGTGGAATTGTAAGGTTAATATGCTTTAATACAGGCTCATTGCCAGCACCTGGATAAGTGAAGGAAACATTCCTTAGAATTATATCAACTCCATTTCGCTTTGGTCGTTTTCCTTCTTCGGTGGAACTAGATGGGGTGCCACTCCGCTTAGGTAATTCTCCCCCGCTGGCCAGCGGGAAGTTAGAGGGGGCTGGCGAGGCCGGCAAGCTATGAATAAAATGTTTATGTATTGGCTCTTCATCATCCAGCGCATGAATATCATTTAAACGCTCTAAGGAAATCTTTGCATCCTGCAACTGTTGTGTAAAGCCAATCAGTTGTTCTATGGGGCTGTTAAGCTGGCCAATTATATATTGTATGGCCAGCATCATGCCCAGGGTGAGTGACCCATCAATAACCAGTTTGGCTACCAGAAAAGTAATGAAAATATTTTTGCCCTGGTTTATAAAAAATGCGCCAGCCTGCTGGTATTGGTTAAGAGACAGGTTTTTAAAATTCAATTTAAACAGCGCCGCCTGCAATCCCTCCCAGGCCCAACGGTAGGTATGCTCCGCATTGTTTAATTTGATTTCCTGCATACCATATACTAATTGCATGGTTGCATTGTTCTCTTTCGAAGCAATTGCAAACCGTTGATAATCCAGCTTGCGCCGGTACTTTAAAAAAAATTGTATCCAGCCAAGGTATAAGGCGCTGCTTATAGCAAAAATGAAAAATATGCCAGTGTTATAATTGAGCAAAACAAAAGAGAAAATGAAAATATTAAAAATGGAAAAAAAGGTATTTAATGCAGTGCCTGTGAGAAACCGTTCTATACGCTGGTGGTCGCCGATTCTTTGAATAATATCACCTGGGTGTTTGCTGTCGAAAAAATGCATGGGTAATCTTAACAGCTTTGCCCAGAAGCCAGACAATAAAGAAATATTTATTCTTGTACTGATGTGCAACAGGATGCGACTGCGAATAAACTCTACAATAGTTTGGGAAAATAACAGCATTAATTGTGCAGCCAAAACTACCTGGATAAAATGCAGGTTCTGCGTATTGATACCCGTATCAACAATGCTCTGTGTGAGGTACGGAAATATAAGCTGTAAAATACTGCCCATCAACAAGCCGAGCAGTATCTGAAAAAAATAAGCTTTGTGTTCTTTTACATAGCTGAAAAGAAAACTCCATCCCACTTTGTTTGTTTTGGTTTGTTCATCGTTAGTAAAATCAATTGACTTAAAATGAGATGTTGGTTCCAGTAAAAGTGCCGTTCCGCCCCCCTCTATCTCCCCGCTAGTGTGCGTCGGATGAAATGTAGAAGCTTGCAGCGAAGCCGTAGGTACATTTATTTTCGTGCTCAGCCAATGAGCTAAAAATTCTTTTTTGTTAAGTTTTATTAAACCCTTTGCCGGATCGGCAATAATAATTTTCCGTTTTGTTGACTGCGGCGTTAGAACTACAAAATGATGTTGATCCCAATGAATGATGGCTGGCAATGGCGCATCGTTTATTAACTGCTCAAAAGTTTGTTTTACTCCAATTGACTTTAGCCCAATACTTTCGGCAGCATCGGCCAGGCCGAGCATAGACACTCCTTCTTTTCCATACTGCGATTTGTTACGCAAATAATCAAGCGAAACATTGCGGCCATAATATTTTGCTACCATGCGGAGGCAGGTAGGGCCACAATCCATATGATCTAATTGTTTATAAACAGGGAATTTCAAATGTTTTATTTGTCATTAATTTTCTGATGGTGAGTAAAGGTCTCGGGTATAGGGGTTAATATTTTAGATGTTGCCTATGCTTTTTCAGGTGTATATTAATTTGTAGAATATTATTTAAAACTCATTTTTTCCCATTGGGCTTTCATAATAATAAAATTGAAAAAAGTACAAGCCCCTGTATTTTCAAATTTGATATTTTATGAGCCGTAATTGAAAATTATATGCTGTATTGAAAACGTCGTTGATGATGTCAAAATCTTACCGTATTGTGAAAAGGCATACTTACATTTTTTTATACTCTTCTAGAATTATTTTATACAAACGAACATTTGTCTCAGAAAGGTCTGCTGTTTTATGGAGCCATTCGATGGCTTTTTCCTGGGCGTTAATCGCATCAGATTTCATGTTTGCACAGCAATACATTGCTGCCATATTATTATAATACTTGTGCATACTTACAAGTTCAGGATAAACTACATTATCTATTTCAATCTGGTATGCTGCAGCACCTAACTGGTAAATTTCCGGCGGGAGATCTAACTTGTCTTTATAACTTTCAATACGGCTGAAAATCAGGGAAACAGGCGGTTCTGTATATACAGAAGTAACTATTACAATTTTGCCATATTCGACCGCTTTCATCGGGTCAGTTTTAAGCAAGGCAGAAAAAGTGTTGGACGAAATGAAAGGTGCATATTTTAAGAGCGGCTCATTAGCAACGATTTCATTAATGGATGCAAGAGCTGAATCTGGCATCCCACAATAGTCTGCTTTCCTCCAATCCCCACTGTATTTCATCAATTCATAGTTGAATGAATCGTCGAGGGCTTTTAAATACCGTTTCAGATTATTTTTTGTAAGTAATTCTATAATACTCCATTTATTGTTTATAATTTGGGGTAAAATACTGTCAAGGTGCATGGGTTGTCCGATCCAGGCTAGTTTTCCTTCTGCATTAATTATAAAAGTGGCGGGAATGCCTTGAGTGCCTGTTGCAACCATCCAGTCTGTTGCCATAAAATTACTGTCTTCTTTAGCTACATGATAATCCATTCGCTTTCCCAAGCTATCTACAAAAGATTTTATTTTTTTTAAGGGAATACCCGGCTTTTCATATATATCTACTCCTATAAAAGTTGCCCTATCACTATATTTGCGAGCCAGGGCGGAGAGGTGGGGCATAGCGGCTATACATGGCTTACACCACGTTGCCCAGAATTCTACAACATACACCCTCCCTTTTTCAAAACTTTTAATTGGGGTACCTTTTAGCCACCCGCTTACTTTTAATGAGGGAGCAGGATCACCAAGCTTTACGGAAAGTTCAGGTAAGTTTTGTGCGGGAGCTTGTACTGTCGTAATGCTCAAAAATAAAAATATAAAAACATTCATACACATTTTCTGGTCGATAAATTTCAAATAATTTGCTTGCTAATATGGTTTTGGAATTATAAAAAAGTGATAGTTTAATTAATGAATAAATTTGTAGAACACTATTGCAAAATCAATTTTTAGTCAATAAATAATACATTTGTCCTTCGGAAATACTTACCTATTGAAGTAAAATAAAGCTGCAGTTAATTTAAACTGCAGCTTTAAGCCTCAATAAACGCCCAGACAATTACATTTATTTGTATTAGGGTTTATTCTGCATATCCCTTCTTGCGTGCCACTGCCAGTGTCATACCAACACACAATATCACAACCAGCTCCGCATGTACCTCCGTCATCGGGAGGATCTCCGGCCATAATATTTTTCATTTCAGTTCGGCTTAATTTGCCTTGTACATTAGCAAGGTTCATTTTTGTTGTCTTCATTTTTTTAAAATTTTAAGTTATCAAAATTGTTTTAGCCTTAGCTTTAGCTTAAAAGACTTTGGCTGCCAACCACTGGTATGCGCATACCAATGTAGTTCCGTAGGGCTTTTCTTTCAGGGGAACTACTCTAAAAGAAAATATTGTAAATCCTCAATGCTATATGCATTGGGAGGCTGATAATTCCTATGCTAAAGTTGTGAAATTTAATTTGTAAAAAAAATGTGGAAACCCGTAAATCTTTTTGACAGTTTTAAAAATTTTATTATTTATATTAGCAAAAGAACCCGTTAAAACTTAATCCGTTTTTTAAAATGTGCCCAAACATGAAACCCGTAACTAAAAATGAAACTGCCCCCCGCAAAAAAA
>JBBSKH010000184.1:0-5451 GCA_038256495.1 Chitinophagales bacterium
ATTCTGCGGGAAATTTTTTTTCATTTGAGATTGTGTTGGTGATGGGAGGAAAATAAAAGAATCAAACTACAAAAATTGTTTTTGTGTTATTATGATATTGAAATTAAGGTTGGGCTGATGAACCGGTAAGTGTTTGTTCAACCATCTAAGATGTCTAAGGACATTTTAGAACGGGTTTATGATGGATGGAAGTATACAATATTTTCAAAGCCTCAAAATTGATTTTTTCTTCGTGATGTTGAAAGTTAAATTAAGCTGCAGAACCTGACTTTATTTGTTTAACCATATAAGATGTTTAAGGGCTTGTAGATTTCGTTTGTGATGGGTGGAAGTATATAAGATTTTCAAAGCCTCAAAAATGATTTTTTCTTCGTGATGTTGAAAGTTAATTTAAGCTGCAGAACCTTCGTTATTTGTTTAACCATCTAAGAAGTCCAAGGGCATCTGAGACTGGGTTTATAAGTTTCGATGGCACCCCCGCTTTATGCAATGCTATCTGGAATACTTTTTTCGATAGTTTATCACTCTAGTTACTAAGAACTGAAAAGATAAAACCATACCCAGCAGCTTTCAATTGCATTTCCGTCCTTCCTAAAAAAATACGACCAGTTTCATTAGGTGCGTACTTAGCCTTTACCTCAATTACTATGTTTCTGTACTTTGCATCGGGATAAGTTTCATATAAACTTCCGCCTTCAATACCTTCCAAATAGGCATTTATTTTATTTTGCAGGATAAGCAGGTGTTCATTTTTCTCGTCCCATTCCAGATGGTCACTAATTACAAGAATTGCATCTCCTGATGCGGCATTAATTGCAACAAAATCAATTAC
This sequence comes from Chitinophagales bacterium, assembly GCA_038256495.1. Taxonomy (GTDB): domain Bacteria; phylum Bacteroidota; class Bacteroidia; order Chitinophagales; family Chitinophagaceae; genus Ferruginibacter. The sequence goes on from JBBSKH010000184.1 coordinate 833, forward strand.
CATTAAATCAACTACAGACATCTTTGTTGGGGATTTTAAATCTTAGTCTTGTTTAATTACTTTTCGAAAATAAGTTAGCATTCTACCCGTTGGCACTTACTGAAATTGGAAAGTCAGTTGTTGAAATCAAATGACATATCAATATTTTTCATTGTCACTATTGAGCAGAAATTACAATGCATATAACACATCATCCTTAATACTCTTTCTTTAGCGTGATGTATTTATCGTCTTCGCATTCTGCCAGCTTGGTAAAATAATTCATGGCGTTGCCGGCATTCTGTATCAGGATCTCGCTATCGTTTAACTGACCATCGAGGCCGCTTGCGGCAGCGGGATTGGTTTTGGCAGTTTCGCCGGGCTCGGCCCATTTAATGCCTTGGAACATGATGTAATTTTCTCCTTCGTTCAATCCACGGGAGATCATCACTTTACCTGCAAGGTTTCTTGTTGGCGACTGGAAACGGTAATCGTAGCCAGTGTTGCTGCGGGTAATGATGATGGTGAGTTTGCAGACCGTTTTTGCTGAATTGCGGTAAGTACCTGCTATAACGGGCAGTGGTTTTATATTTTTATGCGTTGCCTTAAAATTGAGTGGATAGGTTTTGCCATCTTGCAAACGCTCCCACTGTCCTGCAAAACTGTTGTTGGAAAGTGTGCCGCTGATGCGGGCGGTACGGGTACCGGCGGTATCTGTTTCAAAAAGTACAACGCTGTCGCCCTGCATGGTACCCTGCAGGGGAATATCGATGCCCTGGCTTTCGTAAAAATAGATACCGTTTACCTGGTTGTTTTTAACTGAAAGCTGCACGTACACATTGTTGTTATTATTCAATTGCCCAAAATAGTTTTGCGTAAATGCCGGCGATGCTCCTGTGGCAGGCGTTTCGTCGTTAACCGCTGCGTTGCTTTCCGTGGTAGTGGTTTCCTTGCTGTTATTATTGCAGGCTGCCATCAAACAACAAACTGCCAAAATGGTTACTATATATTTCATTGAACGAGCCGGTTTAAAATTTCAAATTCATGCATCACAAAAGTAACCATTCAAATATTATGCAACAGTATTTGCATGCATTATAAATACCTTTGCGGGCTGATAAACCTGGGGATACAACCGGGCTACCATTTTTATGAAAATTGTTAAGAGCAACGTGGCAGATGTGCCGCTAATTTTTACTTTTTACGACTGGGCTGTAGAATACCAGAAAGCGAAGTTCAATAAACACTGGCTACCCTTTGATGAATACCTGGTGAAGAAGGAAGTTGCAGAAGGAAGGCAATGGAAAGTAATGGAAGGCGACCAGGTGGTGTGCATCTTTGCTATTACTTACGAGGATCCCTACATCTGGGGAGAAAAGAACGAGGATGCGGCGATGTATATTCACCGGATCGTTACCCACCCTTCCTTTCATGGCCGGGCTTATGTAAAAGCCATTATTGAGTGGGCCAGGGAACATGCGGTGGTACTCTTTAAACGGTTTATACGCATGGACACCTGGGGCGATAATGATAAACTGATCAGCTATTATAGCTCCTGCGGCTTCAATTATATAGGTACTGTAACACCAGAGGCAACTAACGAGCTGCCTAAACATTACAGCGCTATCTTTTTAAGTCTTTTTGAAATAGACCTTGGTGCCTGAGCATCCTTTTCAACCTAACTACTAAAATGCTCATTGGTTGATTCCTTCATCTTAACTGACAATGGTCCGTTACCGGCTATGAGGAAATACACCAGTAACCCCAGCACCAGTATGGTGATGAATAACTGCGAATAAGGCTCCAGCATTGCCTTGTTGGAACTTACAAAGAACACCGCACCCAATAAAACGGGCAGTTGCAGCAGGCAGGCTAATCTTGTGAGTATGCCAAATACCAGTAAAATGCCGCCCAGTACATGCACCATTACCACGTAATGCCCTGCTAAAATGTAAGTAAAGGAACCAAAGCTGGTTCGGTAAGACATCAGGCTTACCAGGCTGCTCATGTTATTGAGAAAATCGATGCCTTTGTAAATAAGGAAGATACCGAGGGCGATACGTACAATGTCCATCCATCGGGGATGGTGATGGTCACCCCAAAATTCTAATCTTTGAAGTAGTTGCATGGCGATTGTTTTTACATTTTTGGAAAACAGTTGTTTTAAATATACAATCAATGTATTGCAGATGCAATCTCCTTTTTTGCACATTAGGAAAGTACGCAAGACATGCAATAATTAATTGCTATTAATGTGTTGCTGGCATTCAGAGCCTTATCTGTGTTTTGATGGCAATAATTGCTTAGTTTTGCACGACTTCAAATTGATCTATAATATTAAAATATCATTGTATGACTACAGTAATTGTACCGGTTGATTTCTCCGAAACATCCTTAAACGCAGCAGATTATGCCTGCAAATTTTTAGCAGGGCACTATGGAGCTACACTTGTTTTGTACCATAGCCATGCAAAGGAAGCAGAAGCTGCAGAAAAAGAACAACAATTAAATGAATTGGTGCAGCGCCTGATGAATGAGCATGCTGTAAAGATGGAAGTGCTGCTTCACCATGAAGATGATTTTGTAGGAGGACTTGAAAAAGCCGCCCGCCACCGTCGTGCCGACCTGATCATCATGGGAATCACCGGTAAATCGGCCATTAAACAGGTATTGTTTGGTAGTAATACCCTGAAGATGGCAGAAACCAAGGCCTGCCCGGTGCTGATCATTCCCGAGCATGCAAAGTTTACCAGCATAAAGAATGTGATGCTTACTTCCGATTTTAAAGATACCAGGAATAGCACCCCATCTGCACCTATCAAAGAATTTCTAAGTGTGAGCAAGCCACAGTTACACGTGGTAAACGTTGATAAGGATCATTATATTTCTCTTACCGAAGAATACGAAAAGCAAAAGCAGGAATTGAGAAAATTACTGGAAGAATATAACCCTGAGTTCTACTTCCTGCGCATATTTGAACTGGAAGAAGCCATCAACCTGTTTGCAAAGGACAAGGAAATTGACCTGATAATGGTGGTGCAGAAGAACCATACTTTTATGGAGCGGTTGTTTAAGCCAAGCCAAACAAAGAAATTATCTTTCCACAGCCAGTTGCCTATTCTTGTTATTCACGAATAAGTGCCATAGCAATCATATTTGAGCGGGGGAGGGTTTTATTTAGGTAAAGGCTTGCAATGCTGTAACTATTTTACAGTTTGCCTGTTGAGTAAGCCTTCCGGAGACTACGAATAATTCAGACAGTTTGAGCCTGCATCATATACATAAAAAAACCGGGAGTGAATAATCACTCCCGGCCAGTTGTTTATTTCTAATGTTATTTTTTATTCTTCTCCAATGGTGTAACATCATCCATCCATTTTATCTGGCTGTCTGGGTTATTCATAGAAAAATCTTTACGTATTTTTTCAAGCTTCTCTTCTCTTTTCTTTCCAATGAGGTCATGAATCTTTTCCCTTCTTTCGATGTTAAGCGCAGTATATTGTTGCACCCTGTCGGCACTGGTTAGTTCCATATTATTCCTGATTGCGTCAGCTTTTTCAGAATAAGTCTGGTTGATGGATTTCACCTGACGGCCCAGCATGTCATTTAATTTAGCCTTCTTGTTAATGGCATCCTGGTTCCTGTTAAAAGTGTACCATGCATCTTTTTCTTCGGCTGCATTTTTCCAGGTAGCCTTGTTAAGGCTATCTACTTCTTTTAGCTTCTGCTCTTTCCATGCTATGCGCATAGAATCTTTCTGCATTTCCATAATGCTGTCTTCTGCCATCCTGGTAGAATCTTCCAGCATGTTCTGGGTACGCAAAGAATCATACAGCATCTGCTTGTTCGTCTTAATCTTAGCGATGTCGGACTTCAGCCTTGCATCTGCACTTGGCGTTGATTTTTTAGAGCGGGAACTTTTTTTAGTTTGTGCTTCTGCCGCAAAAAAAGTGGTAGTTATTACGGCTAATGTCATGAGTATTTTTTTCATAGTATGCTATTTTGTTTGCAGAAAGGCAATATCTGTGCCATTCCTGAAATACGATCGTTAAATGTGGGAAGATGGCCCCAACTATCAGCTGATTATTAGCAGTTAAGCGCTGATTAAAAAAAATACAGTGGTGTAATAAATGAAGCTTGTATTCACCGTTTTTTATTGCAAATTCAAGCGTTGCAGGCGAGGAAGGCTGTTACCATTGCAGGCGCATGATTAGTTTTTTATTTTTTTTAACTTTTTGCAACGACGGCAGATGGTTCATAAAATTAATCAGCTCATTAACGCATGCACTGCATGCATTTGGCTGCACCACGATGTTGGCAGGAGCGCCAGCAGCATCAAGGTCGAAGGAAATTGTGGCTTGCCCGTTAGCCTGTATTTTGCGTAGTTTATTAATAGCTGCCGATGCTGCACTATTGAGACTGTCCCAGCCATTGAAAGGTGCAGCATTGGTAAGTTGTATATTTTGTAGCAATTCGGTTTTTACAAGCATGCTGCTTCGTGTGGTGCGCTTTTGTTCATAAGCCGAAGTAACCACTACTTCACTCAATCCTTCATTGAGCTCTTTCAATACAACAACGTTATTGCCGGTTGTATCCAGCTCCACAGAATTTGATTCGTAACCAAATGCATTTACGTCTAC
>JBBSKH010000185.1:0-5432 GCA_038256495.1 Chitinophagales bacterium
CAATTTCATTTTGCCAACGGCAAACCGGCAGCGACATCTTTTCAGCCCCGACAGAGCGGCGGCAGCAACGCTTCTTCTAACGTTGAAGGACTATACCCGGCATATTTAAAGTTAATCCTATTGTTCATCGTTTACAATTCCTATTCCCAGCAATGTCTCCCGCAGGCGACGTTGTGTCAACGGATTCACCGTAGCTGGGAACGAGGAGAAGTGTTGAAGTTTAATATTTGCCGCTGGCCACGAGGTACAAACGGCGGCAGTAGACCACCTACTACGAAAAAATTTATTGCGTAAGCTCCTCTTCCAGTTCCGCTTCATGTTCTAATTTCTTCTTTTTCCCATTTCGCCATTCCCACGGTGGCGTGGCATTTTTTTCCTTCCATATACCACGTTTATTTTTCCGGGCTTCCAATTCAAGCATTGCATAAGAGCTATCGTCGGAATATTTTTTATAATGCCAGGCCAATCCTGCACGCACCATTTCCTTATTTAGATTTTGTTTGCTTGAGTTTATGATTACGGCTATCAACCTGCCATAGCGGTCTGCTTCTCCTTCATTTATTACCTGTACCTCCTGTCCATAACATAATTCTGACGCCAACTTTTTTGCATCTTTCCCAAATGGCTGGTTGTTTCTGATCTCAGGACAGTCAATGTGTGCAAGGCGAATTCTTAATGGTTTTCCATTGTACAATACCTCAATGGTATCGCCATCTTTTACAGCTATTACTTTGGCGGTTATTACAGGTGGCAGGGTTTCTTTTGCATTACTATTACAAGCTGAAAGAAAGCACAGAAGGAACAGCCAGCGAGAAAATTTTGATAGCGGCATAAAGTCCATGATTAATTGATTTGGGCCAGGTGTCAGGTGATGTTTAATAACAATAACCGCAGGGCGTTTTACCAAGCTCTTCCGCTTCTTTTATTGTTAATTTTTTAATTTGGTGGGTGCATGCTTTTACTCCCTTGCAACGTGTAGAATGGTATTTATGAGCGGTGGGAGAAACGCAAATCATTACCGTATTGTTGCTGCTGCAAGAAGCCTGCAAACACAATACAGCCATCACACAAAAATAAAATCTACTCCTGTATACTTGTTTAATCAGCATTGCTACGTTACGACTATCCATATTGTTTAAATTCATTTGAACCATATCCCCTGCCACGGATTTAGTAACTATTTAGGTATTCTGTTAACGCTATCCTTTTCAAATATATAGCGTGAAAGCTTCTTCAAAGACCGGTTAACATCTTCGGGGTACCTGCCCCCTTCTGTGTAGTACTCAATTTTATTACTGTCTTTTATGTAATAAATTTTCCCGATCGATCGCCACGTTATTGTGTCTTCCCGGGTAATCCTTTTAAATTGCTCCATCCTTTTGCGGTTCAGCGGTAATATAAGCCGGCCATTAGCTTCTTCATTGCAAGGCACGCTTTCATAATGATCGCCTGCCCAGTACATGCAGTTGGTATTTGTGTTGCCCGTTATTATTGTGTACATACCCCAGGCACCAATTACCAGTATCAAGAAAATTAAAGTAGGCATTGTAAGTTTACTTTTTCCTTTCGCATTATTTGCAACAGCCCCTGAGGCAATTGAAGACTCAATTTTGTGTTTCCCCGATTCCTCCTCCCCTTCATTTTTCAATCGTTCCGCTGGTTCTCCTTTTTTATTTTGCAAATCGCCTACCGCTGTTTCTTGCCGGGCTTCCACAGGGTTATCAATAAGAGCTGATTCTTCTTCACTTAATATCACATTGTTGTCAAAACTGAATGGCCTATGTTGAAAATCGATCAGCCAGGCAAGCAATTCAAGGTTTGCATCATCCGTGTTTTCAGTAATCCCTTTCAGGTAATTATCCAACGGTTTAAACCTATCAGTTTCAAAAGTGCTAATAGCCTGTAAAAATTGCCTGCCGGGCTCTGCCGGGCCAAAAAACGCACGAAGTGTCTGCTCATCTTTTTTATGATAACGTTCCCGATAAACATTCAAACACTCCCTTCGGATTTTACCTGGTGTCGAATGAACCAACAGCGGCTGCTCGTTACTGGCCCGTTTTTTTTTATAAGCCTCTCTTACCAGCTTAATATACTCGAAATGTTTTAGCCTCATGTAATTTTTCTTCCAACTAAAGTAAGCAATTCCGGAATTACCGGAATTGCTGCCAGAAAATTACGGCATAACAGCAATCGCTTATTACGGTAAACCGGAATCTTCGGAATCATTGGAATTATCGGAACTGTTTAATGATGCCGCCTGCGGCGCAGGATATTTTTGTATCGAATCAGTTGGCAAGTTGTACAACAGCCAATTGATTTGCTGAGTGCAGAGATGGCGGCGGGTTATCCGGCAAGGGAAGTTGTTAACCAAACTGCCATCAACGCACTTTCTTCCCAACGTAAGAAGCGCTTCTTACAAACCAGTCTCGTGCAGGCTTGCTACCTGCATGGACAATTTTTATCACAAATTAAATCATCAAAAAATGATAGACCTCATTATCTGGTTTGCGGCATTCTTATGCCCAAACCCAAATCATACGCCCCTAAATCACGGGGATTGTAACCTGTTACACACAACAGCCACTTCTAGCAGCACGTCTGATACCGGTGGTGAAACCGGGGGCCTTCCAAAGCCGCCTTTTCCTCCACCACCGCCGCCACCAGGGGGCGGAAATTAGTTTGCAGTAGAAAGGTGCATTCCAAATTGTCGCTCCTGATTTCGGTCGGTGAGGATACCGACCGAGGCTGTGCCGTGGTTTGTGTCTCCACTAACCACTTGCTGCTGCAACATTTTGAAATGCACCCTAGTAGAAAGGCAAAGATCACTTTGCCTTTCTTTCTCTATATTTATAAAAAATAAAATTTCTTGAAATCGTTTAATCGTTTCTTACTGACTGCCTGCTTTTTTGTGATGTTTGCCGGTACCAGCAAATCGCAAAATGGGCCGGACGAGTACACAGAATATGACTACGGTTATTATTATTACTCTTATCAAAAGTTTGATTCTGCTTTCTTGATGTTTAATCGTTATGTGAATAAACCAGGCGATACGCTTAAAAAAGGAATGGCCTACAACTACATGGGAGAAATGCAATGGAATATAGGCGATTTATATGGCGCCCAGGAAAGCCTCACCGGTACTATTCATACATTGAATCCACAAAATGAAAACCATCGCACCGATATTGGATACGCATACAATTTATTAGGAAATGTAAGCCTGAACTTAAAACTATATGATGAAGCCATCGATTTTTACAATAAGGCAATTATTTTTTTAAGAGGAGCAGCGTACGTTCTTGAAGTAATGAATGGAAAGGCTACAGCCTTTCAAAAAATGGGAAATTATAACGATGCCATTGCTATATATGATTCTATACTTGCCCGCAAACCTGCTGACCTAAGGCTCGTTGCCAGGATTATAGATAACAGGGCCAGAACAAAATGGCTTTCAAACCCTGCCTACCCTGCCCTGCGGGAGCTCCAGGCAGCCTTAAAGATGCGGACAGACAGTCAATATAGCCAGGGGTTAAATGCCAGTTATGCTCATCTCTCCGATTATTATGCAATGTCAAAACCCGATTCGGCATTATGGTATGCACAAAAAATGTATGCAAAAGCAAACGAGAACCAAAGCCCGGACGATATGCTGGAAGCCATCGATAAATTGATCAGGTTTAATAGTGCTTCTAATTTAAAAGAGTATTGGTATGATGAATTTAAAAAACTTAACGACAGCATTCAACTATCCAGAGATACTACCAGGAACCGGTTCGCATTAATAAGGTACGATGTACAAAAAAGCAAGGCAGACAATCTCCTGTTACAACAACATATTACCCGGCAACAGGCATTAATGTATGGGCTGACGGCCTTTGCAGTTGCCGTCATTGCCGCACTTTCATTCTCGTATAATAAGCGTAGAAAAAGAATAAAACAAGAATCTGAAAATGCCATACGGAATTCCAGGTTGAAAACATCTCAAAAGGTACATGACGTGGTGGCCAATGGCCTCTACGGAATCATGAATGAGCTGGAACACGGAAAAACAATCGGGCTGGAACCACTAATGAGTAAGATTGAAGGGCTTTACGAAAAGTCACGCAATATCTCTTATGAGGATATTTTGCCTGGTAATAATGTTGATTATGATAAGCAGGTTCATGATTTATTGACGGCTTTCGCTAACCAGCAAACTAAAATAATTATTGTAGGCAACCAGCAAATTTTCTGGAGCAAAATTTCGGAGTTTCAAAAACAGGAGCTGGAACTGATCCTACATGAGATCATGGTAAATATGAAGAAACATAGCCAGGCTAAAAATGTGGTGCTTCATTTTAAACAGGAGCATAACACAGCCATTATAAATTACAAAGACGATGGAATTGGATCTAATGCCGACCGTAAATTTGGAAATGGCTTAAATAATACGGTTAGCCGTATTAAATCATTAAACGGAGCAATTAATTTTGGAAAAAGCGATAGCGGTGGTTTATCAATTGCGATCAACCTTCCGCTGGAACCCAGTAAAACATGATTGATAAAGTTATTATAGCCGAAGACCAGGAAATTGCAAATCTTTCTGTACAAAAGACGGTGGAAGAATTGGGCATTAAGCAAATTGACTATGTATTTTATTGCGACGATGCTTTAAATAAAATACAACTGGCTAAGCAGAAAGGGCAGGCTTATGACCTGTTGATTACTGACCTGTATTTTGAGGCGGATGGCACCTTCCAAAAAATTGGCGGTGGCTTTGACCTCATCCGTTCTGTCCGTGCCATTCAACCAGATATCATGATCCTGATCTTCTCTGCCGAACACCGTCCTGCCACTATAGACATGCTATTTAAAAATTATGAAATAGATGGGTATGTGCGTAAAGCCAGGCACGATGCCAAAGAATTAAAATCGGCCTTTGAGGCATTGTCAAAACAGCAACAATATTACCCCAGGGCACTCGCACAACTCGTTAAACAATCCAATACATACGAGTTTACAGAATTCGACATTAATATTGTTCGTTTGTTATCACAGGGATACCAGCAAAATGATATTCCGGATTATCTGAGGCAACACGATATCAAACCATCCAGCTTAAGCATGATTGAAAAAAGGCTTAAGCAAATACGGGATGAACTCAGTTTTTCAAAGAATGAGCAGCTGGTGTTGTTTTGTAAAGAAGCGGGGATATTGTAGCAACATACCATTCGCAACGCTCTCCACCTGTATATCAGCGGCCGAATTACTGCGAAGGCCTGAAAAGATTCACTACTGCGATATAAGCTGTTGATATTATCATATCGATAGAGAAGCATAGACCGAACTGCAGGCAACGCTTCTACTTACCCATAAATAATTCATCACATAACGGTTTCCCGTAAATGTTTACGTTTATCAATTGATATTTTCGATCCGGATTTAATCCGTAC
>JBBSKH010000186.1:0-5410 GCA_038256495.1 Chitinophagales bacterium
CATGGCCAGCCCCCATGTAGCCGGTATTGTAGCTCTGATGGCACAAAAAAAACCTACGCTAACCGCAGCAGAAGCTGAAACAAAACTGCAGTCAGCCGCTATTCCAATGGCCGAAGGCGCTAATGCAGCGGGCAGTGGTTTTATTTAAAGCAAATGCTGCATTGAATGGACTTTAATAATGGTAGTTTGAATTACTGTAAAGCTGAACGGATGACATGCAGGCGCTGGTAAGTAAGAGCTTGCGAAAGATTGTTAGGGATATAAGAAATATTAAGAGCAATTCCAGTTGGACAGGCCCGTATCCCAATGCAAGCCGGAGTTGTGGTGGCGGGGAAAGTTTCGCTGTGTAAAAATGTATTCAAATTTTAAAACTGCGTTCCACCTCGGCACACTTTTTTTATGCAGCTACTTCCTTCCTTCTAAGCATCTAATGCGAAAAAGCCCGGCACTTAAAGTTGCCGGGCTTTTTAATAAAGTAATATTTTATTATTGGATGATCAAAGAAGAACTCAATCTACTGTCATTGGTTAGTAAGGTTAGATGATAAACTGCTGGTACCAGGGTTGTCTTTATATTCAGGGTATGACTGGTATTGCCACCATTGTGTATGATAGTACCTGCGTAAACCTGCTGGCCCTGTGCATTCATAAGCCTGACGGCATAATTACCTTTATCCAGGTTAGCAACATTTACCCGTACATCGTTACCATTTTTAAAAGCAAATATTTCTGCAGCGATAATATTAAAGTTCATTTTTAATATTTCTGAAGAAGCTTTTTTACCATCCTTATCTACAATGGCTATTCTATAAAAATTATTGCCTTTTACAGGGCTAAGGTCTGTAGTGGTATATACATTTGCAACAGGGGTGTTCCTGGCTGCCACAGTAGCTATGGATGTATAGTTTGTCCCGTTTGATGAACGCATAATATCGAAGTGACTCACATTAAATTCCTGGGCAGTATTCCAGCTTAGCTGTACTGCATTTCCTGCAGATTTCTTCAAAGAAAAATTACTGAATAGTAAGGGTGTCGTTCCCCCTACAAAAGTATTAAAAGTGGTTGCAGTGTAATCGGCAAACCCTGGGTTGGTTGCAGGGCCTGCATCACCTACAAATTCGTTAGATCTAAAAGCACTGGTGGCAATGTAAGCTCCCAGAAATTTGAAGGAAGGGTCAGATGTGATCCCTATCTGTGTTTTAAGTACCGAAAAACTATACACGGGTGCTGTGTTCCCGGTAGGAGTCAGGTTTCCGCTGCCGATATAATTAAAACTAATTGCCCCGCCATTCACTAATTCAAAAATGGCTGCAAAACCCTGGTCAAATGCAATGGCATAATCGGGCAGAAACCCAGCAGGGAAAGTTAAGATAGATTTATTTGTTGAGGAGCTATATCCGGATGTTGCAGTACGCAACCCATCGCCGTTATCCTGAAACCCCACAGTGCTGCTAAAACCTCCGGTTTTAGAATCAATGTAAATTACCAATGCATCATTAAAATCGCCTGCGCCCTTGGTAAAAGTGAAGTTGTAAGTAGTAGCGTTACTAGAAATAGCAAGTGAGCCAGCGCCCACTGCAGCGCCAAAACCTGATTTCCCATTTCCGGGAAAAGTTTCCTGGCAAAATGCCGGGATCGTAGCACATGATAATAATAAGGAAACGTAGAGTTTTTTCATGATAAGTTTTTTTTAGTGAGCATGTAAAGTAGCGTTGTAAGTTACGAATAAGCCAAAGCTTACATTTCAATTATTTTACTATTTTTTGTATTAATAACATATTTATTATTGACATGCAAAGTGATCGAGATAAAAAATGAGGCGGTTTCACTTTGCTGCAACTTCTCTCCCAGAGTCTTAGCCCCAGTGGTTTTCGCCTTGCGAAATTAGGGTAATACTAAGCCCTCCTGCGAATAAGATATTAACCAATCTCCTGCCGGTTAAAAATGCAAGCTTTAGGCTTATTAAACTGGCTTTATCATCGGAGTCTCACATTTCCAGCCAGTTCATCATTAAGCATCCAGGAGTAAGAATTTATTTGTATATGCGTCATATATCCTCCATGAACAAAAAATGTTATCTTAGAATTCTTTAAACAATAACCATCATGCCTATTTACATGGATGTGCACATGGTGCCCGGGGTAAAAGCCAGTGGTGTTGCTGAAGCTCACCGCCAGGACCTGGTTCACCAGGAAGAATATGCTTGCAAATGTATGACCTACTGGATAGATGAACAGCGGGAAAGTGTTTTCTGCCTCATTGAAGCGCCGGATAAACAGGCCGTGGAAGACATGCACCGCAAGGCGCACGGACTCATTCCAAATAAAATTATTGAAGTAGAAAGCTCGCTGGTGGAATCCTTCCTGGGAAGGATATACGATCCTGCCAGTGCTGAAATAGCAGATGATGGTTTGAAGCTGTTCAGTGAACCCTCCTTCCGAATTTTACTGCTAACTAAAATAACCGACCCTGTGCTGCTGTCTGATAGGTTGGGTAAACAACAGGTAGCAGGTTTGCTTGGCAGGCAAACTGAAATAATTAGAGACCACATCCTGAAGTTTGGCGGCAGAGAAGTGGAACATAAGGGAACTGGATTTATTATTTCATTTACTTCTGCAGTCAAAGCCGTTTCCTGTGCATTGGCTTTACAGGAAGCCATACTGCCTGCAGGCGGCAGGGAAACCAGTTTCAGGATAGGGATGCATGCGGGTGAACCTGTGGCCGGCAGCAATAAACTGTTTGGGGATACCATGCTCGTTGCAGAATATTTATGCGCTATTGCCGAAGGGATGCAGGTTGCAATTACCAATGCTGTGAAAGAATTGATCTCAAATGATCATTTACTGAACAGGGGATTGAATGTTGTCTCACTGGCACCGGATGAAGAATTACTGCTGCTGTCGCTATTTGGCAAATTAGAAGAGAACTGGCAGGACCCTGAATTTTACATAAGTGACTATGGTGGCCAGATGGCCATGAGCAAGTCGCAGCTATACCGCAAAACAATTTCGCTGACAAGCCACTCACCTAACCAGCTTTTGAAAAACTTCCGCCTGGAAAAGGCAAAGACGCTAATGAATGAAAAGCGGTACTCCATTTCACAAATCACATTTGAGAGCGGGTTTACCAGCCCTTCTTATTTTACCAAATGTTTCAAAAATAAATACGGGCTTTTGCCCATGGCCTACCTCGATCTGTTGCATTAATGTAATACCTGCTGAATGAATTTTACGAGTTTTTGAACGATTTGTATCATAGTACTTGCTATTTTTTGGGTGATTTGTTACAGCTAGCAGCCCTTTTGCCTGCCTATATTTGAATATCATTTAACCAATTAAAATATTAGTTATGAAATCGATCTTCAAAAACATCAGCCTGCTGATTGCTGTCTTATTTTTTACTACTTCTGCCGTAACGGCTCAAACAGCAACTGCCTCAAAAAATGCTCAAACTACAAACAGCACCATGAACACTTATTTAATCGAAAGGGAGATCCCTGATGCAGGGAAGTTTACACCTGAACAGTTAAAATCGATCTCTCAAAAATCCTGCTCGGTATTAAAGGAAATGGGACCCGACATTGAATGGATTCAAAGCTATGTAACAGGCAATAAGATCTATTGCATTTATAAAGCCGAAAGCGAAGAGTTGATCAGGGAGCACGCCAAAAAAGGTGGATTCCCCGCCAATGTCATCACAAAGATCGGAACGGTTATCAGTCCGGCTACTGCACAGTAAATGAAAATATACCAGGTAAAATAATAAAGCCCGCCAATTGCGGGTTTTATTATTACGGTTTATTACAATCCTGGTCTGCCGGTGTATGGCAGAACCAAATATCATTTGAATTAAAAAGAAGCTTTTATAATTTTCTGTTGCAAAGATGCACCGGGTATTTTTATGATGAGGTAATATATACCGGGCGATAACCGGCTCAAGCCATCGCATTTAATCTGGTTTTGCCCCGGCTTACACTGGATATTTTTTGTTGCCATTACACGACCGGTTAAATCAATAATTTGCAGATTAACCGAAGTTCTACTATCAAGGGAAAGTGAGAAGTTAACCACATCTGTAAATGGATTAGGAGATACATTACTTGCTGATATTCCTTTTACCGCTTTGCCGGCGAATGCCAGCACGTTGCTATACTTAAACGATCCATCTACATCTACCATTTTCAGGCGGTAATAATTATTTGTTTGCAATGGCTGCAGGTCTGTAAAATTGTAAGCCTTGTAAGTAACACTGTTTATTGATGCAGGTACTTCACCTATTTTTTCATAAGCTGTTCCATCTGCACTTCTTTCTATTTGGAAGCCAGCTACATTTATTTCATTGGAAGTTGCCCAGTCTAAAATTATATTATCATTTTGTTTTTTGCCTTTAAAATGAACCAGCGTTACCGGAAGGATAACAGCATTTACCACTACAGTACCATAAGAAGAAACTGCACTACATTGCGTAACGCCTGATAAGGAAGTAGATTTAATAAACACTTTATAGGTGCCTGGCGTATTAAAATTACTGGTGGTTTGTATTAGTGACCCATTTGATTGAGCCCATTTACCTTGTCCTAATGATTGCCCGTTTGCCGAATCAGCAATGGCATAGAAGGAGCCACTTGCAGCATTTGTAATTGTATACGTTACAGACTGGTATTGATCTATCGTTATATTGGCCGGGGTAAAAGCGGGAGAGGTGGGCGAAGGTGCGCAGGTTATTGTTACTGCAGATGCAGGACAATAAACTTCCTGCTTGCCACTTTCCTGTATGCCTATGGAGAGTACGCCATTGGAATACAATGTATTTAAAGCTGTGGAGTTTACGGTTACAGGACCCCATGCAGTGTTGGAACTTACTGCACTGCCAATCAACTCTCCATCTAAGTAAAGATTTACTGTAGTGGTACTGAATGATCCGGTTAGTGTTCCGGAAACGGATGAAGCACCTGATGCCACAGGACCGGTAATAGTACCGCAACGGCCGGCTGATGTAGCACCCGCAGCCGCAAAGGTTGCCGAGTTTGAACTTACACCACAACTTCCGTTTTGTGCATTTGCATAATAGGAGGTGGCTGCTAACGCATTATAAGTGGCGGGTGTTGTTCCTGCGTTGCCTGTTGACCATGTTCCGTTTGCCTGAACAGCCGTTGTGGCTACCAATGTATTTGTTGATGTATAAACCCTGATGGTTGTTCCTGTTGCTGCTGATGATGTACCCGTTATTGGTGAACCGGCAGTTAGCTGGTTGTTATTATCTGCATTAATTAAAGGAGGTTGTGTAAAACACCTTACCGTGTATAAGGTTGTTTGATTAGAACACTTACTGGTAGTTACCGTACCGGTGTTCAATTCTACAACAATATACAGTTGCTGTCCATTTAATAAATTGAGATTTGAAAAAGTAAA
>JBBSKH010000187.1:0-5391 GCA_038256495.1 Chitinophagales bacterium
ATTCCTGCATAAATAAAAATCCTCCTGGGGTGAATGATACACTCTTTCACCGGCACACCGGGGATAGGCAAGAAGCTTAACCTCATTTACGCAATGCGACTCAAGGGCTTCGTTTTTCATGGTGATAGAAAAATGTCCATTTACCGGCATTACATTATTCAGAGCATCGATGTCTCCATACTCCATGGATGGACTGATCGCATTTGAAAATGCTTCGGCATCTGCATAGTGCAAATTTTCATTTTCATGGAGATAAAAAGTTGGGCAAGAACCGAAACATGCTTTAGGAACCGTGAGGCAAATGATACTCATCACGACATCTATTCCGGTCAAAATAGCCAGCCCGCCGATTCTGCCGGGTCCTTCAATTTTTTGATTCGATTCAAATATGGCAACACTATCTATGGAGATCGAAATATATCCTTCGGATATTTTTTGCCTGTTAAAATCATACCTTATTCCATTACCTGAGACGATGTCTGAAAGGGTGTCAATCGTCCATGCGTCCGTCAGTACCTCCACATCTCCATTTTTCAGATGGGCTTTTAGAAAAGGTTTAGTTCGCAGATTTTGTGTTTCGTGTAATAATGCATTCGCATCCCTGTAATTCGATCGAAAATCGGATTTGTAGGATTTACACGCGAGTATAGTAATGATGCTAAAAAGAATCGCCATAGGGATGGACATTGATATTCTCGCTTTCATAGTTCTAATTTTTAATTCCACAATCATTGATATTTTGCTTTCATACACACCCTCCTGAACACAAAGGAATTGCTCTCCTTTAGCCGGATCATTATATTCGTTAACAACGTTAAACCCACCTGAAGGAATAGGACAAGAAAAAATAGTAGTTCAGTTCCATAGAGCTAATGGATTTGAGAATAATATTCTTCATGATGCTTAAAATTTAATAATGAGTGATGAATATGATCCGAGCCAGGATACTGAAACCTCTTTGATTTCAAAGTGAAATTCGGTAGATTCGCATGTGACCGAAATACTGATTTATAATGATTTATGGTCGATCAGAAGAATAAACCACCAGGCCAATAAGAGAGGTCCAACCAATGATCAGACGTTAGGTTGCAGATGAATTTGGTCTTGACCTGGTCAATTTCCTGGATATTGAAAAACAGGACGATGAACTAAAATTCCTAAATCTTTTAGAGGTAAGGAATCCCCAAAAGCATCAATAATCCGCACTCCAGCGTCCTGAGGAATTAATTCATCAATGCAGTGTGGAAATAGTGTCGCCTGCTTTCGGTCAAATCCTATGATGTATTTCAAGTGAAATGAATTAATACATCAAATTACGAAATTACAAACATATATTTAAAAATATATTATATGTTTTTTTCAACAAAAAGAGGGTTATTGCACAGTCTGACGACCCAGGCTTCACGCCGTGACGTTCCATGTTATTATTTTTAGAATACTGAATATTTTGGCATGATAAGATCTCTGAAAACT
Source organism: Chitinophagales bacterium (assembly GCA_038256495.1). Classification (GTDB taxonomy): domain Bacteria; phylum Bacteroidota; class Bacteroidia; order Chitinophagales; family Chitinophagaceae; genus Ferruginibacter. The sequence goes on from JBBSKH010000187.1 coordinate 1,474, forward strand.
TTGATAAGCCGCCATTGAGTACAGCCGATGTTATGCCTCGTTCCTTTTTTTCAGGGCAAACTTTGCAGGGTACTTTTTCCTGATTTCCTCCAATTGCTTCTTATACTCTTTCGGATTATCATTATGCAAACGACTCAATTCCTCGCGCTTTGCCCGCATGTATTCTACAGCTTTAAATTTCTCTTCCTTGATTTTCATAATCCTGTTATTTCTCTGGGTGACCTGATATCGATTAACCCATAACCATACTTCAAATTTACGGAATTAAACAATCGGATCCTATCCATGTTGACCAAATGCTTAAAATTCCAACTGACCACGGCATTAACATTGTGGATGGTCGCCAATGCAATGTGGTTGGCATCTTCCAGGGACTTTTTCCTGAGCACTCCTTCTCTGATATAATGTGCGGCAAGAATTTCTGTCTGTTCATTGCTGGCAACAAGTTCAGAGTGGGTGTTAATCAATTGTTCAAGGAGTCCAACTACATTTTTGGGAGCATCCTGGATCTCCTTGATCGTAATGTCAGAAATTATAGCAATATGTTTTCCCCTTAGGACATCTTCGATTAGTGGTTTTGTCCATTCACTGAATTCAGGGTCGTAAAACCCGCCAATTACTGATGTGTCAAGATAAAGTCTCATCGATCATTGGTGAATGAGGCATAACGTTTCGGTCTACCCGCCGTCAGGATTCATCAGTAAGAATCAGTTTCAAGGAAGCTTGTCTCCAAATTTACGAAATTAATTTCCATGCTACTGACCCTGATGGCGGGTAGACAATGTTAGCGTTTCGTTGGTTTTTTCTTCAGCACAAATTTTGCAATTCCGTCACTCAAATATACATAATTCCACCACCAAGCACTTAGGTTTTTGAAAATCATTTTTTTTCGCAGTTTGTATGTTCTGTAATGTTTCATAATGCCTAAATATGAATTCATGCTACTTAAAAAATTTGCTTTTATTGCTTTATCGGGTTTGTGGTGCTTTACTATTTCATTTTGTTTTTGAATAGACGCATAAAAATTTCCTTTTGTTCGTTTGGAAATATATATTCTGTTAGGCTTTATAACGGCTCCTAAAAAGGTAACCCCTTTGGTGTAATGTTGTAAGTATATTTTTTTAGGGTGCAGCGTGAGTTGTAAATTGCTATGAAGAAAATAAGTAATGATTGGCAGCAATGATTTCAAGTATTCCTTATCAGGATGAACGATGATAATATCATCTACATAACGGCCACAATATTTTAACCGCATTTCTTTTTTCATAAAATGATCGAAACTGCTCATGTAAAAATTAGCGAATATCTGGCTGGTTAAATTACCTATTGGCAAGCCACAATTTGGTGGACTATGAAAGAGACTCTTATTTGGTGGGAGTCCCTCCCAATCTTTTTTACTTCCTTTGATGATGCAGTTTTCAGTTGGGTTGTTGAAAATTATTTTTCTGCATACGTCTAGCAGGATTGGTTTATCGGGTAAGAGGTATTTACTACTGATGAATGAAGTTAAACGCTCAAATAAAACCCCTTTATGGATGTGCATGAAAAACCCCAGTATATCCAGTTTCAGTATGTAACAATCACTTGAATAATTCTTTGAGCATTGATGGATAAATTCATTTATCCTCCTAATGCCAAAGTGTGTTCCCTTTGCCTTACGACAGGCATAGCTATCTTCAATAAACTCCTCTTCAAATAAAGAGTTTAGTTTATTGATAAGCCAGTGATGTACCACCCTATCGCGGAAATCAGCAGCAAATATTTCCCGTGCTACCGGCCTGTCCACTATAAAAGCAATACTGCGTGCAGGTTGATAACTGCCATTTGATATTTCTTCCTTAAGTTGAAATAATTGATGCTCAAAATGTTTTTCAAAAGCCAGCGCATTGATGGTGTTTCGTTTATTTCTCCGGCAATCAAAATAGGCTTGAAAAAGTTCTTCCGTAAAATTTATTTCCGGTTGGGGTTCAAATAGTGCCAACTGCATTTTAATAATTTAAAAGCCCGTTGGTCAAGCCAACGGGCCGTTTCCGTTAAATCCCTGACGCAACGCACAGAAAACCCGCTTGTCTTATTGTTGTTGTTCCTGTTTGCATTGGCGTTGTTGTAGTTCAGGTTGCGGTTCCAGGCGTTGGCTGTATTGTTCTCTGAAGCACTCCACCAGTTGCCGTTGTTGCCAACATTGTTGAATGTTCCATTGTTGTTACGGTTGCCGCCCGGCAGGCCTGCAGTTGAAGTAACCACTGTTGTTTTAGCTGCTGCTCACCATGTTAACCAAAGTATTAATGGTCTTTACAGCAGCAGCGGGTTACCGGATTTAAAAGGCACACTTCTGTTTGCCATGACAAACAGAACGCTGGCCGGAAACTATTTTATCGATTTCTGCCATCCAGATAATTGCCTGGAAACATTTTCAACCGATTCATTGATTTGAACAAATTGCTTAACACTTATTTGCCGCATATCTTTCATCAATCTGATGAATAACCTGATGACTTCAATGTTTTCTCTTGCTTTCTGTAAAACTTCATCCTTTTCCCTTGTTACATTTGCGCGGTATATAAGCGTAAGCAATGCTATCGTTTCTTTCTTCAAACTCTCCCCAACGGTATATTTATACTCTTTGCTAAATTCCTTTGTAAACTGAAAAATAGCCAAGAGCAAATCGTACGTTGCTTTATAAACCGGTAAATCGCTATATAGTACCAAAATTTTTAAAAATTCGACCGCTTCGCGGTAAATAACCAAATAATCAAATAATCAAATAATCAAATAATCAAATAAATTAATCCCTGACGCAACGCACAGAAAACCCGCTTGTCTTATCGTTGTAGTTCCTGTACGCATAGGCGTCGTAGTAGTACAGGAAGCGGTACCAGGCGACGGCTGTATAGTACTCTGAAGCACTCCACCAGTTGCCGTAGCCGCCAACATCGTCGAACGTCCCATCGTAGAAACGGTAGCCGCCCGGCAGGCCTGCCCAGCCGCTGGTATTTGTGGCACCAGTGTTTGGAGTTGCCCATGTTGTTGTACCGGTAACTTTCATTTTTCCGCCGGCAACCGACTCACCCCCCAGGTAGGTTGTTAAGGTTGTAAATTCTGCATCTGTTGGTACATGCCAGCCTACCGGCGCCAATCCTCTTGGGTCATTTACGGCATACCAGTTGTATAGTTTGCCATAAGTGCCGTTATTGGATGGGTCGTTATTATAATAGCACCAGGCGCCTGTTGTCAAGACTTCCCATGCTCCCGGGTCAGTTACGTATGGTATAAGGTCTCCATTGCGATAGGTGGTAACATCCAGGTTCTTTTCCATCCATTGCTGCGTGCCAATGGTAAGGCTAGTATAGGTTTTTCCATCAGTTAAAGTGGTCCACATTCCGCTTATAAAATAATAATATCCCTTTGAACCATCAGTTTGATATACAAGCAACCCTTCGACAGGTGAAGAAATGGCAATACGTTGGGCTGCTGTCATCCGGGGTGGTAAAAAACCTTTTGTGGTGCTACTCATATCTAACTGAGCCGATGCAGCAGGGGTTGTTGTTCCAATCCCTAAATTACCGCCAAGTGGCTGAAGTGCTAATGGGTCTGCTCTATTTCCATTAAAACCCGATTGAATCCATCCTGAATAAGGTGCAGTATACAATTTACCAAAGTCAATACCTTCTAAACTACTTACACCTATCCTGAATATACCGGTTGATGTGGCACCTGGAATAGCAGGACTTCCATACGGTCCTATAATATTCAATTTACTTACAGGTGTAATTGTACCAATACCCACATTCTGTGCATTTGCCCCGCCAATAAATGAAAGGGCAACAAAAAGAATGAAAAACTTTTTCATAATATTTCGTTTTATGTTTTTAAGTTGATCTGTTTATTTGATAGGTTCTTTTCAATGGACGCTAACGG
>JBBSKH010000188.1:0-5388 GCA_038256495.1 Chitinophagales bacterium
CCATAATCCCAATACATCAGTGTAATTATATCTTTATCTATACTTATTTTTTCAGCTACTATAAAATGGGTAGGTAAAGCCAGTTTTAATGTATGATTTTTTTTATGAAGTATGCGGTTGTTAACAAACAACACTACGGTGCCACTTTGCATTCTTTCGTTGATATAATTGTACAGGTCATTAATATATGGCCGCTTAAGATCGGCGCCTTTTGCCTGAGAGCTGTAATTAAGCAGCTGGCGTACCATACGGTTGAATTTTGCATAATTCACAGAGGCCCAGAAAGTGTTCTGATCATCGGGATCATATTTACGGTTGAAAATATTGATGTACCCCTTAAAATGGCCCGCCAGGGTTAAATACCACATTTGCTCAGCCGGGCTGATATCAAGTTTGCCTGCAAACTTAATAAGGCCTGCGCCTTGTTTTACAGCAGCAGATGGATTAAAATCTACAACCCTGAATTTTGCTTTGCCCTCCCTGTACAATTCCAATAAAAGCTTTGCATAACCCAGGGGATCATCTTTTATAAAAAGGTACGTAAGTGCGCCGTAGCCACAAAAATTGGTTCCCTTGCCGGCATATGTGCCAATGGGCCTTTCAATATTATCCTTTAAATTTTTAAGGAACAGAGCGGGTTTTATATTAGGCCAATGTGTGCTGGGAGCAAGCTTATATATCTTATCAATAAATGCTATGGCCTCCTGCGGGGTAGATGTTACTTTACCACTGGTATCTGCTAAAGAGGAGCCATAACCAGGCAAAGAGAATAATAATGCTATGCAACAGGTCATTATAACCGGTTTTGCATGGCAATTTATAAGGGTATGTAAAGTTCTTAGCAATGCTTTTGTTTAATGCGAAAGTATAGGTTTTAACTTTAAAACAAATTGTTTGCCAATTATAGGCTGCCAATAAGATGTTCTGCCGTGTGCAGCAAGCATTGATCATTAATTAACAGGATTTAGGGAATATTAGTTGCATCAAATGCCTATTCAATGTTCAAACACTGTATATTTGTCATTCATTGCATATAAAAGAGGTATTGATAAATTATGCTCACCAAAAAAATAACTAAGGGATATAAAAAATGGCTTATTATCCTGTTCGTATCGCTATTGGCTGCTGCTGCAGTTGTTTGGTACCTGTTTACGTTAAAATACGATGATACGGCAACTGTTAAAGCTGATTATACAGTTAATGCTGCAGATTTTATTAAAGAATTCAGGCAGGATATGAAAGCTGCCAATACAAAATATTCAGAAAAGATAATTGTGGTGAATGGTACGGTATCGGCTATTGAAGCTGCAGATACAACGATGAATATAAAAATGATAGATACGGCCCAAAACGGTGCCTATATCATTTTTGCTTTTCAGCAACAGCACCTGGCTGAGGCCAAAGCCATGAAGGAAGGAGATAAAGTATCTATAAAAGGTAGTTGCAGTAATGGGGCTTTCAGTAATATCCTGGAGACAGAGTATATTACTTTTAAACGTTGTGCAGTAAATACAGAAAAATAAAAATTCAAAAGTAAAAAATCAAAAATCAAAAAAAACAGACCATGAAAAAAACGATCCTCTCATTGGCATTGGTACTGGCAACAGGTTTGCTGTTTGCCCAAAAGAAAACAACCACATCGGCCATTATTAATTTTGATGCTACAACCAGCATTGATAAATTGCCCAAGGCAGAGAACAAAACCGTTATTGCTTCGCTTGATACCAGGACGGGTAAAGTTGCATTTGAAGCCACCGTTAAAAGTTTCACATTCTCGAACCCAAGAATACAGGATCATTTTAATAATGCAGGCTGGATGGACAGCGAAAAATTTCCAACAGCAAGTTTTACAGGCAGCATTGTTAATTTAAAAGATGTAAAATTCGATAAGGATGGTGTTTATTCTGTTTCTGTTAAGGGTGAGCTTACCATGCATGGTGTAACCAAACCTGTTGAAACCAAAGCTATTGTTACTGTAAGTGGTAAATCAATTAAAACAGCTGCCGACTTTAGCGTAAAGCTGGAAGATTACGGTGTTAATGGCCCCGCCATTGGCGCAGGTAAAGTAGCTAAAGAGCCTTCAATTACTGTATTGGCCGAGTTTAATTAATTTGTATACAGGTATATAAAAAAAGCTTTTGTTCCCAGGAACAAAAGCTTTTTTGTTTAAAGTTATTTCCACTGGCTTTAACCAGATTTAAATTCTTCTTCAATAATTTGATGAAAGGAGTCTTCACTCTGCATTATCCATTCGGGTAAACCTGCGCTGGTGATCTTCCATGCGGTTTCTTGCCATTCCATATTAAAAATAATGCGGTTGCCCCTGCTATCAATAACATCTACAGTAAAGGGGCCCTGTTGCTTGCCGTTTGGTTTTCTAAAATTAAATTCCTTAAGCTGGCCATCCACTTTTATCAGTCTTGTAAACTGTATGTTTTTTATATACTTTAATTCCATCAGGGGTAGGTTTGAAGCAAACTTAAGGTTTTAACTGCAAATGCAGTTAAAGAACCCGTTAATATGCTGTAAATTCTTTTTAAGGGATTAATTGGCAGTAATTGCATTGATTAAAGCTGATGATCCATCTGTTATTATCCATGAGCAGTTTGCCCAAAAGCCTGTAATAAGAGATGAACGGAATTATGAGGATAACTACGTTAGAAAATGTGCATAACAGTCAAAAAATAAATAAATAAAATCGTTTGGTGGTATCATAGAAAACTTGCAGCAATACTTTTGTTAGGCACAGTTATTTTTTGTCGCCCTCTACAAGCTTAGCGAAAAGAGCTATCCATGATTTCTTCAAAGTGTCTGGTACACTTTCCATAATCTTTTCAAACTTATTTTGAGCAACTCTTGCCACTTCGACTTTCCAACCGTCATTTTGAGTAATGGAATTTTTACCTGCCCAAGCTTCAATTTGATTTACAATTGGAATATCTTTTTGATAATAGTCCTCAAAATATTGGTCACTTCTATACATCCTATCAATTATTTGTATGATGCTTTTTGGCGGAATTAAATCTTCAATTTCAAATTCACCTTCCGTGAGGAATTCTGCCACTTCAAGTAATTTATTTTTTTCGTCTTTATATCTGCCGTTTGCTAACTGTTTTAAATAATCTTTTCCAACTTTATCTGAGTCTAATAGTACAAAGGGTAACGAATCATCTCTTGATGATACCAACTTTGTTACAGGAGCCATTCCTCGAACTCCACCTGTGGGAATAAAAACAATCTCTTTGGAGTTTTTCAAGTCACCATTTCCGATTAAGTATCTTTTAATGAGACTAAGATAAATTTGGTCGCTCGGTCCTTCAACAAGAACAGGTAAACAGCCAAGTAATAAAGTGTCAGAGACAGTTAAGCCTAACGCCGCATGAACAGGATATATTGATTTGGCGGCGTCAACTTCATTGTATCTTAGATTTGCAGAAACTTTTGTTCGACCTGTTTCTGTGTCCACATAAACAGCTTTGACGTTTGCTAAATTTTCCATGTCAACTAAGAATGGGGAATGCGAAGTGTAAATAAGTTGATTGTCTTCTGAAAGTTTTCTAAAAAATTTTGCCAAATCGTATTGCGCAATTGGATGCAAAGACAATCCTGGTTCGTCTAATAAGAGAATCGTATTTGAATGTTCTTCTTTTGTTTCCACGAGAAAGACAAGGAAGAAACTAAAAAACCATTGTAGTCCTCTACTTCTTCCCTCAAGTTCTATAGCCTCTGGACGTAAACTGTCTGAAACATTTATTCTAAAATGATTTCCATCAGCCTCGAATTCAAAAATATAATTTCCCTGTAACCACCATTTTTTAAAGCTTTGTGTAAGTTGTGAAGCCGCAGAACGTAATAATATCCCTCTCTCTCTTTTCTTGTCAGCCCAAGTTTTAATTTCTTCTTCGGTTAAGTCTTCTTCTTCAGTGCTAACTACCCTTTGGTTATAGTCAAGTGTTTTAACAACAATTCTTCTATCATTACCGAGCTCATAAATTTCCTCGGGTGAAAGATTTACGAATTTAAATAAAACCTTTAAAGTCCTAACCTTGGCTCTAGCGGTTTCGCCTAAATCTGTTCTTTTAAAATCTTCAATTACTCTTGGGAGAAAAATCTCACTGTCTAAATTTCCATAATCCGAATAATAAACGAAAGATGGAATTCTTGCCAATACTTTTTTTCTAGCTTCTGGCGTAGTTTCAACTGGCTTTCCTTCAAATGCTTCAAGAAATTTCTTTATGTGGTCGGTTAAATTTTGACCAAAAAATTCGGGAAGGTTTTTTTTCTTTCCAAAATTTGCTTCGATATATGTTTGAATAGAAGTTATAATATCCTCGGCTTCTTTTTTAGAAAAATAATTTTCAGGAATTTCATCTTTTGTAGTTGAAATAAACGCCTTTATGCTGTTTTGTAATTCTTGTGATTCCTTGGTAAAAACTTCATTAGCATATAAGTTTTTCTCGAAGTCAAGTATAATTTCTTTCAATCTGTCTACTGAATAGGAGTCTATTTTGGAATAAGGAAAAGTTATGTAATATTTACCGTCATACATTCTCCTTACAAGAACTCTTCTGATTTGTTCAATGTCGCACTGTAGTTCAGAGGCAATTTCTATTTGCAATTTGTCATCTAGTATAAAATCAGCAGCAATAAAAACGTCTTGGCTGTGTTTGTCAACTTTAAAATTGCTATAAAGGTGTCTTGGGAAATCGTCCAACGGAACTATTGGTTCATCATTGGCAGGCTTAAGCTTCCATAGTGCAAGTAGGAGATTAGTTTTTCCTGCTTCGTTCGTCCCAACTAAACATGAGTTGTCAGCAACTTCAATCCAATCGCTTTCTTCTATGGAGCGGAAATTATAAACTTTAAATCTGTCTAGTTTTGTTGCCATATTTCTATTTTAGGGTGTCTGTATAATTGTGCCTAACGGACACGGCTTGGCGATGTGGTGGAATTTGAAAATCGTCAGCCCGGAACCGCAGCCCAATAAAAATACAAAAGTTGAAGCTAACAAACAAAAGCCCAAAAGAATTACGTCCGCCGAAACCGATGCTGATAGCGATATGACCCGTCCTGAAAAAAGTTCACTGTGTTATTAAATAAATCCTGCTATTCGTTGACTAAGATAATTCATCCAGAATAAGGTTGATTATAAAAGATTTTTGACTGTGGCGTAGGCAAAAAAATAGTTGTGTAGTCCACAGCTAAAGCAACTGTTTTTTTGTGCGTTGGCTGCTTAGGTTGCTGGCGTCATTGTTTTTGGTTTAGCGTTGTTTTGGTATTAGTTTTTCCATCTTCTTATTTGCGGTCCCTGTTGCTGGTGTAGATCATTTGGTATCTGCCAGTTGAGGCTGCTGTGCCTTCTTTTATAGTTGTAAATGGTAATGCAAC
>JBBSKH010000189.1:0-5346 GCA_038256495.1 Chitinophagales bacterium
ACTACATTTAACCAATTCAACCTTTCTTTAAAAGCAATAATGGCAATAACAATGGTTACCAGTGGATACAAATTAGTGACCGGTATAACAATAGATGCCTGCCCGCCATTACTAAAAGCCTGGTACACTGCAACGTTGCCGGTAATAGCAAAAGCGCCTGCAATAACACCCCACAACAAGCCCTTCAAATTAAAACTGGCTTTGGTGCATTTTCTAATAACGAAGGGTATTGAAAACAACATACCTACCGTAAACAACAAGTGGTTCATGTAAGGATTCACCTCCTCTGAAATTAACTTTGCCACTATGCCCCACAAACCCCAAAGCAAGCCTGCGGCGACAGCATAAAAAAACCAACTATTTTTTTTATTCATCATGCTTTATTGGTTTTAAATAATGCTGCACTTCCAACGATACCAGCTTCTTCGTTCAATTCAGAAACGTCTAATTGAAATGAATAACCCGGAAAAGCTGACAAATAAGATTGGCCTTTAATTATATCAAGGTAAGGCGCTAGTCCTTTGGCAATACCACCCCCAAGCACAATCATATCGGGTGCATAAATGTTCACATAATTGTGAATGCCTGTGTGTAAGTAGCCAATTATTGTATCTATTATTTTAACTGCTATTTTTTCATTTTTTAATGCTGCATCAAATATGGATTCTGCTGACAGATCTGCCTGCCAGTTTAATTTTTTAGCAAGGCTTATGATGCCAGTTGCAGATACCAGCGATTCCAGGCAACCGGTTTTGCCGCAATAACACAATTCGCCCTCATCCGTAATTTTTATATGCCCCGCCATGTGTGCCAATGGCAATGATTCATTCAACTGCTTATTTACAACAAAGCCTACTCCTACACCAGTTCCCAATGTGAGGGTAAGCACCCGGCTATGGTTTTTACCTTTCCCATACAATGCTTCGCCTAAGGAAATTGTTCTTGCATCGTTATCAAGTAAACAAGTCAACTTGTATTCCTTTTCGATGATCGCCTTTAATGGATAATTTTCCATAAAAGTTAAAAATCCATAAGTGGTTGCAATAATCGCTTCTTCATTAATGTAACCAGGAATGCCAAATCCGATACCTTCTATATTTCCATTATTTTCATCAGCAACTTCTTTTAATTTGGTAATGGCGTTGGAAGTTTGTTGTAAAAAGGCAATACTATTTTCTTTTTCGGTAGGTAGAATTATGCAATCCAATACTTTTCCCAAAGCAATATCCACCAGCCCATATTTTGTTCTGGTACCGCCAATATCTACGCCTATGGTTAAATATTTACTCAATTGTTTATTACTTCTTTACAGGTTTATCACCCATTACAAACTCAATTGTTCCGCCGTTTGCTATATCACTATGATTAAACCAAAATTGTTTCCAGGGCTTACCATTTATTTTACACGATTGTATGTAGATGTTTTTTTCTGAAGCATTTTTAGCAGTAATTTTTAGCAACTTTCCATTTCCCAGTTTTAGTGTTGTTAAGGGGAAAGCAGCACCCGTTAAATAATAAATATTCTGCCCGGCGTTAGGGAAGAAACCTATACTGGAAAAAATAAACCAACTACTCATAGCCCCACTGTCATCGTTTTCCATACTTCCCTCTTCGGTAAATCTCTCTTTCATTAATTTACGAACATAGTAACTGGCTAAATCGCTTCTATCGGCATAATGAAAACTGTGCACTGCAAGAAATGCAGGTTCATTACCATAATCAATCAGGTCGTTTTCAAAAGCATATTGTAGCTTTTTAGCAAAGGCTTCTTTGCCGCCGGATATTTTTACAAGGGAATCAAACTGGTGAGGAACAAAATAGGAATAGGTCCAGGAGCTACCTTCATAAAAATAATCCTGCCATGAACCCCATTTTTTCTTTAAATCAATTGGAACGAAATCGCCGCCCAATTTTTTTGGAACAATAAATCCTTTGTAGCCGTCGCTTTCCGCTTGCGGGTTCCAAAGGGCTATCCATTTTCGGCTTCTATCCAAATACTTTTGATATTCAGCTTCCGTTCCTAAATCTTTGGCCATTTGTGCCGCACAAAAATCATTGTACGCATATTCCAACGTTACAGAATTGCTCATCTTTCCTGCCGGTATCCAACCCAGTTCTTTGTACATTTTACTGCTATCGGGCTTGCCATAACTTATACCCATCCGTTCGTTGTCTGCCTGGTGTTTCATCAATTTATAAGCTGCGTTCCAGTCAACACCTTGTACACCTTTTACATAAGCGTCTGCAATGATGTTGTCAATGTTGTTACCACCTTGTTCTACGTTCATATCATTCAGCGCCACATAAGCATCTCTTACTTTTTTATTTTTTTGGAGCCTTGCTATAAAAGAATTGATGGTGCCACTAACTAAAGCCGGATCAGTTAAAACCTTTAGTGGATAAACAGTGCGCCATGTATCCCACACTGCAAGATGATCGTCCCAAACCGGAACATCTTTATTAAAACCTATTGCATCATTGGTACGGTTGCGGGGCATTACAGATGCATGATAAGATGCTGTATAAAAAATGCGCTTGGCTCTGTCACTTCCACCCTTTACTTTTATTTTGCACAGCTCGTTGTTCCATATTTTTTTAGCGGCCTTTTTTACCTTATTATAATTCCAGCCCGGTATCTCTTCATCAAGCCATGCTGTTGCCTGCTCAATACTTTTTAAAGAAACCGCTACTTTCAGGTAAACTTCTTCGTTCTGTTTAGTATCATACTGAACATAAGCGCCTATGCGGTCATTTATTTTTTCAGATTGTTGTGAAGCTTGCCCGGCGTTGATTTTGCCATTCAACCAGGTCCCTTTTTTTACTGGCAGTTTACTTAAACGGATACAGAAAAACACCTTATAGTCTCCATCAGAAAATCCGCCCCTGTATGTTCCATAGCCTTTTATTTCATCGCTCTTTTCACTAGTAAATTTTACTTCCCCATCTATAAATCCGTTGTTGCCCTGTTTCATAACAGATGCTATATCGATAATATTGTGGCTCACATCCAGCAGTATGTGTGCACTGTCTGTTTTAGGAAACGTGAATTTGTAAATAGCACTGTGAACCGAAGGTGTAACGGCCGTTTTTATACCATACCTGGTCAATGTAACCCCATACTCAAACGGTGTGGCTGTTTCGTTGTCCTTGGGCGAATCATGTTCTGTTTCGCCTACCGCCAATCCAACTTGTGGAGATAAAAACACTTGTCCATATTTACCCCAGCCCGTACCACTTACATGCAATTGCCCAAACCCACGAATGGGGTTACCCATTATGTATCCATCCATATCCCAATTAATTTTTCCGGGTGCGGTTTGCGGACTTGGATTGATAGATGCATTGGGCAACTGCGGACCTAAAACGGTGCTGCTGTTTGCATCTCTCACACCAATAAAATTATCTACGTAATCAACCGGCTGTCTTTTTGATTGCGAAAAGCTTACGAAGCAAAACAGGATGAAAAGAAAAGGAAGTATGATTTTTTTGTTGCTATGAAACAAGGATAAAAGCATAGCAGCATTAGCAAAAGATCGTAATATACCTTGCATCATTTTCAATTTTTTAGTTCATTCGTGTGGTGCGCTTTTGCGCCATCTATAAAAATGGTTTAACGATAAAAACATTTACCTATCAATAACCATTATAAAATAATTGTTAGAAGCTTACCTTCTTTCGTTAGCTGGTAATATTCTTTCACTATTGATTTACCCTTTGTTACCGTGATTTCATATTTTCCTAAATGCCCCCTGGCATTTATTACACCATCTGCTTTGGAAGCCTCACTGATATTTGTACGCCATTCGTTCAATACTAAATTTTTCCATACTTCAAGATTAGGTTTAGGTGTCCAATCTTTCCTGAACATGGCAGCATAAGGCTTCCAGTGATCAGCCTCCCAAAAGCCCCACATGGTAAAGCCATCCACAACGGGATGACTGTAACATGCAATTAAAAAATCTCTTGTATAATCGGCCTGCAATTCCTCATCGGGCGAATTGATATCGAATTCAGTTATTTGAACAGGAAGGCCGGTTGATTTGAACATGTCAAGGTCGGTAAGAACCTGTGCAGGACTGCGTGGCTGACGACCAACATGGCCCTGAACACCAATGGCATCAATGGGTGCGCTGTAACCCTGGAGCTCTTTTATTACGCCCAGGTATGTTTCAATGTTTTGAGGACTTGCAATGTTATTGAGCATAGAATACTCATTTATAAATAACGTAGCTCCGGGATCGAATTTGCGGGCCAGTTTAAACCATGCTGCTGCTTCGGTGCGTGGCATAACAGCGAAGTAATCTTTTTCGTGCATCATTTCATTTATTACATCCCAACCATATACTTTGCCTTTGGTATAGGTCACAATTTCTTCTATATGTTTTGTAATGCTATCAGAAAATGAAGGGCCAAAATCAGGCTTCCTGCTAAAGTCTGCCGGGGTAAATTTTCGTGCCGGCCATACCAAATTATGACCACGCAGGCGAAGGTTATTATCCAGTATCCAGTCTATGGCAATCTTTGCTACCTCACGCTTCTGGCGGTCTCTCCACACCGGCCACTTAAGGTGATTGCCTAACGTAACTGCATTGAACAATTCGAGAATGTGCTTTCGATATTTATTAGAGACGCTATCATCGTAAGCAATAAGGTTTGCAGAAACCGCTGTTGCAAAAATGAATTCAGGGTCAACTAAACGTGCATGAACGGTAGCACCTTTTACCGGCTTGCCCTTCGCATCTTTTACCTCAATTACCAAAGGAGCAGTTCGTATTTCTTCTATACGTTTCAATGCTTCCTTGCGCCATGCAGCACCTTCTTGCCTGCCTGCATAGGTTAAACGGGTAGTGGGCATTTGTGCCAGGGTAGCTTGCCTGCCAAAATTTAATAATTGAAGATTGGTTATTTCAACTTTTTGCGCAAGCGCCCCAAAGCTAAAATTGATGGCTGCTTCACCGGCGGGCATATCGTTTAATGCAGTAAATGGAATATCAATCGTCCTCCATTCCGGACCAATATTTAATTCTAATATGACGCTTTTTTCATGCGGAGCATTGGCCTGCTGAACAAAAAAGTTAACGACAGCATCGCCTGATTCTTGCCGGGCATACACCGCCCGAATGTTCATGCGAGCTAGTAGTATATCCCCTTTAGTTATTACACCCTCACTTTTCCATGATGCCTGAATATTGTAATGACTGGGTGTAGATGCAAATATTTCTGCTGAAATAAGATTTGCTCCATTCGCTTCAGTTACTGTAAGTACACTTGGCTTTGTATCCTTGTTTTTATCGTTGAATACATAGCCTTCCTTAGGGTTAGCAGGAAAAACATTAACAGGCTCCA
>JBBSKH010000190.1:0-5307 GCA_038256495.1 Chitinophagales bacterium
GCTGGGTCTTGCTTATCCCGGACTGATAGATAAACTCAGTGACTTTAAGCATGAGCATCATTTTATTTCAAATTTTGAAATGGAGAGTTCCGCTATTTATGGCCTTGGCTGGCTGATGGGGCACGAGTGTGTAAGTCTGAACGTTATTGTTGCCAACCGGGTTGCTCAAACTTTTTCTAATGATGGCAACAAAGCAGTAGAAAAATTGATTGAGCACTCGCTGGGAATTTTGGCAGGCGCTGATTTCTAAGCATTTAATATATGAAGAACGGTTAGGTCATTTGCATATTCTAAGTTATTTTACACAACTTTTTTCACCAATTCATAAATCAACTCTTATGAGTAAAATTAAAACAGCCATGCTGTTTTTAGTCCTGACATTGCAGGTTACCGTGGCCGTTAGCCAGGAAACATTTCCTGTAAATGGTGTTGCCGACAAACGAACCGGCAGCTATGCTTTTACCAATGCCACCATTGTTAAAGATGCTGATAACAGCATTAGTAATGCCACCCTGGTTATTAAAGAAGGTAAAATAATTGCGGTGGGTCAGCAGGTAACAATACCGGCAGATGCAACCGTCATTAATTGTAAAGGCAAATACATTTATCCTTCTTTTATCGATATTTATACTGATTATGGTATCAGCGCCCCGCAGCGCCAGGGTGGTGGGTTCAATTTCCTTGCACCTGCACAGCTCACCAGTAATACGAAAGGAGCCTATGGCTGGAATCAGTCTATTCATTCAGAAACGGATGGCTTTACCATTTTTGCTGCTGACAGCAAACAAGCCAAAACCCTTCGTGAAGCAGGTTTCGGCGTTGTACTCACCCATCAGAAAGATGGTATTGCCCGTGGTACAGGTACCGTGGTTACCCTGGCAGATAAACCAGAGAACTTTACCATCATTAAAGAAAAAGCTTCCTCGCATTTTTCTTTCAGCAAGGGAAGCTCTACTCAAAATTACCCCAACAGCCTGATGGGAAGTATTGCGCTGCTAAGGCAAACCTACCTGGATGCAAACTGGTATAAGAACAAGCCAGTAACAGAAGGAACCAATCTAAGCCTTGAGGCCTGGAACCGGAATCTTTCGCTGCCGCAGATATTTGAAGCCAACGATAAATGGAATGACCTGAGGGCTGATAAAATTGGGGATGAATATGGCTACCAGTTTATCATTAAAGGCGGTGGAGATGAATATGAAAGAATGAAAGAAATGGCAGCCACAAAAGCGAGCTTTATTTTGCCGATTAATTTTCCCGAGGCAATGGATGTAGAAGATCCTAACGAAGCACGCTTTATTTCGCTGGCTACTTTAAAGCAATGGGAAATGGCACCTACCAACCCTGGTGCTTTCGAAAAAGCAGGCATCAACTTTTGTTTAACTTCGGCCGACCTGAAAGATCCAAAACAATTTATTGCCAACATCCGCAAGGCAATGGAATATGGCTTAACAGCCAAAAGAGCGCTGGAAGCCGTTACAAAAACGCCAGCCACATTGCTGAATGTATACAACGAAACAGGTAGCATTGATGCAGGCAAATGGGCTAATTTCATCATCACCAGCGGACCGGTATTTGAAGAAAAAACTTTTCTGATCCAGAACTGGGTACAAGGTGAAAAATACGAGATAAAAGAAGATGGCATGGAGGATGTGAGGGGCAAATATAATGTGACCCTTCACACCAATGATGGCATCAAAAATTTTAATCTTGATGTAAAAAGCAGGAAAGCTGCCGAACTTATCAGCAAGGATACCATAGCGGCAAAGCTAAATGTAAGCGGCAGCCTTGTTACCCTGAGTTTTAATGAAAGTAAGCGGGCTAAAAAAGGATACCGGTTAAGTGGTGCTAATAACGGCAAGGCATGGAACGGAACCGGAATAGATAGCAGCGGTAACTACCTGTGGTGGACAGCCGCTTTTACTGCCGGGCTTGCAGAAAAAGCTGACAGCATTAAGAAAAAGGCCGATAAAGAAATAGGAAAACTCACTTACCCAAACATGGCTTATGGTTGGGAAGAAGCGCCGCAGCAGGAAACCATCCTGTTTAAAAATGCTACGGTTTGGACCAATGAAAAAGAAGGCATTCTGCAAAATGCAGACGTGCTTGTGCAGAATGGTAAGATTGCTGCCGTTGGCAAAAATCTGACCAACAGCAAGGCCCGCATTGTGGACGCAACGGGGAAGCATATTACGCCGGGCATCATTGATGAACATAGTCATATTGCTGCGGCTTCTATTAACGAAGGCGGGCAGAGTGTAACTTCCGAAGTGCGTATTGCAGATAATATTGCCCCTGACGATGTTAATATTTACAGGCAACTGAGCGGAGGTGTAACTTCCTCGCATATTCTGCATGGCAGCGCTAATACCATTGGCGGACAAACACAGCTTATTAAACTACGGTGGGGTGCCAATGCTGAAGACCTGAAATTTAAAGGCTCAGACGGCTTTATAAAATTCGCCCTTGGCGAAAATGTGAAGCGTACATCTTCCATTGTAAACAATCGTTTTCCCGATACAAGAATGGGTGTGCAGCAGGTGCAGGTAGATGCCTTTACCCGTGCCAAGGATTATGAGAATGCACTAAAAGGACCGGATGCAAAAAATGTACGACGGGATCTTGAGCTGGATGCACTAGTAGAAATCATGAATAAGAAAAGATTTATCACCTGCCATAGTTATGTACAAAGCGAGATTATAGAAACCATGCGCATGGCAGAACAGTTTGGTTTTACCATCAATACATTTACACATATACTGGAAGGCTATAAGGTGGCAGATAAGATGAAAGCGCATGGTGCAAGTGCCTCTACTTTCAGCGATTGGTGGGCGTATAAACTGGAAGTGCAGGATGCTATCCCTTACAACCCCGGCATTATGCACAGCGTAGGTGTTAACGTTGCCATCAACAGTGATGATGCTGAGATGGCCCGCCGCCTGAACCAGGAAGCAGCCAAAGCTGTAAAATATTCCGGCATGAGCGAAGAAGATGCACTAAAGATGGTGACCCTGAATCCTGCAGTAATGATGCATGTAGACAAACAAGTGGGCAGCCTTGCCGCAGGCAAAGATGCTGACCTGGTGGTTTGGAGCGATAACCCATTGAGCGTTTACGCAAAGGCTGAAAAAACAGTAGTGGACGGCATCGTTTATTTTGACCGTGAAAAAGACAAAGAACTGCGCAGGCAGGTAAGTGCAGAAAGAAACAGGTTGATACAAAAAATGCTGGGAGAAAAAAAGAACGGCGCCCCCGTGGGAAAGCCTACACCAAGTATGATGAAAATGTACAGTTGCGAAGAGCATGGCCATAGCCATGGCATCATGGTAGAAGACCTTGACTAATTTTCTTCACAACACAGCAGTTAACAATCTTTGCGAGATGAACTTTTAAAAAATGAAAATGAAAAAATATATAGCAATAATAAGTGCCTTGGCGCTTGGTGTATGCAGCACAAAAGCCCAGGAAACGGTGTATCCTACGCCGGCGCACAAAGGCATAACCATTATTAAAAATGGTACCGTGCATGTTGGTAACGGGCAGGTATTGCAACAAACCGATATACAGGTTGTTGACAGCAAAATAGAAAAGCTGGGCAGCAACCTTGCTGTTCCTTCAGGTAATGTTACCGTAATAGACGCAGCAGGTAAGCACGTGTATCCCGGTTTGATACTCAGCAATACAAAAACTGGTTTAAAGGAGATCGGCAGCGCAGTAAAAGGCAGCAACGATTTTGATGAAATGGGCGAACTAAATCCCAGCATCCGCAGTATTGTAGCTTACAATACCGATTCGAAGATCATCAATACGCTTCGCAGCAACGGCATATTGCTGGCCAATATAGCCCCGCAGGGCAACCTGCTGGCTGGCAACAGCAGCGTGGTACAATTTGATGCGTGGAACTGGGAAGATGCAGCTTATCATCAAAATACAGCCATGCATTTTTACATGCCATCACTATTTAACAGGCCTCGCAGGGGCGTTGGCAGCAGGGGCGGTTCAGATGCCGACCCGGTAAAATCGGCATTGGATAAAATTGATATGGTGAAAGAATTTTTCCGCCAGGCAAAAGCCTACCATGCAGAGAAGAAACACACAACTACCAATTTAAAATTTGAAGCGGTAAAAAGTTTGTTCGACAAAAAAGAAAAATTATTTGTGCATTGCAACCTCGTAAAGGAAATGCTGGTGGCCATAGATTTTGTAAATGAGTTTGGCTTTGATGTAACCATTGTTGGTGGAAGCGAAAGCTACCAGGTAGCTCCCTTGCTGAAGCAGCACAACATTGCGGTTATTTTACAGCAATTGCACAACCTGCCAACTTCTGAAGATGATGATGTTGACCAGCCATTTAAAACACCGCTTGCATTACAACAGGCCGGGGTATTATTTGCATTAACTGATGAAGACGGCCAAACCACCGGACGTAACCTGGCGTTTAATGCAGGTACGGCTGCCAGTTATGGATTGAGCAAAGAGGAAGCCTTGCAGGCTATTACTTTAAATGCCGCAAAGATCCTGGGTATTGCAGATCGTACCGGCAGTATTGAAGTTGGTAAAGATGCCAATATCATCATCAGTAATGGTGATCTGTTGGATATGAAGAGCAGCGTGGTAACAACAGCATTGATAGAAGGTAGAAATATAAACCTTGATGATAAACACAAGCAGTTAAACGAGCGTTACAAGAAGAAATACGAAATAAAGTAAGATAGATTTCTTAATAATGGCAAGCCACTCTTTACGGGGTGGCTTTTTTGTAATATTCCGCACCTACGGAGCGGCCCAATTATTATGGTTTACATTGCTACAAAGATGTAGCCCCGATGGAGCCGCATAATGTTAAGGTAATTATTTTTAGGCTCCAGCTACTACATATTGTAACCCCGATGGGGCGGCACAATCTTGCGGTAATAATTTTTTAGGCTCCAGAGGAGCCCAATCCTTGTAGCAAAATGCAATATTTACTACACCCATGAAAGATCCGCCAGCAATTACTTGCTGGCGAATCCTGAATTCAACACACAAAAATTGATTTAAGGCTTAATTCAAATTCAACAATTTCCCCCTGGGATATTTTACACTATAACTCATCCTTACTTTTTTACTTTCGCCTGGTGCCAGTTGCAATTGCCAGGTAAGCACGCCTATTTCTTTGTTCACAGAAGCACCGCTGCTTTCTTCCAGGGTTACATCTATTTCTTTGGTAGTGCTGATGGGATATTGATCTTTCAGAATATAGGTCAACGCTTCTTTCTTATTATTCTTAACCGTAAGTTCATACGTGATGGTTTGTAGTTTATTGGA
>JBBSKH010000191.1:0-5228 GCA_038256495.1 Chitinophagales bacterium
ACCCCACATTCCCCGTACCACAGGTTGTTTAAGCTATTCTGGCCAGCCGCTTTTATCTATGTTAGGTAAAATACGTAGCGCATTTTTATAATAGATCTTCTTCAAAATAGAGTCAGACAAACCCATGCCATACATAGCCCAGTAAGCATGGTATTTTTTATGGTAAGGAAAATATTCATCTTCTGTTTCCAGCACCCGAAAATAAGTGGCGTATTCTGCCGGCACCCAACTGTCTTTACCAAACAAGATGCGGTCCTGGTATTTTGTAAAAAAAGCTTTAGCCGTTTTTGGTTGGCGGCCCAGTTCTGCAATAACGGCTCCAAACTCCACCAGCACATTCGGCATTTCGTCAAGTATGCTGCTTAGTTTGTTTAAGTCGTTGGGATACCAGCCAAAATGTGCTGCAATAAAAGTAGTGTTGCGGTGTTTTTTAAAGAGCCGGTGTTGCTCTGCAATCAACGTTTCAAAAGGCACCGGGTTATCGGCTCCCCGTTTGCGGTTAGGATTAATGATGAGTTCCAGCCAGCGTTCGTTACTATTGTTCAGCGAATCCCAAAAAGATTTGGGATCTGCCGTATGTATCAGCACCGGTATCTTCAGTTCACCCGCCTTTTTCCAAACAGGGTCAAGCCTTTCATCATCTACAGGCACACGCTTGCCGCTGATGTCTTTTACAGAAAAGCCAAGGCTTTTAAAGATCTTTAAACCACTGGCACCATTCCTCACGTCTTCTTCCAGTTGCTTTGCTGCCTTTTCTCCCCAGCCAGGTTCGCCCACATTTTTAAAATCTACATTGGCAAATATCATAAAACGACCGGGCTTGTTTTGGCGGGCATTGGTAACAGCATCCCGCAGTTGGTCGCCGCTGCCGCCACTCAGGTTCACCATTACCCGCATATTTAGTTTGTCCATATCGCTGGTAATGGTATTCAGCTCTATGGTGGGCATCCGGTACTGGTGGTTGTGCACATCAATAAAAGGAAACTTAGCCTTTGTGAGCGGGTGCATGGGCACCACCAGGGTAGATGGAGGATTGTAAGTTTCAAAATCAATTTTCTGTTGTGCGCTGGCAGATATTGACAGCAGCAAAGCACCAGGAATAAAAAATTTGTACATCGTATCTTTCTAAAAGTTAAGACCAGGCCAACTGCATGTTATTGTGCAGCCGCCGCGGGTGTATGATTAGCCCTAAAATTAGGGGAGTGCTGCCAAAGGATAAAATAAAGGGCGGCTTATTACACGGGCGGTTATTTTCACTAACAAAGTCTCTCTTAGCGCATGCAACATACCTGTGGACGTTTCAATTTTGCACAATGCAATGTTCCCTACGGAGACGCCGCTTTGGACTGATAGCAAAATACATCCGGTCAGGAAAATAAAGCTTGCAGAGTGGGGGCGGCAACTACTTCAGCAAAAGCTTCAAAACCGTTCAACATTGAGATGTTTCAAAATGCCAGTCACCTATTATTTAATTTGTTAAAACAAAATACGGCATAGCAATTACTGAATAATATTTATATCTTAGAAAATTCCTCACAAGTCAACCCTGTATTATGAAAAAATTAATCTTTTGTTTAATGTTAACAGCAGGCATTACCAGCCTGCAGGCGCAGCAACAATTTGATGCCCTCACATTTAAGCCAGCATATCCTGCGGCGGGCAGTGTAGTTAGTTTTGATTACAACAAAAAAGCATCCCCGCTTATTGATGTAAAAACTGTTGATGTGGTAGTGTACCAGTTTACAAAGTCGGGGCTTAAAGTACTGGAACCGCTTGTAACAGCGAAAGGTAGCAACTACACAGGTAGTTTTACAATTGATAAGGAAGCTACCGTAATTGCTTTTGGATTTTCTAACGAAGAAGTGAAAGACAATAACAAAACACTTGGCTACCTGCTGCCAGTTTACGGTAAAGACAATAAGCCGGTGGAAGGGTATTACAGAAATGCGGCTACACTATCAATGGGCTACGGAGAATATTTATTTGGCATGGCAAACGATGCTGATAAAGGCCTGCAATTGCTACAAGACGGACTGGCTGCTTATCCCGCTCTTAAAAACGACCCTGCGTTCATGGGAAATTATTTTGTTGTATTAAACAGGGTTAAGAAGGATGAAGCGAAACCTGTTATAGCGGCTGAACTTGAAAGCGTAGCTACAAAAAAGAACCTGATTGAAGCAGACTATATCTTTTTGATTCAGGGGTACAGTGTTTTAAAAGACAAAGACAAAACCGAAGCACTGAAAACGGCCATGAAGGCAGCTTACCCTGATGGCAAATGGAATAAAACGGATGCTATACAGGAAATTTATAAAGAAAAAGATCCGGCCAAAAAAGAGCAACTGGTAACAACCTACCTGGCAAAATATCCTGCCGGGGAAGAAGACAAATTTACTGTGCAGAATTTAAAAGGCATGATGGCCAATGGCTATGCAGAAGCGGGCGATTATGCAAATTATGCCAAATGGAATGGCATGTTAGATAAGTCGGCGTGGGCTTCTAACAACAACAACATATCCTGGAACATGGCGAAGGAAGGCAAGGATATTGAAATGGCTAAGAAACTTTCTTACGAAGCCACCATGTATGCAAAAAACGAAGCAGAAACGCCAGCAGAAAATAAACCAGACGGGATAACAAAAAAGCAATGGCTTGAGCAGCGCAAAAATACTTATGCCATGTATGCAGATACCTACGCTTACATCATGTATAAGATGGGTGACTATAAAACCGGTTTTCCTTATGCAAAGCTGGGGGCGGAACAAAAGAAATTTAAAGATGCTGAGTACAATGAGCGCTATGCGCTGCTGGCAGAAAAGGTTTTGCCGCCAAAAGAAGCGGAGGCTTTACTAGCCGGCTTCGTTAAAGATGGAGTAGCTACAACCGATACAAAGGCTTCATTAAAAAATCTGTATACCATCAATCACCAAGGAAATGAAGGTTTCGACACTTACCTGGCAGCGCTGGAAGCAGATGCAAAAGAAAAGAAGAGGGCCCAGGTTGAAGCCAGCATGATCAACGAACCGGCGCCTTCATTTAGCCTGAAAGATATGGATGGTAAACTGGTGTCGCTTGATGAGTTGAAAGGCAAGACGCTTGTAATAGATTTTTGGGCAACCTGGTGCGGGCCCTGTATTGCTTCTATGCCGGGCATGAACAAGGCGCTGGCGAAATACAAAGACAATGAGAAAGTAAAATTCCTGTTTGTTGACACCTGGGAAACAGTAGAAAACAAAGTGGAAAACGCCAGAACTTTTATGGAGAAAAAGAAGTACCCTTTTTATGTGTTAATGGACACCGATGATAAAATGGTGGCTGCATATAAAGTGGCGGGCATTCCAACTAAATTCGTTGTAGATGGCAATGGGAAAATTCGCTTTAAGTCTGTAGGTTATTCGGGCAAAGAAGATGAATTAATTGATGAAATTGATACGATGATTGAACTGGCATCTAAATAAATAATTGAGCCGCTTATATATCCTGCTGCCAAAAAAGGGAGCAGGATTTTTTTTGATTTGATGCGATGAAGCATAGCAAAAAACAATCGTGTGGCGCTTTGGCGGCGAATATCAACCTTTTCATAAAAAGTAATCAGAAAATTTTCAGCATGTTTTTTCGATTATTTATTCTCCAGGTAAAGTATCACCGCATTTAATGCGCTGAACACTTCATCCGAAATAATTACCTTGTAAGCCATTGGACAAAATGTTCTTTTACAGATACATAAGTTTTAAATTGACCGTTCTTTACTTGATCACGGGCCTGCTCAATGGCGGCCCACTGCGCCGAAGTTAAGTTGTCATCCGCTTCAACGTCATGCTGGGAATAGGTTGCAGCATCTTCCATGAGCGACTGCGTTGAATAAAATGCACTAAGTTTATACAGCAATAAACCCATTGTGTGTAATTAAACTAACCCGTTAAGATGAATGAACCCGCAAAAAATATCGACAATTATTTAGACAACCATTATATACACCGGAGTAATTGGTTAAGAGCGGCAGTGCTTGGTGCCAATGACGGTATATTATCAACATCGAGCCTGGCAATAGGTGTGGCTGCTGCTAGTGATCTTAGAGATCCGATTGTATTAGCTACTTTAGCCGGGCTGGTAGCCGGGGCTTTATCTATGGCAGCAGGTGAATACGTATCTGTTAGTTCGCAAACAGATGTTGAAAATGCAGACATTGAACGGGAGAAAATAGAACTACTGGAAACGCCCGAAATTGAATTGCAACTGCTGGCAGCCATCTACGAACAAAGAGGACTAAAAAAAGAAACGGCTTTAACCGTTGCCAAAGAATTAACAAGCCATGATGCATTAGGAGCACACATAAGAGATGAATTGGGGCTGAATGAAATAAGCAAAGCCAAACCAATGCAGGCTGCATTTGCTTCTGGTGCAGCATTTACTGTTGGTGGCATATTGCCGCTTATTGTTACGCTCTTTTTACCTTTGAAGAATATAGAGTATGCTCTCTACGGGTTTGCGCTTTTCTTCCTGGTAGTTTTAGGTGCACTCGCAGCAAAAACGGGTGGCTCAGGTGTTACAAAAGCAATTATGAGAATTACCTTCTGGGGTACAGTAGCAATGGGATTGACGGCATTAGCAGGATATCTTTTTGGTGTAAATGTATAGATGAAAAAACTAAACAGACCTATCTGCTTGCGCTGCCAGCTTTGGCACAATAAGGGTTTGAGGTAAGGCTGCGGCGAATTAGAAAAGGAAGCCAAACGACGGCAAAGTAATTTATAGTTGATAATATGGGAAACTACACTGCGGGTTGATAATACTGCTATGTTACTTTCCACCGTTTGCCTTAAGGTCATTATGGCAATTCGTATCCAGTAACGGAATGCCGCTGGTTACGGGGTTGCCCGTTACAAGTGTAGTTTCAATTCCAAAATTCATTAAGCAGTTTATATTATTGCAATGTGCACCATGAGCAACATCCTGGTGATTGGTAACCATTGCCGTGCCCTGGTTTACGAGGCCAAGCAAGTGTCCCATTTCATGGCAAAGTAACAATGTCATTAATCTGGTTTTACTCACCTGGCCTGCACTACCAGAAAAATCGTTTAGGGTTCTGCCAAAAATTGCATAAGAGGTATTCCAGTAGGAGGTAGCGAGTATGTCTTTAGTGGAATAGTAAGTATCAGTGATGAGGATATGAACATCTATTTCCCTGCCTGCTGTAAAAGAAATGCGGTATTTGTTTTCAATCGATA
>JBBSKH010000192.1:0-5143 GCA_038256495.1 Chitinophagales bacterium
AAGAGGCCGTCTCACAATTACGTGAGACGGTTTTCTTTTGAATATTATTTTCTGAGTTGATTTTAATTGCACAAGTTTTTAGAGTTGGTCACCCGCCTGTATTTTTTCAAAAAACAAGTTGATAACTTGTTTTAAGCTGCTTTTTTAATGTTTGCCGCTACTTTCTTTCTAAGATTGTGCGCCAGGGAGAGTAACCCGCTTTCGATTGCGACTTTTTCTTTGCCCCGAAGCATAAAACGTTTGAAGCCGTGGTTATTTTTTATGTTCCCAAATACCGGTTCCACATCATGGCATCTTTGCTTTCTTTTTGTGATGCCTTCCGGACTAAGCAAAAGCTGCTGTGCCTTTATTTTCAGTTGTGTCAGTTCATGATTAATTTCTATAACCCGATTGCCTTTGCTTTTGTGGCATATACCGTTTAGCGGGCAGCCGGCGCAGTTCTTTGCCGCATATTTGGTAATGGTTTGTATAAAGCCGGTGGAAGTTTTTTTAGTGTAGCTGCCACCGGTGTGCATGTGCTGACCCATGGGGCATACATAAAAATCTCCTTCTTTATTATAAAACAGCTTCTCTGCCGCAAAGGGTTTTTTGCTTTGTATATTTTCATTTTGCTCTCTGTCGAACTGATTGTACTTTACAAAAGGCGTGATATTATTTTGCTCTAAGAGTGTATAGTTTTCTTCTGAGCCGTAGCCCGCATCTGCGGTGATGCTTTGAGGAACCTGATTATATTGTTCAATGCAATCATTAAGATGCTGCGGCAAAGTAGTAGTGTCGGTTGTAGCCTGATGGATAGTATAGTTGGCAATAAATTGATTGTTGGTGCTTATTTGAAGATTATAGCCGGCTTTTAATTGGCCGTTTTTCATATGGTCTTCCTTCATCCTCATAAATGTGGCATCCGTATCGGTTTTAGAATAGCTGTTGCGGCCTTCGCCTATTATTTTTTCCTGTGCCTCATATCTGTCAAGCGCATCGGGCCAATGCTTTTTTGCATAGTTCAACTTTTGTTTTATTGCTTTGCTTACATCAGGCTTGTCCTGTAATGCCTTATCTATTTTGGCTATCGTTTCTTTTACTTTTTCTTTATTTATTTTATCAAAACCGCCCGGGTCTGTATCATCCGATTCTGCTGCTGCTATGCCTGCAGCATACTTCCAGAGATCATTGAGCTGCTGCTTCATTTTTTCTTTATTGGTCTTGATACTGTTGCCCCATACAAAGGTGTAGCGGTTAGCATTGGCTTCTATTTTTGTACCGTCGGTATAAAGATCCTTTAAGCTCAGCAAACCTTCTGCTGCAAGCAACTCTACCACCTGCACAAATATTTTTTTAAGTGTTTCTTTCAGCCGCTCTCCCCTGAAACGGTTTATCGTATTATGATCCGGCGTGCTCATACCGCTGAGCCACATGAAGTGGATGTTTTGCTGCAGCGCTTCCTCTATTTTACGGCTGCTGTAAATATTATTCATGTAGGCATACACCAATACTTTCAGAAGCATGGCGGGGTGATAGCTGCCGGCACCGCCTGTGGGATATTTTTTTATAAGAGGTTCTACATTGATTTTACTCAATACCTCATCTACCACCCTTACCGGATGATCAGTTGCGATGAGCTCATCTAAACTCGGCGGCAGCAACATTGCCTGCCGTTGATGATATGCTTTGAAAACGGGTCGTAATACGGGTCCTTTTGCCATACTTCTCAGACAAAAAAACAAAATAAAATGCTGCCGGACGGCAGATCATAACTTATACAGCTACGTTGGGGAAAAGTGAGGGTGTTTTCTTGAAAATAAAAAAGAGGCTGCCTACTTATGAGACAGCCTCTTTTTTTAAGAGTCAAATTCTTTCATTACTATTAATATTTTTAAATAGAAGAATGAAAATATTTCAATTTTTGTTAGGGGCCTGTTGTTCAAATTATATTTTGGGAAACGAGAACTGAACTCCGACGATAGGCAAGATGAAAAATAACAAACATGTATTAACAAATCTAATTTCCATTCTACTAAAAAATAAGAGTTATTTATGTATTTTTGGAAGCTCTAAAAGTATCTTCTCAAATTAATTATGAAAAAATCTTTACTGTTATTC
Source organism: Chitinophagales bacterium (assembly GCA_038256495.1). Classification (GTDB taxonomy): domain Bacteria; phylum Bacteroidota; class Bacteroidia; order Chitinophagales; family Chitinophagaceae; genus Ferruginibacter. The sequence continues at coordinate 2,098 of JBBSKH010000192.1, forward strand.
TTAGCAATAACCACAGCTCTTTTTGCCACGTCTCAAACCACAAATGTTGAAAAATTAGTGGCTATGGAACTTGTTCAATCCAATAAAGCTCTTCTTAATATTCCTTATAAAAATTTAAGTGAGGCTATTATTGTTAGCACTTACAAAAACAAATTTGCAGGAACCACAATGGTTTATTTGCAGCAAGCTTATAAAGGGATTACTGTCTATAATCAAATAATTACACTTGCTTTTAAAGATGGCAAACTAATATCTAAAGCAGGTGATTTTATTACTAATATTGAGAAGGTTACCAATGTGAAAACCGGCGTACCCGGGGTCTCCCCCGAACAGGCAGTTTCTGAGGCCATAGTTAATAAAAAACTTAATCCTGCGGAAAAACCGGCTGTATTAGGAAAAACAGCAACCGCTAATAAATATGAATTTGGTAAATTAGGAATATCATACGAAAATATAACTGCAGAGTTAATGTGGTTTCCGGACGAGACAGGAAAAGCAACTGTTAAGCTTGGTTGGCAAATTTATATTGTTCAAAATACAAGTTCAGATTATTGGTTGATAAATATAGATGCAACAACTAAAAATATACTCAGTATCCATAATCTTACAGTGTATTGCAATTGGGATGACCCTGCCAAAATTTGTGATAATAAAGAGCATAAAAATATTGATCATAATGTAATAAATAATTTAGATCCTTTTCAGGCTACTAAAGAAACGTCAGCACAAAATAATTATGGCCCTCTTAGTCCTCTGGCAGTAAACAATGCTAGTTATCGTGTTATACCGTATCCTGCAGAAAGCCCGACTCATCCGGGAGGAACGCCCGCATTAGTTAGCAATCCATGGAACTTATCCGGGGCCGGTAATAATGCAACTACGCTTAAATGGCACACAATAGGAACTACCAATTACGATTTTACAAGAGGAAATAATGTATGGGCGCAGGAAGATAGAAATGCTAACAATGGTACCGCACCTGCACAGGTGGTATCATCTACATCACCTGATCCATTGAATTTTGATTTTGTACCGGATTTTACCGTTGATCCCGTTCAATCGTCACCTGTTCAAAATCAACAATTCAATACTGTAAACTTATTTTACTGGAATAATATTATTCATGATCTTACCTATCAGTATGGTTTTGATGAACCTGCTCGTAATTTCCAGGGGGATAATTTAGGCAGAGGAGGTAATCAGGGTGATTTTGTGTTTGCAGATGCACAAGATGGCTCAGGTGTAAACAATGCAAACTTTTCAACCCCGGCGGATGGTACCAGCGGCAGAATGCAAATGTATATTTGGACGGCTCCTAATCCCGATAGAGATGGGGATGTAGATAACGGCATTATTGTTCATGAATATACTCATGGTATAAGTAATCGTTTAACAGGAAATGGCTTCAGTTGTTTGCAAAATGCTGAGCAAATGGGTGAAGGCATCAGCGATTATTATTCTTTAATGTATACGCAAGACTGGGCAACGGCTACGCTAAGTACCGGATTTAATTCGCCGAGAGGAATTGGTACATATGTACTCAATCAACCGATAACGGGCTTAGGCATCCGCTCACAGCGGTATACTACCAATTTTGCAATAAATAATAAAGTGTATGCAGCTTCTATACCGGCACAAGTCCATAGCAGAGGAGAAATATGGTGCGCAGTTTTGTGGGATATGACGTGGGGGATAATTAACCAGGTAGGGACTATTAATACAAATCTTTTTAATGCATCCGGCGCGGGAGGAAATTCCATAGCTTTAAAATTAGTGACCGAAGGTTTGAAATTACAACCCTGCAGCCCGGGGTTTATTTCCGCAAGGGATGCAATTTTGCAAGCAGATTTAAATTTATATGCCGGCGCATACAGATGTACCATATTAGAAGCATTCCGAAGAAGAGGAATGGGCTTGGGTGCATCACAGGGTTCTTCTGCAAGTGTTACAGATCAGATACCCAGCTTTACAAACGGGGGTGCCGCATTGGTATTATTACAAAGTACGCCAATTGCTGTTCCTGAAGGTCAAAACATTACTTATATAAACAGGGTAACTACTGATGCTTGTTCCGGCTTCACAGGTTACACACTTACAGATACATTACCTTTAAACGTAACTTATGTTAGCGGCGGATCTTACAATGCTGCCAACAGAGTAGTAAGTTTTTCTTTAACCCAGCCTGCAGGTACAACTGTTGACTATAGTTTTACAGTAAACATAAATGCAGGCTCCTATTTTGCCCCGGTCACTTTACTAAGCGAACCCGTACCTGCTACAATGCCTGCATCCTGGACGCCTGTAACAACAGTTCCTGCGGGGGGCAATTTGTGGACGGTTTCCACAATGCAATCTAACTCTGCACCTAATGCTTTTTTTGCAGAAAATGAAGCCATTGCTACCGATAAACGATTGGAATTAACGAGTGAAATTGCCTTACCTGCCGGAGCGAGCGTATATCCTAAATTAAGTTTTTGGCATAGGTTTAATACAGAAGCCGGCTGGGATGGAGGTGTGGTTGAAATCAGTACTAACGGTGGAACCATCTGGACTGATTTAGGATTTACAATGCTTACAAACCCTTATAGTAGTACATTAGGAGGGGGCGCGGGAAATAATTTGGCCAACAGGGCAGCATATTCCGGTTCGATACCTGCATTTATTAAAACCACTGCTAACTTATCATCTTTTGCAGGCCAATCAATAAAACTTCGCTTTAGGTTTGGCTCTGATGATAATACGGCGGGTACCGGTACGCCTACCGGCTGGTTTGTAGATGATATTGATATTATCAACACCGCCACGGTAAGTATGAGATCAAGTTTGTTTAATGCGAGTATGGTAAGAACAACTTTTGCAGATACCATTACTTTAATTCTTCCGAGTTCTGTCCCGGTAATTTCCACTCAACCTTCAAGCGTTACAGTATGTGCAGGTTCTGATGCCACCTTCAGTGTTACAGCATCGGGCACAGGGCTTACGTATCAATGGCAGGTGAGTACAAACGGCGGGGGATTTTTTACAAACATAGCGGGTGCAACTACTT
>JBBSKH010000193.1:0-5092 GCA_038256495.1 Chitinophagales bacterium
CATAACCAGCGTGTCAAATAAGAATTGTATTTCATATTCTAAATTATTGTTGTCCGACTTACATTTCTAAAACCTTTATCAAACGTCCTCACCCCAACCCCTCTCCAAAGGAGAGGGGCTAGAGCCTTTAATGAGTAATCGTTTAAGCGACTTCAACTAGTTTTTTCGGACAATATTAATTGTTAATATATTTTGGTCTTCAGCAGAAATTTACTTTAAGAAATATTCACCTCAAACTGAACTAAATGGACTGCTTTCAACAAATAAATTATATTTTTTCTACTTCTTACCCTTAATTGCCTGAAGCTGAAAATATGGTAACCTGTCTAATGGCACCTCAATCGTTATCAGCTTTCCACCTTTATATTTTTTTCCTAATTCATCTACCCAGTTTCCTTTTGGCAATTTTACTGTTCTTGTACCGCCTTTAACAATCATTGGCGCTACCAGGTATCTATCACCCAGCATAAACTGGTCGTCGCTGCTTTCAAAACCTTCGTTGGGAAAAGCATACTCCATGTGCCGCACAATAGGCTCGCCGTCTTTGGCAGATTGTTGCGCCAGACCAAAAATGTAAGCTCCCATTTTTGTATGCAACATTGCAGCTTCTCTACAAATGCGTAAGTGCATGGTATCAAGCACACGCCATGGCGCAACGGAAAATTGCATCATGGGCATCAATGCCTGCACTTGTGCAGAACGTATCATCAATTCCTGGTCGAACTTAGCATAATCAATATTTTCGAAAGTGGACCGCAGGCCGCCACCTATCATATCCGGACAGGTGTATGGATGACCAATGATGCCGGCAGAAACCATATCAGGTACCAGTAATTTTAAATCATCCCATGAATATTGTTTGTCCTGCAAGCGTTGTGCAACGGGCTGGTTGCCATTTTTCCAACCGGCTCTAAATTCATTGAAATCAAATTCAGCTCCCAGTTTACCATACATCTCAGCTTGTATGGGACCGTTTGTATTTGTTTCTTCGTTTGGAAAAACAGGTGACCCTTTGGAATAAAAATCAAAATCAACAGCATCAAACTTAAAGCCATCAACGCCGTATTGTGTTTGTAAATTTTTAAGTTTTGCCGTGAGCCAGTTTACCGCTGCAGGTTTGGTTAAATCTAAACAGGCACTGTACCCGTTCCACCATTTTATTAACGCAGGTCTCTTTAAATCTTTTTTTAATACCAATGCTTTTAACCTTGTCAATTCGCCAAACTCCCTGCTATCAGGGCTTACAAATGGTGTGAGCCAAAGCATTACTTTAAAACCCTTCGCATGCAGTTCATCCATCATTGCTTTTGGATCAGGAAAAACCGATGGGTCAAATTCAAAATTGCCATAGTGCTTTGCCCAGCCATCATCAATCATGAAGGTGCCTGCAGGGAAACCGTTTTGCAAAGCATCATTGGCATATTTGATAATATCTTTTTGATTTTGATTGGTACCCAGTTCAATCCATGTGTTGTACTGAGGAATGGTAAACATTAACTCATTGGGAGTTTTGCCCGACGGCGGAAAATGCTTTTGCATGGCTGCTTTATATCCGTCTCTCAAAGAAGAACCGCCATTTACTGCCTCCACTTTTTCTTTTTCAGAACTAATTATAAGCGTGCCTTCTCTAAACTCAAAAGCAAATGGTTCATCGCTCCACACATACCTGCCTTTGTTGGAAACCAACACCGGTGCTGCCTGGTTGCCACGGTTGTCAGTTGCCAAATCTTTTTTCTTTTCGTTCGGCTGGTAAGGTTGAAAGGTTAGGTCCTTCAATGGCGTATTACAAAAGGCTTTGGCTGTGTAAGCCCCGTACCAAACCTCATCAGGCAATGGTTTTACTTCAGTCTTAAATGTTTGTGCGGTTGCTGATTGGTAAAAAAAGAGCGCCAAAAAAATAAATAAATTTCTCATTATGCTGATGTTTATAATTTGAACTATTGTGTAACCGATTTATTCAATAAAATATTTGCACTCGAACTTCCAATCAAAATATTATACAGCCCCTTTTCTGTTGCCCATGCTTTTTTGCTTTCATCATAATATTGAAAAGCATTTTGTGCAAGCGCAATGCTGATTGTTTTGGATTGGCCGGGTTGCAGGAAAACTTTTTCAAAGCCCTTTAATTCTTTATCTGCCCTGGTAATGCCGGAGTTTGGTTTCTGAATATATAATTGCGCTGTTTCGGCTCCTGCTACTTTACCTGTGTTGGTGATGGTGAAGCCAGCAGTAACTTCTCCGCTGGCATTTTTTGCTATTTTCAGATTACTGTAAGAAAAGTTTGTGTATGAAAGCCCATGACCGAAAGCAAACTGTGGAGCAATTTTATAGGTGTCAAAATATCGGTAGCCCACAAAAATGCCTTCCTTATATTCCGCTACATTATCTTTTCCCGGAAAGCCGCCCAATTTATGTGCGGGAGCATCCGCCAGTTTTTTGGGAAATGTAACCGTTAGTTTTCCGGAAGGGTTTATTTTACCAAAGATTACTTCTGCCAATGCATTTCCGCCTTCCATACCATTATACCAAACAGATAATATTCCTTTTGCATCGTCAACCCATTCCGTCATATCAATAGGACCGCCGCCTACCAAAACAACTATCGTATTTGGATTTGCCTGTATTACCGCTTTAATTAAGGCGTCCTGCCCAAAAGGCATATTCATATCCGGCTTGTCGGTATCTTCCGCATCATATGCATTGTCGCTCCATTTGTTATAATCATAGCCGTGTGTCCAACCGCCCACTACAATAGCTACATCAGCATTCTTTGCAGCCTCTACTGCTTCCTGAATCATGACTGCTGTGGGTACGGCTTTACGGTCAATATTGTAGCCTTGTACAAATTGAAAGCTAACATTTGGCGCCATATTTTTCAGGCCTTGCAAGGGTGTCACTTCATACAATGGCTTTACCTGCGAGCTACCTCCACCCATTGCATTTGGGCGAATAGCATTAGCACCTATTACAGCAATTGTTTTTGTTGATGCCTTTAGTGGTAAAATGCTATTATTATTTTTTAATAAAACAATTGATTCCTGTGCAACTTTTTTTGCCGTGGCAATATGCTCCTCAGAACCATATTCGCCTGCACCTGTTTTATTAAAAGCACTTGATGCAAACATTACTCTTAAAATCCTTCTCACTTTATCGTCAATGACAGCTTCTTTTACATCGCCACGTTTTACAAGCGCCACCACGGTATCGCCCATGTAAAACTTTGGATAAGGAAATTTGGCCAATGACCCAATATCAGTGCCCATCTCAATATCTGTTCCATTCAACAATGCTTCCATAGTGTTGTGCACTGCCCCCCAATCGCTTATAACAGCGCCTTTAAATTTCCATTCACCTTTTAAAATGCTGTTGATTAAATATTCATTGTGTGTTGCATATTGGCCACGAAATTTATTGTATGCGCCCATGACGCTGTTTACGCCGGCCACGGTAACGGCTGCTTTAAAACCTGGCAAATAAATTTCACGCAAGGTTCTTTCATCCATCTGCACATCAACCCTATTCCTGTCTACTTCCTGGTTGTTAGCAGCAAAATGTTTTACACAAGCAGCTACGCCCTCGCTTTGTACCCCTTTGATATAACCAACAACCATTTGAGATATTAAATAAGGATCTTCACTCAGGTACTCAAAATTTCTTCCGTTTAAAGGCGTACGCATGATGTTGATGCCAGGCCCCAAAATAATATTCTTACCTCTGTACTTGGCTTCGCTTCCAAGCACTTTGCCATATTCTAAACCCAATGCTTTGTTCCAGGTAGATGCCAATGCAATACCCACCGGTAAATAAGTGCCGGAGTCGTTTACATTATCAAGTCTATTCCATCCACGCCCATGTTCTACCCGAACCCCATGCGGCCCATCAGACATCACCAACTCAGGAATACCCAGCCTTGGCACGCCTGCCGATGTGAAAGAAGAATTGGCATGTAACATGCGAACCTTTTCTTCCAGGGTCATTTTTTTTATTAATGAAGTTATTTTCGCTTCAACGTTCTGCACAGTTTGTGCTGTTAAATGCTTAGTGCATATAAACACTATTAAACCTACCCATACTAAACTTTTCATATCATTAATATTTATGTTTTTTATTTTACTTCAGTTACTTTTCCACCAACAATAAAGGTGTCTTTTATTTCTAATAATTCTGATAGATAATAGGCCATGTAATTAAACGGAACAATGTTGTTGATGACAGATTCATTCTCTGATACGGCAGGCTCTTCAATGTTATAAACAGTGGCTCCTGCATTTTGAATGGCGTCAGTTAATTTTAAAGTACGTTCGTAACTTTTGCCCTTGGCTACAATGTTTATTACCACACTATTCTTTGCTGTTTCTTTGGGACCATGATCGTACTGTGGCATGGCAAGTCCGTTAAAATTAAGCTTGGTACTTTCACTCATAATTAAAGCAGCTTGTAATGCAGTAGCTATGTTTGGGCCACTACCGGTGATGTATAAACCATTTAACTTTTGCTGTTGTATTAAACCAAAAATAGCATTGGCAATTTCTTTTCCTTGTTGTTCGTATTTATTTTCATTGGTTGAAAGTATATTTACTGCATGGCTTGCATCCATACCAAAACCTTTAAACAATGCCAGTAAAGTATTTACATAAGTTTTGGAAGAAGAATATTTTTCCTCCCCAGCTAATAAATCAATTATAGTAGCAGCACCGGAAAATTGCGTAAGCGGACTATCCAATTTATTAGTAATGGCTGTAAAGCCTTCAAACAATTCAGCAGCCCACAACACTTCGGTACTTCTTCCGGATTGAGATAACAAAACCCCATTAGGTAGTTTGTTGCCTTTATGCAAATAATTAAAATACTCTGAAGCCAATTCAGGAAAAATATTAACGCCCATATATTTAAAAGCAAGCGGGGCAAAGTAAGATGATCCCATACCAAGATAAGGTACGCCAGTTGGCAACCTACAATCAGGAGCGTTTGCTAAAAATTCTTTCGCCCTTTTGGATATGTCTTTTATTTCTGATAACATAAATATTTAGTTCATTTATACAGTTAAGATTAATGATTTTTTCTTTTCGTAACTCAGCAGTAAGGCACCGCA
>JBBSKH010000194.1:0-5055 GCA_038256495.1 Chitinophagales bacterium
CCCGAACTTAACCAGGGTAAAGTAAATAACAAAGGTTTTGAAGCAGTGGTGCGCTACAGAAATTTAGATAACAACAAACTCCGCTTTTTTGTGGAAGCCAATATTTTTTATGCCCGCAATCGCATTGATTTCAATGCGCAACCCGTACAGTTAAATAAGGCTTTAATTAACCAGGGCAACCGTCTCGGGCAGCCCCTCGGTTTACTGGCATTAGGTTTATTTCAAACCCAGGCCGAAATAGACGCCAGTCCTAAACCAATTGGGGTTACCATAAGGCCGGGCGATATTAAATACCAGGACATTGGCGGACCGTTAGGCGTACCGGATGGTATTATTGACGGCAGTGATGCGCAGCCAATTGGTAATACGGGATTGCCTGAGTTAACCGCTGGTTTACGCACCGGGTTGCAGTATAGGGGTTTTGATCTTGACCTGGTGTTTCAGGGCGTAAGTGGTAATACAGTTTACCTTGGCAGCTCGCAATTTCGTCCCTTTCAAAACAACGGCGCTGCCGGCGAAATAGCCCTGGAAAGATGGACGCCTCAGAACCCTTCTGCTGCTTTCCCAAGGCTTTCTGCTGACAACAATTTAAATAATTACCGGTTTTCATCCTTCTACCAGCGCAATGGCAGTTTTGTAAAATTGCGCAGTGCCGAAATTGGTTATTCATTTTCTAATAGCTTAACGAAGAAAGCAAAATTGCAGCAGGCAAGGTTATTCTTAACAGGAACAAACCTTTTTTCCTTAGATCATATTAAGTACGGCGATCCCGAAGCGTTGGGTACAGGTTACCCTGCACTTAGAACACTCACCCTGGGAGCGAGAATTCAATTCTAACTGATAAAAAATTTCTACAATGACAAAGAAAATATATTGTTTACTAGTGGTGGCCGGATTTGTCTTAACGGCCTGTCAAAAACTTGACCGTGAATTGATAACTGACCTCAACAGGGAACAACTGGAAGGTGCATTCTTCAATGTGAACAGTCTTTTAAACGGGGTTTATGTTGAATTGCAGGAAGGCTTTCAGAATATTGACGGAGCCATGATGGCTTCTGCTACAGATGAAGCTGAATTTGTAGATGAAACCAGCACTGTTCAAAACTTTAACAACGGTAGCTGGAACGCAATCAGTAATCCTGGTGCTGGCGTATGGGCAGCTTCCTTCAGGGGCATTCGCAGAGCGAATACTTTTTTGCTATCTGCCGATAAGGTAAACCTTGACCAATTTAAATTAGATCCGTCGCCATCAGCACAGTCGGTTTACAATACCCGGCTGGCAGAAATTGTACGCTGGAAATATGAAGCCAGGTTTTTGCGGGCTTTCTTTTATTTTGAGCTAATCAAGCGGTACGGTGGTGTGCCCATTATGAAAACACCACTCACCGAAGCCGATATTGCAGCCGTAAAACGCAATACGCTCCAGGAATGTGTACAGTTTATTTCTGATGAATGTGATTCTGCAGCCGTGAATCTGCCGCTAAACTATTCAGCTACCAACTCCGTTGACCTTAGCCGTGCCACCAGGGGAGCTGCTTTGGCGCTTAAAGCAAGATTGTTACTGTATGCAGCCAGCGATTTATTCAACAACTCATCCTGGGCAGGCGGCTATGCCGAGCCGCTGTTAATTTCATTGCCGGCAGGCGACAGGGCCGAGCGTTGGAAAGCGGCTGCAGATGCAGCTAAAGCAGTAATTGATCTTGGCGGATATACCATTTTTAATAATTACGCTACACTTTTCAGAAATTTTAATTCTGCAGAAATAATATTTACCCGTAGAAGCGCTGCTTCCAACGGCTTTGAAATTGCCAACTATCCTATTGGGTTCGACAGGGGACAAAGTGGAAACGGTCCTTCGCAAGACCTGGTAGATGCGTATGAAATAAAAGTGAATGCAACCACTGCAATCAAATTCGACTGGAGCAATCCCGCACATGCCGCCACGCCTTATGCAACAAGCGGAGCACTTGCCCGTGACCCACGTTTGTTTACAACCATTGCTGTAAACAATACCAATTTTTCATCTGTGTCAGGGGTTACAAGACCATTAGAAATTTTTACTGGTGGCCGGGATGGAATGCCCATAGTAAACGCAACCAGAACCGGTTACTATTTGCGCAAATACGTAAACGAAACCCTGAATCTTACTAACAACCAAACGGCTGCACATAGCTGGATTTATTTTCGTTTGGCAGAAGTTTATTTGAATTATGCTGAAGCGCTGAATGAATACAGCCCCGGTAATGCAGCCATAAAAACTAATTACGATTTTGTGCGTAACCGCCCGGGAGTGCTTATGCCTCTTTTGCCTGCAGGCCTTAACCAGGCAGAAGTAAGAGAAAAAATTCGTAACGAAAGAAGAGTAGAGTTTGCCTTTGAAGATCATCGTGCCTGGGATACACGCCGCTGGATGATTGCCCCTGCAACGCTGGGTGGTCCGTTACGGGGCGTGGCTATAACCCGCACATCTATAGCGCCCGCTACATTTAGCTATACACCTAATGTGATAGAGACAAGGCAATTTCAACCTAAAATGTATTTGTACCCTATTCCGCAAAACGAATTAAATATTTCACCGGGCCTGGTTCAAAACCCATTGTGGTAATAGATGTTTAAATAAGTTGGCAAATGGTTTAGTAAGTTTTATTAATGCCATGTCTTATAGACTATAGACTTTTAGAATTAAATGAGCAATTACGCCTGCAACTACTAAAAGTTTAAGCCCATTATACAAACTAATTGAAAATTTATTTACGGTAGTCACCACCACCACATCAGTGGGGTGGTGGTGCAATACCTAAGGTCTGAGGTACTGGCGCAGCAAGTGGTGCAGGCTGTGTTTATGAAACGCTGGGGCTAGCTGAAAAATTGAAACCCGGAACTTTAGTAGCAACATGGCTATAAATAAACGCAAAAAATATTTGCCTTATGAGCTGAAAGAGAAGGGTGATGCGTGAACCACAACCAGTATTAAAACATTGCTGAAAGGATGCCGCTTGTAAGAGTAAAAATTCTCTTCAGATACCGGAAGTAGCCCTACACTTTTAGTTGAAAAGCAGCAACGACTTTACTCTTTACGGCAAGCCTTTTTTTAAAGATGACTGCCTCACTATTAAATCAGATTTTACAATAACCACTTTTGACTGCTGAATGTCAGCGATTCCTTTTAAATGATTGAGTACATTCCTGGCAGCTATTTCACCCATATTATTTCCGGGGTAATCAATTGTTGTTAACGCAGGTTCAATCAACTTTCCGATGGCATCATTATTAAAACCAACAATGGCTATATCATCGGGTATTTTAATTCCATAACCCTTTAATGTTTGCATACATACGGCGGCTACAAAATCGTTGGTAATGAACAACCCATCCGGCAATGGTTTCATAGCAAGTATTTTCATTGCAGACTCAATGCCGGCATTTTCACTCAGGTCATTTATTAATAAATAATTTTCTTCAAAAGCAATTCCATTATCAAACAAAGCATCCCTATAACCTTTGTACCGTTGAGCATAAACATTTCGTTGCAGGTTTGAGGTGATATGCACAATCCTTTTGCAGCCTTGTTCAATTAAGTGTTGTGTTGCCTTGTACCCACCCCTTGTGTTATCTATAATTACTACGGGGTAATCTTCATTTTGTTCAACACGGTCAAAAAATATAAGCGGTACATTCTTTTCCCTGAATGGTTTAAAATGTTCCAGGTCAGTAGTATCAAACGATAACGAAGCAATTAAGCCATCTACTCTTTTATCAAACAGGTTCTTTGCGTTGGCGGCTTCTTTTTTGCAACTTTCAGAGGAGTGGGCAATAATCAAATCGTATCCTGCATCAGCGGTAACTTTTTCAATACCGGCAAGCACAGATGTAATAAAGGTGCTATTCATTTCATGAATGATTACTCCTATGGTGTTTGTTTGTTGCCTGCGGAGATTGCGGGCATTGTGATTGGCCCGGTAACCCATTTTTTCCGCCATATCATTTATTCTGTCCGTCGTTTTTTTACTAATGTTGGGGTCGCCTTTCAGCCCCCTGCTAACCGTAGCGGCAGACACCTTCAATTTAAGGGCAATATCATAAATGGTTATATCTTTTGCATGATTCATACAATCGGTTACATTACTTACATAAACTCTAAGTTAACTTTTATTTAATAAAAAGTTATGTAATCGGTTGCATAATAATAAAAATCACTTATTTTAGTGTTTGTAACGGTTTTTTGATTGCTTATAAAAATGAACGATTTATGCTACAAGTTGCCAATTCAGACGCACTTTCGCCATCAACATTTAAGGATGAAAATGCATCAGCTTCCAAAAATATCCCGTCTTACACAGTAAAGACCTTACGAACATCAACTGATGAAGCGCTCCAGGCTTTGCTTGCCGGCGGGTGTGAAAAAACGTTTCAGCTCACTTACGATAAACATAGACATCAAATATATAAAGTTGCTATGCGTTATTTAAAATCAGAAGTGTTGGCAGATGAGGTGGTGCAGGAAGTTTTTATAAAGCTTTGGACAGAACGAAGTAAAATCAAACCCGGAACACCCATCGAAGCATGGTTATGTACCGTTGCAAAGAATAATACTATTAACAGGCTGAAAAGAAAAGCCAATGAGTGGAAGGCTATTAATTATTTAAAAGCAAACCAGGCACAAAGCGATAACACTGCAGCAAATAGACTTAAAGAAGGCGACTGCCGCAGATTATTAAACGAAGCAATAAGCAGGTTGTCAGAAAATCAGCCAAAGGTTGATCAGCTCGCAAGAGAAGAGGATCTGGCATATACCCAAATTGCTGCGCAGCTCCACATTTCTCCATTAACGGTTAAAACACACATGTCAAGAGCAATGGCACATTTAAAATTATTTTTTGCAGGGTATTAGTTTTTCTGAAGTAGAATTGCTACTGCCGACATTGTGAAAGCGAATTACGCTCTATTGTTGCCAGTTTTTAGGAGAAAAAATCTGAGAGATACACTGGCGTAAAGACGAAAAATCTTTTTAAAAGTACAACGGCATTATATTACTAACCAACAACATTTATCCAA
>JBBSKH010000195.1:0-4961 GCA_038256495.1 Chitinophagales bacterium
GGTCGTAAATGAACAAACAGCTTACCAAATACCCGGCAACAGTCACACAGCAAGGCAGGCCGCAGCAGAGCTGCAATACACGGCGCTTACAGGCGACAGTAGTTATAAAGAAAATGCTATCCGTGCATTAAGTTGGGCTACGTATATGGTAGATACAGATGGTAAAAACCGGTATCCGCAAGATGATAACTGGCTAACCGATGGCTATGGAGATTATGTACGCCATTACCTGCGTGCCTTTGCTGCAATGCCCACATTGGCGCCTGCTGACGAAGATCATATTTTATCTTCCACAGCCATCATTCAGTTTGCCGAATACAAAAACAGCCCTCATAAAAAAATTATTTTTGGGGAACAGCCTACGGCTAATGTAATCGTCAGGTATACTCCCTCAGTTAAAAAGGGCCAGGAAGTATTGAGGCTGACCAGCAAACCCTCCAGCATATTATTCAATACCAAGCCAGCAAGAGAAATGGTGAATGATGCAGCAACAGAAGGCTTTCGCTGGCAACCATTGGCTATCGGCGGTTTATTATTTATTAATAGAATAAATGCCCATGAGATTGTGGTGATGGAATAATGCATCTGTTATAATATTGTTCCTTTTCAACAACATTCATTCAGTTAACATAAAATTCCTGGAACGCTTTCACTACCAAATACCCTTACCACTTATTTACTTCCCATCCTTTGCGGTATTCCCTTTTTACAAATTGATTGGCAATGTCAAGGTTAGTTACCTTCATATTTTTAGCATCCCAAAGTAGTTTTTTTCTGCCTTCGTGGTAATGGTCTTTCCTGTCGGTCATTTGGTAAGCCTGCACTGCAAGGGCGCCTAATAAAATGGCTTCGGTAAACGGACCTGCATAATCAAATGAACTACTAAGTTCATTTTTACCGTAACCTGCTATGCAGGCGTTTACCCATTGCAGGTAGTGTCCCTCTGGTACTCTTTTAATGGTTTGTTCGATGGTGATTTCCTTATTTTTAGAAAGTGGCAGCAGCCTGGGATTAGCACCGTAGCAATCGGCCATCATTTTCCCTTTCGTACCTTCCAATAGCAGACCACCATTCCAATCGCCCATTGCTTCATCCTCTTTTAATTCTTCAGGTCTTTCAGGCAACAGGCCGCCATCCATCCAGGTTATTTTTACATCTGGCTTATTATTTTTTCCAGGAAATTTAAATCTTACGATGGAAGACGAAGGAAAGCTTTCAGGATGCTTCACTTCCTGCCCCACACCCAGCCAGCTACCATTGGCGCTGCATTCAATTTCCGAAGGATAATCGATGGGCAATATTCTAAATGCGGGATCTAAAATATGACAGGCCATATCACCCAATGCGCCGGTTCCAAAAGCGGTATATCCACGCCAGTTAAAAGGCAGGTACTCGGGGTTGTACTTAATAAAAGCAGCCGGCCCCAACCATAAATCCCATTGCAATTCTTTGGGAATTGAATGGTTACCAGTTGGTGCCGCCAGTCCCTGCGGCCATATAGGACGGTTTGTCCAGCCATATACGTTGGTAACGTCTCCTATAACTCCGGCATCGTATAGCTCCTTCATTTTCCGTACGCCATCCCCCGAGCCCCCCTGGTTTCCCATTTGTGTTACAACTTTATATTTCCTTGCTGCTTCGGTTAACATCCTTGCTTCATAAATATCATGTGTCAGTGGCTTTTGCAAATAAACGTGCTTGCCCATTTGCATTGCTTTAATTGCAGCAACTGCATGCGTATTATCTGGTGTTGAAATTAATACAGCATCAATATTTTTATGCTCTTTTTGCAACATCACCCTGAAGTCGGCATAGTATTTAGCTTTGGGGTACAGTTTTACTGTGTCAGCGGCACGCCTATCATCAACATCACACAGAAAAGCGATGTTTACATATGGACTTTTTGCCAATTCTAATATATCGCCTTTGCCCTGTCCGCCTACACCGATGCAGGCAATATTTAGTTTATCACTGGGCGCAATATATCCCTGCCCCAACACGAATCTTGGTACTATAAAGAACCCTGCTGCAAGAGAAGCAGTTTTAATAAAATCCCTTCTTGAATTTTTACGTGAATTGTTAACTTCCATATTAATTGTTTTATTAAATCATTGAAACAAGATCGGGAAATGCGTGAATCGTTATTCGGATGCACTACTCAATAAAATCTGGCCCCCGGTAATAAAGGGTCGTCTGTATATGCTGCCTTTAGGCTTAGCTTACTAATACCTTAAAATCTAAGTTGTTAAAAGAAGCGCAGGGAAAATATTAACGTTTTTCCTGCGATACAATAGGACCGGTAAACGAATTTAAAGTGCATCACCACCTGCCTGCAGGGTAACAATACTTTTTGCAGGCACATTAATTTTATTGGTTCCACCTGTGGTAACATCACCTATTAAACTACAATTTTCAGCAGCAAGAGCAGAGCTTCTATACATTTTATAAGAAGTAGGTAAACCTGTGCCGGTTAGTGTAATTGACTTAGCATCCCCATTGTTTATAATCACAATGGTATTGGTGCCTTTGGCAATATTTTCATAAGCTGTTACAAATACGGTTTCGTTGTCACTGCTTGTTTTAACCCTTATAGCTCCCGGGCGTATATACCGGTAAAAGTGTTTAGAGGCTGCATACTTTTTCCCGGTGGTAGTGCCTTTCATCAATTCAAATTCTCCTATTGCACCACTTGTGCCGCCGCTGCCCTGCCACCACACCCATGCACTCATATTGCCATAGTACAAGCCACTGTGCATGTCCATGGCAAGGTTGATGGCGCCTGGTTTTCCTGCACTAGATTCCCAGGTGTCCATATAGCCGGATGTTTCCGTCATCCATCCTTCTTTGTTCATGGGAGTTGTAAACTGAGCAGCATGGTTAGTCCACATCTTTGAGAGTTCCGAGCCTGATGAAGCAGCCACTCCATCGCTGTAGCCATGCACTGCCATTATGTCTATAAGCCCGGCAGTAGTTGCATTGGCCTTAATGCCTGAATGATAAAACACCGGCCAGTTATTATCCTTTCCTTCCATGTCCAGCATATTTTCAGCGCCAAATATTTTTACATTAGGGAAAGTTGCTTTAACTAAAGGCACAACGCCATTTACCATTTGGTTGTACCATGCAGATGTGTATATACAAGAATTAAACGACTGCGAAAACATGAGTTCATTTTGCAAACTCAGCCCGTATAAATCTATTCCTGAATTTTTGTAGAGTTGAATATTTGCTTTCAACCAGTCGGCATATTCAGGATATTTATTTGGGTTAAGGGTTCCACCATTTTTTGTACTAACGGGTCCTGGCCCACGTGTTGCGGCAAGGTCGCCCGCCCAGGTAAGAGTGGCTGTCCATTTTAAATCTGCCGGTGGACTCCACACTGTTGCTAAAAACTTCAGGTTTACATTGTTCCGGTTGGCAATTGTTTTCAGCCCCTCTACTACGGGCTTTTGCTTTGCCCAGTCTGCATCCTGTGTTACTGTTGGGGTGGAAGGCGGATAAATTTCATTGCGCCACATGGTAATACCAAGGTCTGTGATAACTTTTTCTCCCCATGCCTCATTCCACACATTGGCAGCATTTGCCCACCATACATCATGCCCGCCAAAAAAGCCAAAGCCCTGTATCGTTTGAAATTTTACGGCTTTATCAACGGATACGTTTACACTTGTGCCCACGGGTGGTGGTGGGTCTGGTATTGTAGGCGGAGTGCCAGCACCGGTATTTTTTTTACAGGCTCCTAGCAACAATAATAAAATTATTGGTACCAGTAGCGGAAGATTCTTTTTTGATAAACTTTTCATCTGGTTTTATTTATCGTTTAGGTACAATTGTTTATGCTAATAAAATTAGGGTATGCAGCAGCTTCATCTATGCTGTACTGTATGGGGCATTGTATGGTTTTGTTTCCTGTTGCTATCTCTTAAAATGGCACACAGTACAACACAGTTAACTGAATTTAATAAGTCATATTTATAATGCATATACTGGTAGTAGTGTGGGAAGTCGTTTAGATTAAATAGTTTGTTTTACCTGGTGCATAATTAATGTTTAAAAAAGGTATGCCCTACAAGTGAGTGACACAACGATGTTGAGCAATGCTAAAAAAGTTTGTAACAAAATTGTATTTCGAAATCCCGGCTTTTCGGGAATGCCACAAGGAACTACTGTTGTCATCGAAACAATTAACTCAAACAGCTTCTTATTTAAGAAAATATAAATTTCATAAGTACAATACTGTTTGCAAAGACTGTTTCGAAAAAAAATCAAAAAACTGTACAGCTTCCCCCTTTTGCAAGACACTTTTCTTTTAAAAATTAATTAATACAACGTACTTTCGAAGCACTAAGAATACAATTTGTTACAGGTGCAAATATAAAAGATGAGACGCAGCAGAATTTAGAAGTGGAGTATACCACCCTCAAACTGTCCGCATGATAATAATGTATAAACTTTAAAGTTTAACTGATATGAAAAAAATGTTCCCCGCAGTGATGTTCTTTATGGCTATAATGTTTTTGTCCTTCAACAAGAGCCGTAAGCTTCCACGGGTGCTGGTGTTTTCAAAAACGCTTGGGTTTCGTCATACCTCTATCGCCGCAGGTAAAACAGCGTTGCTAAAATTGGGTACAGAAAATAAGTTTGCTGTGGATACCACAGAAGATGCCAGCATGTTTACAAAAAAAAATCTAAAAAGATATGCAGCCGTTGTATTTTTAAATACCACCGGCGATGTGCTTGATTCTTTGCAGCAGCATGCATTTACGAAGTACATACAGCGTGGCGGTGGCTTTGTCGGCATTCATTCCGCAACAGATACTGAGTACGGCTGGCCCTGGTATGGAAAAATGGTGGGAGCCTACTTTAACGGGCATCCCAAACCACAGGAGGCAACATTTATTATTAAGGACAAAAGTTTTTTAGCTACTAGTTTCTTTACCGACACTATATGGAAACGTACA
>JBBSKH010000196.1:0-4919 GCA_038256495.1 Chitinophagales bacterium
AGCAAGGCAGAAGCCAGTATCGACTGGCTGCAGGTATTGTTGGTAGATCTTGGCACCCTGGCAGTTTGTTTTGCCACGCTAATCATTCCAACCCTGCTCATAAAAAAAGTGAATACGGTAAGGGCTATACAATTCAGGTAAACAATCGTAAGAAAGAAATTATTTCCTTTTAAATTCATACAAAATAAGTGCGGTGGCTACCGCTGCATTCAATGATTCTGCCTGCCCTATGCGTGGGATGGTAATTTGTTGCGTTGACTTTTTAAGAATGGCGTCACTCACACCTTTCGATTCGTTACCGATCACTATGATGGCTTCGGAGGGCAGGCTGATCCTGGTCAGCGACTCACCTTCAAGCGTAGCTGCAAGCACGGGGATGGATGGATGTTCGTCCAGCCAATATTCAATGTTGGTATAAAACAGTTCCACACGACCAAGGCTGGCCATGGTACTTTGCACCACTTTGCTATTATACATATCCGCCGTTTGCATGGAACAGATGATATGCTGCACATCAAACCAATCTGCCGTTCTTATAATGGTGCCCAGGTTACCAGGGTCCTGTATATCATCCAGCACCAATGTTATTTTATTGCGAATATCCGGTTGTGAGTTGGCCTTCTTTTGCATAAAGATCGCCAGCACCTGGTTGGGCTTTGAAAGGGAGGAAATTTTTTCCAGTTCATAATCTTTTACCGGCACCGGCTCTACGGGTAGTGTGCTACCTCCTGTTTGTTGCCAGCCATCCATCGCATATATTGCAACGCAGGTAAATAAATTAGCGTCCAGCAATTCCTTTACCAGCTTTGGGCCTTCTGCAACAAATACTGCCTCCTGGTCCCTGAATTTTTTGTGCTGTAAACTTTGGATATATTTGACGGTGGATTTACTTAACATTGCTGATTAATTTATGCAACTGATTTCATTGAAAGATACAACCTGCTATAAAATATTTTTGTACCCGCTGATGCTTTGTTGCCTGGTTTATTCCTGCAATATTACAAGAAATGCGCCCAGGGACAAGCCTTACCTGGTGAAAAATACTATAGATGTGAATGGCGGCAACTTCAGCAAAATAGAAAGAGGTGCCGTTACAGATTACCTGGCCAACCAGTTAGACGACAGTTCTCAACTAACCACATCAGATAAATTATTCATCATTCATATTTTAAAAAAGCCGCCTGCATTTGATACGGCCTATTCAGCGCTGTCGGCAGGTAACATGAAGGCAGCCATGCGGCACCTTGGGTATTATAACACGGTAGTAACACCCGTTGCTGATACCAACGGCCGGAAGGTATCCGTGCTTTATAATGTGCAGGCAGGCAATCCAACATTGATAGACACTTTTGGTTACCGGCTTGCAGATAGCAACCTGCAGCGGCTAGCACTAAAATCTAAAGACAAAGCCATCCTGGAAAAGAACCGGCCTGTAACCAAGGCTGGCGTGCTGGGAGAGATCAGCCGTGTGGTAGATACCTTCCGTAATAATGGTTACTATAAATTTACATCAGCAGAATTATCTATGCGGGGCGACACTACCATTGCTGCGTTAACATCCGTAAGCGACGATCCTTTTGAACAGTTAAGATTGCTGGCAGAAGCACAGGCTAAAAGAGATTCGCCACAGATAAAGCTGGCGATGATATTGAATAAACCGGAGGACAGCACAAGGCTGAACCAGTTCACC
Organism: Chitinophagales bacterium; assembly: GCA_038256495.1. GTDB lineage: Bacteria > Bacteroidota > Bacteroidia > Chitinophagales > Chitinophagaceae > Ferruginibacter. The sequence continues at coordinate 1,691 of JBBSKH010000196.1, forward strand.
ATCAATAATATTTATGTGCTGGAAGATTTTCGGGACGGAGATGACATCAATGATACCGTTAACATTAACCAGCGCATTACCCAAAATTTTATCCTACGTTACCATGATCCCTTGTACCGGGTTGGCTTCCTGGCAAGGAATATTGCCTTCAGGCCTGGGGAGTTATATAGCCAGGCAGCTTACAATCGAACGCTTTCTAACCTGGCAAAAACCAATGTGTGGCAATCTATCAATATTTTAATAAAAGAGGTAACAGATAGCAGTAAGATAGACATGATCATTGAAGGTGTACCAGTAAAAAAGTTTGGTTTTGAAGCATCTGTTGAAGCCAGCTATTCAGCTAGCAGCACCAATTCTACCAATGTGCTGGCGGGTAACCTCGTGGGCCTTTCCGGCAACCTTAGCCTTGTTAACAGGAATATACGGCGGGAAGGAATAAGCATGACCCACCGGTTAAGAGCAGGTGTAGAGCTGAACAACAACAGCCGGGGAACCACTACCGGTATAGTAAACTCAAATGAACTGAGCTATAGCAATAATGTGCTTATCCCCCGTAACATTTCTTTTTTTCCGGGTAAACCCCGGCAAAGGAAACGAGCAGGACAATCTTTCATCAACACCAATTTTGGTATCAACAACCGTTTGCAGTTATTCAGTTTACAATCTGCAAATCTGGCACTCGGAAAAAATGTTCCCGGTAAGAAGAATAACAACATCAGCACCACCACGTACACCTTTAAACCATTGAATGTAGAATTCAGTTATCTCTACAATGAATCTGATAGTTTTTTAAGAATAAAACGAGAAAACCCATTCCTGCGCTATGCTTACAATACTTCCTTTGTTATAGGTATGGCCGGCGGCGTTTCCAATATTTACCGCAACCCCAAACACCTTAACAGTTTATCAAAAGAAAGAAGCATCATACTAAATGCGGAAGAATCTGGATTAACAATTGGGCGTTTACCCATCCTGAACAAATACAAAAGCAAATACATTAAGCTGGATGCGGAATACAAGTACACGGTAAATTATCGTACCACAGGTATTGTTTTACGGGCATTTGCAGGGATAGGTATTCCGCTGCTTAAAGACAGCTCCCTGCCATTCTTCAAACAATTTATTGGCGGCGGATCCAGTAGTATGCGGGGCTGGCCCATTCGTGGTATTGGCCGAGGCGGGCAACCATTGGCACCTTACAAACAAAATATTTTTAATGACCGTACCGGTGATATGCAGTTGGAATTAAATGGGGAGTACCGCTACAATATTGCACGCATTATCCCAAATGTACTTACCCTGCGGGGAGCGGTATTTGTTGATGTTGGCAATATTTGGAATATTAGCAATACAAAAAGAGATGGAACCGTAGATACGGCAGTTTTCCGTTTAAAAAATCTTTACCAGCAGCTAGGCATGTCGGCGGGTACAGGCTTCCGGCTCGATTTTAATTATGTGGTACTGCGTTTCGACCTTGGCTTCCGCTTTAAACGCCCTGAAACAAGTTATGTGAACGATGGCTGGAAAGCGCCACCCATAGGCTTTGATGATTTCTTTAAGAAAATATTTGCTCGTGGTTCGGACGATCAATACCGGAAATGGCGCTACGAGAATTTTAATTTTACCATCGGTATCAGTTATCCTTTTTAGCGGGGTCATCGCTTGGGCTTTCATCGTCTTCATGGAGTGAAGCAGTAAATTCATCGATGGTTACTGCATTGGCCACATCAAACTCCCCGATCCTGGTACGCCTTAAACTGCTGAGGTAAGCGCCACAACCCAAGGCGGCACCAAAATCATGCGCCAGGCTGCGTATGTACGTACCTGTTGAACACACTACCCTGAAATGCACTTCGGGCAATTGCACGCCTACAATTTCAAAAGTTTTAATTACAACCGGGCGCACTTTCAATTCCACGTCTACACCCCGGCGGGCAAGTTCGTAGGAGGCCACACCGTCTTTTTTAATGGCCGAATAAATGGGTGGCATCTGCAAAATTTCACCGGTAAAACCTGTGCTGGTCTCCTGCAGCATTTGCTCGGTGATGTGGGATATATCCTGAAATTCCCCGGGCTCACTTTCCTTGTCGTAGGTTGCTGTAACAGCACCAAGGGTGAAGGATCCTGAGTATTCCTTTTCCTGCGCCATAAACTCATTTATCTTCTTGGTGAACTTACCCGTGCATACGATGAGTAAACCTGTGGCCAGCGGATCGAGTGTACCGGCATGGCCTACTTTTTTTATGCGGATGGCATTGCGGATCTTGCGAACAACATCAAAGGAGGTCCAATGGAGTGATTTGTCGAGCAGTAACACCCGCCCATCCTCAAATACTTTTCTTTGTTCATCGGTAATAGCAACAGGAGGTTTTCTTTCTGCCCGCTCTTCTTCCGTTCCGTGTATTTGTGCCTTGTGCTTCGCCCAGTATGATCCTTTGTTTGCCAATGCTTTTTTTGCGAAAATACGGAATTGGGGAGTCTTTTTATGTGATGAGGTGTTTAATACGCTCAACGACTTCCCTTGTATCCAGGTTAGTCAACTTATGTTGAATGTTAAATTTTAAATTTTAAATGAAAGCCAATTGCGCAGTTTGCAGAATAACTCTTCATTGTTGTAAATCTCGCAGCGTTTAAAAGATTACCCGGAATGATTAGCACGCAAAGAAACAAAGTAGGCAAAGACCGCAAAGGAGAATGGAGTACCGATTTCTGATTTCTGATTTTTGATTTTTGATTTTTGATGCCGATAGCAATCGGCAGACTTTTTACTTTTTACTTTTTACTTTTAAATTTCACCCTTCAATGAATCATCAACTATCAACCATGAACTAACATCTAGCCTCTAACCTCTGCCATCCCCCACCCCCTACCACGCCTGCCTGCTTTTCAGTTCCAGGTATTTATTAATGCTGTTAAGTGTTAGATTTTCAGGAGTAGTTAGTACAGATAAGATACCGTGTTGCTGCAATTCCTTCACCAGCATTTTCTTTTCAAATACAAATTTTTCTGCAATGGTACGTACATAAACGTCCTCCAGCGAAATTGCTTTTTCAAATGACAATTGTTTCAGCTCGGTGTTTTCGAAAAACACCACCAATAACAAATGATGTCTTGCAATGGAGCGGAGGTAGGGCATCTGGCGCCTCAGACCGCTCAGCGATTCGAAATTGGTAAACAGCATCACCAGGCTGCGTTGTTTTATTTTCTGTCGCACCTGCGTGTACAACAT
>JBBSKH010000197.1:0-4832 GCA_038256495.1 Chitinophagales bacterium
CGTTCGTTTGGAAGAAGCCATTGATTCTATTGGCGCCAAGCGTGTTGTTTTGGATTCTATTGAATCTATCTATGCAGGCATTACAGATCGTGGCATTCTTCGCTTGGAGATAAAGAGGCTTTTTAGATGGCTTAAAGAAAAACAGGTGACGGCAATTGTTACAGGCGAGCCGGGACAAAGCGATTCATATACCCGACATGGCCTGGAGGAGTACGTTTCAGACTGCATCATTCTACTGGATAATAGGGTCAGAGACCAAATTGCCACCCGTAGGGTTCGTATTATAAAATATCGGGGGTCAAAGCATGGAACAAGCGAATATCCATTTGTTATAGATGATGAAGGACTTTCAGTAATTCCTATCACGTCAGCAGGGCTTGAACAACCGGGCACAAACAAGCGAGTTTCAACAGGCATTCCATCGTTAGATAAATTGTTCAAGGGTAAAGGTTTCGTCAGGGGCAGCACCATACTGGCTTCGGGCACTGCAGGCTGCGGAAAAACAAGTTTTGGAGCGGCATTCGCAGTTGAAAGTTGTAGACGGGGCGAACGCTGTCTAATCTTGTCTTATGAAGAATCAGCAGGGCAGCTCACTCAAAACATGAGTTCTATCGGTATTGATTTTGCGCCATGGATAAAAAAAGGACTCCTAAAGATTGTGGCGCTCAGACCAGCCTTTCTTGGTTTAGAGATGCATTTATTAAATGTTTATAAGCTGGCTGATAGTTTCAAACCAGAGGCCGTTGTTATAGATCCGCTTACAAGTCTTATTGGACAGGGCGACGAGCGTGAAGTTACCTCTATGCTTACCCGCATGATTGACCTCTTAAAATCCAGGGGCATCACTACGTATTTTACGAGTCTTGTTTCTGCAAACTTGCGAAGTAACACGAATGGTGAAATAGGTGTTTCATCTTTGATTGATACCTGGATTGTTTTTAGAAATGTAGAAGAAGTTGAGAGTAGAAAACGGACCCGTGAACTTTTCATTGTTAAGTCTCGTGGCACTAACCATGATAGCGATGTGCACACATTTATTTTGAGTGATGAAGGAATTTTTGTGATGCCAAATGATGGTAAAGGCAAATTAAGCACCAGTAAGAAAAAGGAGATTGATAAAAATGTTGCTGAAAATAAAAATATTCAATAATAATTCGTGAAAACGGTTCAGCCTAAATTCATTGTTGGTATTGGTGGCTCTGCCGGAGCACTTAATGCATACAAAGCATTGCTGAATGCAATGCCGCCTGATATAGGTATGGCCTTTGTAATTATTTCTCACATGAATCCCACTGCCCATAGTCAGTTAGCTAATATACTATCGAGACACACGAAAATGTCAGTATCCGTGGCTGCTGAGGCAATGCCGATCCTTGCAAATCATGTTTACGTAATTCCTCCAGATTCAGATCTTACTATAAATAACTATAGCTTCAAAGTAATCTCACCCCGCACTGGCAGGAACAAACAGGTAGATTTATTTTTTATTTCTCTGGCAGAGGTAATGGGTACACGTGCTGTGGGCATTGTTCTTTCCGGATATGATGGCGATGGCACAGAGGGCTGCAGGCAAATCAAAGCTAACGGAGGAAAGACCTTTGCCCAGGATATGTCTGCCGAAGTTGACCACATGCCGCTCAGCGCTCAGGCAGCAGGTTGTGTTGATTTCGTTTTACCACTTAACGATATTCCCGATAAGCTAAAAAGCCTGGCAGCAACGCTTAAAACTTAAAATATTTTACAAAGCCCGAAAGTCTTGAAGTTCAGGTTAAGACATACTAAATTAAAATTTCCCTGTCTTCGCAAATACTCAACGTTTTCCCATGCGCCTGCTTGTAGGGGAAACCAAAAAATCATCTTCCCCGGTATTATCTTTCCAAATCTGCCCCGGTACTCATCTTTTTTCCTTTACTTTTGCAAATTGCCCTTTTCTGAACTGCAACCAGCAATTTTCGGTACAGAAAGGGCGCAAAAAATTTGAGAAACTAAAACATCATCATTTTGGCGTTACCGCACCTTATCAAGCATATTTACAACAACGGAACAGACGAAGTTATCAGGCGGGGAAAAAAAATCCATGCCCTTGGCTACGTTGAGCTGGTAGAACAGGATGAACTAATGGGCAGCATTGTGTTCCGGGTAAAAGACGATGTGTACAACACGTTTTACAAAGTTTGTATCCAGAAATATGGAGATCCTAAACTGATGACGCTTCGCTGCAGTTGTCCCTATAACCTTGGCGAAATTTGCCGCCACGAATCAGCCGCATTATTCCGCCTGCAGGATATGGTAGATAAAAATATGCTTACCAGCGCCGATATCCAGTATGACCAGCGCCACACCGTGGCCAAAATGAAGAACATAGATATCAAAATGGTGAAGATGCTTTCTTCGCAGGAGATATTTGAAGAAGCCACCAATACATTACGCACCACAACAGCCAATATAATAACCGCTAAGGATGAAAGGGTGGAAGCCGATCTGATCCTGGAAACAGGAACATTTCCGCTGGTGATACAAAAGAATGACGAAAGGAATTTTGATACCTCGTGTAAATGTGACGAAACGGTGCATCCTTTATGCGTTCACAAAGTGCTGCTGTTCCTGCAACTGGTAAATTCTTACGGCGCCAATTATTTCGACAGCATCCGCAACCTGGATAAAGAAAAGAACAAGCTCTTACAAATTTATGGTTACAGCCTTGACGATGACCTTGATAGCAAGTTTGAATTTACCTATAAAGAAGGCAAGCCGTTTTTAAAACTGCTGGATACATCTATAAAAAGAGTTTCTGCTTCTGTACCCGTAACAAAACCAGAGCCGGCCATTCCGCTGGTAGAACAGGAATTGCCAGCACCGCCACCGGTTTCGGCACCCGGCCGGAATATACGCCTGGGGGTTACATTCAATTTCAACGCAAAAACTTTTCCCGGGTTTACTGTAGATACCCTGCAGGGCGAAGCTTCCTATGAGCAACAGGCATACATCGGCAAAGCCGAAAAACTGGACCTTACTAAGTTCGTGAACACCGAGCTTTTTAGCGAGGATGATAAGCAGTTTTTTCAGCAAACCCGCAAGCTGCAGGAAGTAGAAGTAAATAAATACCTTAACCGCAACTCACCTTTTAGTGGCATTTGGGAGAATATTATTCATACTGACGGGGAAGACCTGCCGGAAGAAACCAAATCGCTGATAACGGAGTACCTGCATCCAAAATTAAAAAAGTTGTTTGAGGAGCAGGCCGGCAACCCTTTTATTTTCACTTTAATGCAGGGAACCCCTTTCCGCACCGCCAACCTGGTGAATGCTGAGCTGAGCGATGCATTTATTTCGCCGGTATTTAAAGTAGTGGCGGTAAATGATCATTTCGAAATAGTATGCCTGGTAAAACTGCCTAACCAATTAGTTCCGTTTGCTGAAAACGAGTGCAGCAGCAGCCTGTTATTTAAACATAACAATATCCTCTATTGCTGGAAGAAGCCAGAAGACGTGCTGGAAGCTGAAAAGTTTACAAAAGCCGGCAACATAAAATTAAGCAGCAGCAACTGGGAAGATAAAATGAAAAAGCTGATACTGCCGCTTACAAAGGAGTACCAGGTAGATTTCGACAAAAGCCTCATTCGTGAGATAAAAGATGTAGAGCCGCAGGTAAAACTAATGCTGCAGGAACGTGGCGACTACCTGTTGTTTCAACCCATTTTTAATTACAATGGGTACGATACAAAATTATCAGACAACGATACCATTACCCTGCCCGAAGGCGATAAGATACTGGTGATTCACCGCAATACTGAAGCTGAGCAGCAGTTTGTATCAAAACTTGACACCCTGCATTCTATGTTTGTGCAGCAGGAAGAAACCGGCGCCCTGGTTTTAAAAGGTGCCGAAGTGCTGCGCAACAATTGGTTCTTCCTGTTTGTAGATGCGATGAAGGAAATGAAGATTCCGGTGTTTGGCTTTGAAGCACTCCGTAATTTCCGTTTCAACACCGCCCGCCCCAATACGCATATTCATGTAAGTAGTGGTATGGATTGGTTTGATGCCAAAGTTGAAATTGAATTTGGCGATCAGCGCATTGGTATTTCCGATATTAAAAAAGCATTAGCCAGCAAGCAATCCTTTGTTCAGTTAGGCGATGGAACGCTGGGTATATTACCCGATGAATGGCTGCAGAAATATGCATTGCTGTTTAAAGTGGGCGAGGGCCGCACAGACAAGTTGCGCCTTAGCAAATACCATATGAGCGTTATTGATGAGCTATATGAAAACAGGGACGAAGCGGAACTGAGTTTTGCCCTGGATGAAAAGTACGAACGCCTGAAAGAATTTAAGAATATTCCCGAAATACCGGCGCCAGCCGATGTAACAGCCGTGCTACGGCCCTACCAACTGGCCGGTTACCAATGGCTCAGCTACCTGAACGATGTTGGCTGGGGCGGTATACTGGCAGATGATATGGGTTTGGGTAAAACCGTGCAGGCGCTTACCATGCTGGAGCATTACAAAAGCGAGAACAAAGGTATACTGGCCCTGGTGGTTTGCCCCACCACCCTGATATACAACTGGCAGAACGAGGTTAAGAAATTCACACCATCCCTCACTTTTCATATTCACCACGGCAGCACCCGTACCCGAAGTGCAGCAGAATTGCAAGAACACAATATCATCATCACCACCTACGGTACATTACGTAGCGATATACAGTTGTTGCTGAAGATGCATTTTGATTATGTGGTGTTGGATGAAAGCCAGGCCATAAAAAATCCTTCATCAAAAGTTACCAAGGCGGCCAGCCTGCTGAATGCAAAGAACAGGGTGTGCATGAGTGGTAC
>JBBSKH010000198.1:0-4799 GCA_038256495.1 Chitinophagales bacterium
AATTGAAGCAGATGCATTTTCAGGTTATGTAATGCAGCGGGTGGGTGCCACGCTTAATGAATCTATTGCAGCAATCAGCGCTATTGCCACTGACTACGCCAGCAATACGCATCCTGCCAAAAGAGACAGGGTAGCAGCTATAACACGGGGATGGAATACAGGATCCGGTGGTGCACCGGTTACAACAAATCCCAACACTAGTGGTAACACAAATCCAAATACAGGAGGAAACACAAACCCGAATACCGGTGGAAACACAAATCCGAATACAGGCTCGGGAAATACAACCCCCGCTGACGACCCAAGCTGGATAAACCTTACAATGCAAAGCAACAAGAGCGAAACGGTAATGTTAAGCGATGATGGTAAAACATACCAGCAGGCAGAGATAAAAGCAGATGAAGCTTTTGTATTTAAATTTGAGGTTTACGAATACGGATGGCTAAAGCTGCCTTACTTTAACGGCTCCAGAACATATAAATTAATGCATGGCAAAGATTACACCATACTGTGGAACAGGCGTACAAAGAACTGGACGGTTGTGGAAGTGCCTAATTAAAAGATTTATAGCAGAGCCTTTGTCATACATACACTATTCTCTACATTTTCATACTGGCCATAATTAGGCGTAATGGTATAGCCGGCTTTTGTATAAAGACTTATAGCTTCAGGTTGTTTTTTTCCTGTTTCTAAAATGCATGCTGTAAAATTTAATTCGGCGGCCCAGCGCTCAAGTTCTTTTAAAATGTATAAACCCAGCCCATGTCCACGCAGGGCTGGCTGTACAAACATTCTTTTTATTTCAACCTGCTCTTCGTTCAACGATTTAAAAGCTCCGCATCCAGCCGGTATATCATCAACATAACAAACTATAACATGTTTCAAATTTTGAATGGAATTGAACTGAGCATAAAAACTATGCTCCTCACCATCTCTACGGGCAAGGTCGGCATCCAATAAAGCCACAAGGCTTTTAAAGTCTGCGTTATCTGAATCCGTTCTTTTAAAACTTGTAATCATAATTTAAAGAAACGATTATTTTACAGGAATGCAAAGCCTGGTAACAGCGAACCCGTACATTTGAACCATGAAAAAACTATCCCTGTGGCTGATGATCATTTTTTACGGGGCAGCAGGGTTAAATCATTTTATCAATCCTGCATTCTATATAAAAATAATGCCTTCATGGCTTCCTTTACACAAAGAGCTTGTTTTTGTAAGCGGCATATTTGAAGTTGCGTTTGCTTTATTATTGATCTTTCCACAAACACGCAGCATAGGAGCATGGGGTATTATCGCATTACTCATAGCCGTTTTTCCAGCAAATGTTCAGATGCTGGTGAATTACGCAGATAGCAATGATCCAAAATTATGGATCGCTATTGTACGTTTACCAATACAATTGCTGTTGATATGGTGGGCATATGGTTTTACCAGGAGGGGAACAAAGCCGGTTGAGGGGTGAAATAATTTTTATTTAGTGACAAATTATTGAAGCATGCCTCGCTGTTTGTTGCCAGTTCCCATTTTTCTTTATCCAGATATTTGTAAAACGTCTTTTATAAGTTTGCCCTGCTTTTACCCCCGGCATATCATTTCTTGATACAAAAGTTTCATATCCCATTGTAATAATAATGTTTTTTTGAAATTGCATTCTTTCAATAACCCGTTCAAAAGAACTATAGTTGATCATGCCGGCTTTTTGGGTTAGCAAAACAGAATCCCGGTTGCCGGAAATATCATTTCTTGGATTGTTAACCAAAAACTCAGCTGCCCAAACCTGTTTCAGTCTATTTGTGTCCGCATTTAAAATTGCAGTTACTACAACCTGTTCCAATCTTCGTATTTCAGCTTCAGTTTTAGCATTGTGCTGTGCATTGGTAGTAAGTGTAGTAATAGTAAATGCGGTTAGATAAATAAACTTTTTCATACTGTATTTTATTAATTTTTTAGTACCCTGCTGGTTGTTGGTGATTGCCAATACAACTTTTGGCTAACACACGAACACCAACGGCAAAGATTGTTATTCCGTCTGCTAGCATAGTAGCAAACTGTATCTTTGTATGCAGTTAGTTTGTTTTTAATAGTAGTTTATAATTTTCCAGTATGTTTTCATTTAAATGTTCTGGAGTTCCAAATTTAAACTTAGTGTCAAATGTTTTTTCTAATTCATCTAATATTGGTTTCGAAGCTTTTATTTCACCTTCAAACCAATTGCACCAAGCTAGCCAAATTAATGTGTCGTTTGACTTAAGTTCATAAAAATCAAAATCAATCCCTTTGTCAAAAGCATCATATTCAACTGTTGTATCCCAACCACTTTTGACTAAATGTTTTAAAACTGAATAGAATAATTCGGTTTCTATGTTCGTGGCAATTACTTCATTCATTTATCGGATGTACTGATTTATTTTTAAGTGTCATTTATTGCATATTCAATTAATCTCTGTGCCTTTTCTTTGTTATTAAAAAAAGTATTAAGTTGTAATGTTTCATATAGCTCTTCGATGATATTTCCAATGCTAAATAGGGCAAAGAGTTTTTTATTTTCTTTGTGGAATACTAATTGGTCGTCTGTTTGTTCAACTGTTAAAAATTCGATTTCAGAGTTTATGTCTATACTTTCATTCATGTAAATTATAATTTCCCAAAGTTCTGTTTTTTCAAGCCCTTTAGAAATTATAAAAACTTCAAGTCTGTTTTCATCTACGACGTTTAGAAAGTCATCAAGTTTCATGTTGTGTCAGAGTTAATTGCGTAAACCGTGCGTGAATTTGCGACGTTGGGAAATCGTTGCTGGTCATGCCCAGCCGCAAAGCTCAATTAAAGAAACGAAATATTATTTAAACCGAAAACACTATTAATGAACAGCGCAAATGCGATGTTAGCGGCTGTTGTTACCTATTATCAATTATTGAATTGGTTCATTAACGAAGACCACGTGTAACAAAATGAATCCTCCATCGCTGGATGGGGGAAATTTATCGGAGCTATCTTCATTGTGACGATTTGCTGTGCAAGTATATGGTCATTTATCTCTTGCATTTTTTTAACACTTTCCGATATTGGGCTAGGAATTTGGATTGGAATAATGCACTTGTAATTTAGATGTACTAACTCAAGAGGTATATTTACAAAAATTGACTGAAGTTCTTTTGGCTCAGAAATGAATATTACACCATGAATAATACTTTCCAAATCTATATTTGGCGATTTATTATCCAGCCAAATAGATGGTATTTTTATAGGATAAGTTGAAGGTTCTCGTATTGCATCTCGAATTAATTTTCCAGATTCCGAAAATATGAAGCTGTAGCCCCACTGATTAAAGCAGTATAAGTATGTAGCCTTGAATAAAGATTTCATTAATTTAATTTCATCGGTATCTTTAATTGTTGCATTCATTTCCCAATTGCCTACTGGCTTCTTTTGCCATTCAGCTAATTCTGGTAAATTTTTTGTTTGATTAGTAGCAAGTTTGAATTTGTACTCTCCAGTTTCATTTATAGAGAACTTACCTCTATGCCAGCCACGTACATCTGAAATTGTCACCTTGGAGTTAATTGTAGAATTGGCAACTTTCTTATTGAAACATTCTCTTTCTACAATTTCATTTAATTGTGCTTCATATAAAGAACCGGCAGTATTATTACATGGCTTGCAAACAAGCACGGAAAGTTTGCCATTTAAATCTTCAGGAGGGAAATGGTCAAGTGAAAAGGATTCAGACCAAATCAATTGAGTTGGAACATAGTAAATAAAATTTTTTAAACAAAGTGGGCATAAATATGCCATATGCTCAGGCGATTCTTTGGGGTCAGTAAGTACAAGTGATAAATATTCGTTTGGATATTTGCGTAACGAAGGAAAGAAACTAAATAAATGTTTCTTGAGATCTTCGTCCGAGACTTCTAAATTTTGCATTATCAAATTTAAAAAGTGTTTAAGTAAAAGTGAAAACGAAAAAGTGAGCTCCAAATACAATAGCAGCCCAACTCATAAATATACGCAACTCCTTGTACAATTTTATCTTGATTACCAAAGCAAAAATGTACAGGAATTTTTTTAACTGCCTATCAGCTTATTCTTCTGGGTTATATATTCTTCCTGCGTAATAGCACCTTTTTGCAGCAGCACAAATAATTTATCCAGTTCATCTGCTATTGTAAGTTGTGAGGGCTTTGCAGCAATATTGGTACGGGCAATGGCTTCGGCAAGTTGGTTGGCCTGGTTGGTTATCTGTAGTTTTTTATATTCTTCCTGTGCCTGGGTGATGGTATCTTTCAGCAATTTAGGATGATGAATGAGATCATATTTTGTTTCACCCATTTCAGCAGCTGTCTGTATATCTACATTACCAAAACCAAAGATGCGGCCCATGATACTTTGGTCGTACTCAACATTATTTATTTTATCCAGCGGGCTCTCCTTGGAGTAGCGGGTAATAAAACCCGTCTCATCAATTACTCTAAGGCTGGTAACACACCAGAGATTGTGCCGCCAGTTAATATACTCCAGCAGGGGATACAGGGCAGTAACTGCAATAATGATCCATACCGTTAAGGTGCTGCCCAGCCACCAGAGTAAAACCACGGTAAGTAATATCCAGGCAAAAAAAGGCAGCACCAGTTTTATCCAATGCTGCCTTGTTATCAATAATTTCTTTTCGTCGGTTTTTAGTTCTGTTCTCATTTCAAATAGTTTGATAAATGCACCGTAAAGTACAAAAAAGGCAGGAAAAAAATAGGCATTAAGGGTTTTATAAGTTTACATCTTTCCAATCGCCCTCTTAATAAAGC
>JBBSKH010000199.1:0-4763 GCA_038256495.1 Chitinophagales bacterium
ACGAGAATGTAAACCTTAAAAGATTATGGAAAAACTATTATAAAAAGGACAACAACATAGAAAGAAAAAATGAAAACTTATCTTGTCAACCTATAACAGGATTTATTATTTAACCTGTAAACTTTTTTCAGGACGAGTCACAATTCATTTCGTAAAATCTTGAAAACATTTAGCTGTCACTCTCCGAACATCAGGCGCCGTTGCAAGGTGTTTTCACCTGCAACTTGAAATGAATACTGCAAAATCTATGTTTAGATAATTTCCCCATCTGGCTAAAAAATGATAAGACTGAAATTACCTACCTGTTATGATCATTTGAAAACTTGAAATTCGGTGAGAAAGCACGATATATATAGCAAGTGCTAAACTGTTGATTTATTTGCCATAAGGAGTAATAATATAACCAACTTCCCCTACAACCGTTGTTGATATTCAATTTTAAATATATAACACACTCCCAAAACACCTTGATATTGCAGAATTTCTCTTCGGCACAGGCATTGTTATAAGGTGGGAAGTACTAAAAACTATTTATATGAATTTTAAATTATTATTTTTTGCAATGGCGCTGGTATGCGTCACAAGTGGTTTTGCTCAAACCGCAGATAGGTACACCATATCAGGTGGTGTTCTCGGAGCCGCAAACTATTCCAAATTCAGGTTGTCTGACGATATCACAGGAACCGATACCAAGTTTAAATGGGGTTATGCGCCCGGTGTATTTGTGACTTTCCCACTGGGGAACGTTGTTGCCCTGGAGCTACAAGGCCAATACTCCCGTGTAGGCAGCAAGTATGAAAGTGGAAACGCTACAACGCTCAACCAGGAACTAACCTATCTCTCAGTTCCGTTGTTCCTAAAATTTCATGCTGGTAGATTCCTTGCATTTAACTTAGGTGGGCAAGCAGATTTTCTACTTAAGGCAAAAGACAAAACTTTGCCGGTGGAAGTAGATAATGAAGATGATTTTGACCACAACTCATTCGGCATATTGGGTGGAGTTGAAATTTTTCCGCGGGGCCGTGTTACGCTTTTTGGTAAGTATGTACATGGTTTAAATAGAATTGATGAAAATGAGTCGCTGGAACCAGGCCGTTACAACCAACAAATACAGGCTGGAGCAAAATTTAAATTGTTTGGTAAGCGCATACCAGGCACTCCGCCGCTCCCACCAGTACCAGTTATCGTAGATCGCGATGGCGATGGTGTGCTCGACGTTGATGATAAATGTCCAGACACCCCTGGTTTAGCAGCACTTCAGGGATGCCCTGATCGTGATGGCGATGGTATAGCTGATGCTGATGACAAGTGCCCGGATGTTGCAGGAATTGCAAAATACCAGGGATGCCCCATACCAGATTCGGATGGTGATGGGGTAAATGATGAAATGGATAAATGTCCTACAGTTGCAGGTTTGGCCCGTTACCAGGGATGCCCAATACCAGATACAGATGGCGATGGCATAAATGATGAAGATGATAAATGTCCTAATCGTCCCGGACCGGTAAGCAACCAGGGATGTCCTGTTATAGCGAAAGAAGTAATAGAAAAAGTAAATTTTGCAGCCAGGAATGTATTCTTCAGCACTGCGAGCTTTGCTTTGCTTCCTAAGTCTTTCGCCTCTTTGAAAGGTGTTGCTGATCTTATGAAAGCAGATAATTCTTTACTATTGGATATAGACGGGCATACTGATTCTCAAGGTTCTGATGAGTACAATCACACTTTATCTCATAACCGTGCAGCTTCTGTGAGAGACTACCTGATTAGCCAGGGTGTAGAAGCCAGTCGTTTGAAGAGCACAGGTTATGGTGAAACCAAACCAGTTGCTGATAATAATACAGCTGCAGGACGTGCTAAAAACCGTCGTACAGAAATGGTCGTAAGGAATTATTAAAACTTACATCAATTTTTATAATCAAATACAAACCCCTGGCTAAAAAAGCCAGGGGTTTTGTATGTAATGACTTATATCTTTCGCTACATTCTCACCACCTATGTTGGTACACTCCTCCGTCCTTGGATGATTTAGCAAATCGAAAAAAAAGTCTGGCACTGGTTCAAGTCTTCCGCAGTGCGACTTAGAATATTCGAATTCTACAGTTTTCCACCCAGGCGGACAGGTACAACCGGGATCATAGAAACGAAATTCAGATAAACAAACAATGCAATCGCTACTGCTTTTGGGTATAAATTTTTATTTCCAACAACCTTTTTCTTACGGCTCCCACTAAGGCGCCGGGCGCCGTTGCCTGGTCTTATGACCAACAGCGAAGAATAGAAAACGGCTAAGGGAATGCATCCGACATAAAAAATTTTTTAATAAGTTAGTCGCCTGATGATAATATTATTATATTGGGAATCGGTTGCCTGGCCTTGCTTCGCGGCACGAAAGAACTTTTTTCAGTTTCGTGTGCCACGAATAAGGGCGGCAGTATTTGAACCAGTATGTATTTATCGTGACAAGTATTGATCAGGCAAGCGGAAAGGATCTTGCTTATTGAAGAAAAACAAGGGTGATCCTAACCAGGCTTTTATAAACTACTTCAGATGAAAGATAACGGAGCTCGCTATACGGCGATTGTTATTGACGACGAACCCAATGCGCTTGCGGTCCTGCTTAAATTGATCAAAGCACATTGTCCGCAAGTGGAGGTAGTTGCATTTTTATCAAACAGTAAGGATGGCCTGGAGAAAATAAAATTGTTGAACCCTTCGATTGTGTTTTTAGATATTGCTATGCCTGATATGGATAGTTTCCAGCTTTTATCGAATCTTAAAGAAATTAATTTTCACCTTATTTTTACTACTGCATATGATCAACTTCCCATAAAAGCATTTCAGTTCAATGCGGTGGATTATTTATTGAAACCTATAGATGCGGAAGAGCTAAAAAAAGCAATTCAGAAAGTGGCAGCAAAGTCTTTTTCCTTTTCGCAACAATTACAGCATATCAAGGAAATTTTCCTGGAAGCAGAGAAAGACCATTTACCGGAACGCATTGCTTTCCCACACGCCAGGGGGTATAAATTTGTTGCATTAAAAGATATTATTTATTGCGAATCCGAAAGCAATTTCACCATACTTCATTTAGTAGGAGAGCCTACATTTACTGTATGCAAAACATTAGGAGAAATGGAAAAAATATTGGCACAGAACCATTTTGTAAGAATTCATCGCAGCTACCTGGTAAATACAAAAAGAATAAAAGAATTTGTAAAATGTGACGGTGGTTTCCTTATTATGGAAGACCATTTTAAGATACCAGTTTCCCGTCACAAGAGGGAGGAATTGAGAGAGATATTGAAGCCCAAATAAGCAAACAATCTCATTTAAAATAAAAAGCAACCAATGCACTTCTTATGCACTGATTGCTATTTTGTATATTTTTTCAAATGCTTACATAGACTGAATGAAGTTACTTAACGTAACATAATACTTGGTCTTGTTTTCATTAGTGTACATGTTATATACTGTTGGATACCATGTGTTCGACTCCATATAAACTCCCGGTTGGTTGTACGGCACGCTCACTTTTTGTGTAAGGGATTGTAAGTAAGCCAGCGTAATCATCGGCTCTACAAAAATCATTGCACCATTATATGAACCATAGATCATTGTATGCGTAAAACTTCCTGGTGCTACAGGGCGAAGAATATCCGCCCAATGTTTGCCCATTTCCGGCTCACCGCCCGGGAGTGGTATGTGTCCTACCGGCCAATATTGATTCGCAGGTAATACATCATGCAAACTTCCGGGTGTGTAAACAGGAATTGACGTTTGTGCTGCTTTTGTAATAGTAAAAAAATGAAAATCAAAATGGGGCACTCCAAATAATACTTGAGGCGGATGACCGTGGGGATTCCAGTTCATCACAATGTGATCGAAAGCTGTCGCAGCCAGGGCTTTTTGATGTAGCGGAAGTTGAAATGCGTCATGCCCATTTGCCGGAAGCCCCGAAAAGGCATCGGATGTTATTTCAATGCCTAACTCTGACGGAACGTCGTCATGGGACATAATAATAAATGAGCGGGCTTTACCATTGGCAATTTGTGTTTGCGGTCCATAAAAAGTGTTTGACTTTTCAGCCACTCTTGCAGAGCTGATTCCGGCATTGATAGTTTCCAATGCTACGGCTTCTTGAGGACTTTCTTTATTACAGGAAAGAAGTGCAAGGGCGCTGAAGAGAAAGAAATTACTGACAGAAAAAATGCTACGTTTCATAATATATATTTTAAATTGAAATAATAAAAATTCATAAAATATAACGTATGCCCTGTTTGGCAATATCGAAATAATTGATGTTATCATTTTGAGGCTAATTCCAAACTACAAAGAATAAAAATAAAATGCAAGCTAATTGTTGAGGATACCTTTTGAAGTTATAAAAGGTGGCTTTGAAACTTTAAAATGCATTGGCCACAGATGACACAGATTTTCACAGATTGATTTGCCTGCGGCAAATGAGTGTCCACGAATCGCACGAATCTGCACGAATTTTTACTTCTCAGCTATTTGTTCGCCATGGCGAAGGTTATATATTCGGATGTATGTAAGCAATGAGTTGTTTTGCTTGCGGCAGAAGGGTTGGCCACAGATGAAACGGATTTTCACGGATTGATTTGCCTGCGGCAAATGGGTGTTCACGAATCCCACGAATCTGCACGAATGTTTACTTCTCAGCTATTTGTTCGCCATGGCGAAGGTTATATATTCGGATGTATGTAAGCAATGAGTTGTTTTGCTTGCGGCAGAAGGGTTGGCCA
>JBBSKH010000200.1:0-4682 GCA_038256495.1 Chitinophagales bacterium
TTGTGCCGGGCTTAAAATTTCAGCATATGCTACCGGCCAGGTGGCTAGCGCAAGTTCCCTAATGATACCAACATCTGCTAAAGTTGCTTGCCGAATCACGCTATAGCTGCTTAACGGTTATTTTAAAATCGGGCGCATACATTACCCTCCCCTTATCGTCTCTTGCTATCACATCAAAAAATAAAACCTCTTCACCTGGTTGTATTTGTTCCAGCACATGAATGAGCCAGCTTGAAGGAACGGGTGTTGTTTTAAAAAGATTGGAAACCACGGTGGTTATCGGCGACACCTTACCGGTTGCTTCATCTTCCGTAACACCTTTTTTCTTGTATAAGAATCGGTATGATGAAATGCTGTAAACACCCTTATTGTCATCAAATATTTTCAGTTGTTTACCAAGCAAACTTTCACTTTCCGAAACATTTAATACCACAGAATCGCGGTAACTACCTAGCTGAGTATATAATTTGGGAACCTTGTATTTGGCAACAGCCGGTGTGGTTTGCGCTGTTGTACTGCCAGTAGCAAAAAGGAAAACAGCCAATACAAGCATTTTAAAGTACTTCATTATGAATATTTGAATTAATTGTAAAACGAAAGTACAAAAAGAAAATTGCTCGTTTATTCACTTTAACAGCCTTTTACGCAAAAGCTCCTGCAAGAGAAGGGCCACTTGCAAGAACTTTTATTACAATTAAGACAATTTATTATGAATTACAATGCAGCAAGACTTTCTTCCACAATGCGGATCTTTTCCTGCGCATCTGAACGCTTCTTTTGTTCCAGGGCCACCACTTCCGGCTTTGCATTTTGTACAAACTTTTCGTTTCCTAGTTTTTTCTCTACAGATATTAAAAAGCCCTGCAGGTGATGGAGTTCTTTTAACAAGTCATCTTTCTGCAGGCCCGTATCCAACGGCTGTTCTGTTTCAATAAAAAATTTATCTTTCCCAATCACGGAAGTGATAGTGCCTGGTACTGGTTCCTTTGTAAACGAAATAGATGTTGCATTTACCTGTTTGGCCAATATAGTCTTGATGCCATCATACACATTCTCATCTTCCGATTGAATATGCAATACAATCGCATCTTTAGGTTTTATTTGTTGTTTGTTTCTTACATCACGTATTCCTGTAATTACGTCTTTTAGCAAAACAGCTTTGCTTAATATCTGAGTATCTGCAGGAACGATATTTTCAAATTGTTTCACACATAAATCATCTTTCCTTTCCTCAAGCAAGTGATAAATTTCTTCTGTAACAAAAGGCATATAAGGATGCAGCAACTGCATCAATTGTTCAAAAAATTGAACTGTTTTTTTATAAACAGCGCTGTCGATAGGTTGTTCAAAACCGGGCTTCACCCACTCCAAATACCAACTGCAGAAATCGTCCCATACCAGCGAATAAATAATCTTCAGCGCTTCGCTTAATTTAAATTCCTTCCTCAAGCCATCTACTGATGCTTTTACTTCATTCAGCCTGTTTTCAAACCAATCCAAAGCAAAGCCTCCATTGCTGTCAACTGTCAACTGACCACTATCTGCTATTCTGCCTTCCCACATTTTTATCAACTTAAGTGCATTCCACATTTTGTTGTTGAAGTTGCGACCTTGTTCTAAACTACTTTCATCAAACAATAAATCATTTCCTGCTGGGGAAGAAATCATGATGCCAAACCTTGTAGCATCTGCGCCATACTGATCTATCAGACCCAACAAATCAGGGGAGTTACCCAACTGCTTACTCATTTTTCTTCCCTGCTTATCTCTCACCATACCAGTGAAATAAACATCGTTGAAAGGTTTCTTGTCTTCATATTCATAGCCTGCCATGATCATGCGGGCCACCCAAAAGAAAATAATATCCTGCCCTGTAACTAAAGTGGTAGAAGGGTAGTAATAATTCGCTTCCGCATTACCAGGATTGCTTACGCCTTTAAAAACTTCCATAGGCCACAACCAACTGCTGAACCAGGTGTCAAGAACATCCTCATCCTGACTAATGTCTTCAATTTTTAATTTTGAATTTTTACTTTTGAATTTTTCAAATGCTTCCTCTTTAGTTGCAGCTACTTCATAATTACCATCAGCATCGTACCAGGCTGGTATTTGCTGGCCCCACCAAAGCTGGCGGCTAATGCACCAGTCCTTAATATTTTCTAACCAATATTTATACGTGTTTTTTAATTTGGAAGGGTGAAAAGTAATTTCATCATTCAACACAGATTGTAATGCCTCCGGATTTCTTTCCATGAACTTGTTCATGTCTATAAACCATTGCAATGATAATTTGTTCTCTATCACTGCACCCGTTCTTTCGCTGGTGCCTACCTGGCTTTTGTAGTCTTCTGTTTTTTCTAATTGCCCGATAGCAGCAATATCTGCTGCAATCTTTTTTCGCAAAGCAAAACGATCCATGCCAACATAATCCAATACCTGCTGCGATGGATTTTCTTCCATCAATTCTCCGGCAGTAAATTTGCCGGTGATGTCGAGTGTATCAATCGCTTTTAAATGGTGTTTGGCGCCCAGCATATTATCGTTCTTATCATGCGCTGGTGTTACTTTTAAAGCTCCTGTACCAAAATCTGCTGTTACATATTCATCAGCAATAATTTTAATTTTTCTGTTGATGATCGGTACGATCACTTCTTTGCCAACAAAGGAAGTGTAACGTTCGTCAGTTGGGTTTACACAAATGGCTACATCACCCAAAATGGTTTCGGGCCTGGTAGTGGCTACAGTTATGCCACCAACTCCGGAGGCGGAGTTTTGAGCGTCTGCAAATTTGTAGGTTACATGATACAATTTGGCATCAACTTCTTTAAAAATTACCTCTTCATCACTCAACGCAGTTTGTCCATCAGGATCCCAGTTTACCATTCTTTTCCCACGGTATATCAATCCTTTTTCATATAGGTCAATAAACACTTTTATTACAGCTTTGTAATAATCATCATCCATAGTAAAACTGGTGCGGTCCCAATCTAGACTGCAACCTAGTTTTTTTAATTGCTGTAAAATGATGCCGCCATATTTTTCTTTCCACTCCCAAGCATATGATAAAAACTCGTCTCTAGTTAAGGAAGATTTGATAATGCCCCGTTCCCGCAGCATGCCCACCACTTTGGTTTCAGTGGCAATACTTGCATGATCTGTTCCCGGCACCCAACAGGCATTTTTACCATTCATGCGGGCATAACGGATGAGAATATCCTGTATAGAATTGTTGAGGCAATGGCCCATATGCAGCACACCCGTTACATTTGGTGGCGGTATCACAATGGTATAAGGTTCCCTTGCATCGGGCGTGCTGTTGAAATACTTTTTATCCAGCCAATGCTGGTACCACTTATTTTCAATTGCCTTCGGCTCAAAATTCTTTGTAAGTTCCATTCTTATTCTTCTTTTATCAAGTGGGCGAAGGTACAAAAAGAGAAGGAATTTTTGGGTGCCGGGCTCAATCGCTTTGTGGATCTTCATTGGCGACGCTCCGTTCATCATTAAATTATTGTGCAGCATTAAAGCCCCGGGTAGAATTGCAGTGCTAAGAGGAAAAGTGAACACTAATCAAATATTATAATAATATAGTTTGGAACAGATTGTCAGATTCTTATTTTTCTAATGCCCATTTCCTTACTAATTTTTTACTGTAAGAACGGGCTTCATCAAATGTCATTAATTTCCCTGGTTAAGTCTTTAATGCTGCTTGCTTTTGCAATTTTTTATATTCCGTGTCAGGAATAAGAACATATTTTTTTTTGTCAATTACAATAAGTGTCATTAGAGAATTATTTATTTCAAATTTACAGCTGATTTATATTATTGCACTATTCTCAAAGAATTGGCTATTTCATCCACTACCGGTTCCCATTTTTTACGAAGTTTATCGGGGCAGGTAAAACTAAAAATACATAGTTTGCCATCAACACTTAAATAGAAGAGGTAGTTGAATATGATATTCTTTTCTTTGGAAACAAATTTTATGTACCCGATATTTTTACCGTCCTGCAAATAAATGCCATCATCCAAAAAGTTGTAATCTTTTTTATTGGTTTTCATTTCATTTATCAATACATCAGTATAAGCAGGAATGTCGTTGTCTGTTATTGTATCCGATGCCATATTATAAACAAGTTCAATTTCTCCTGTTTTATCTGCCATAATAATATCATGGTTCAATAAATTTTTAGGGAGTTCATTTTTGTTCGTAAAATCCTTCGGCAAAAGCAATTCAACTTTATCATTAATAATGAATCTTTTTACCAGGCCTGTTTGCGAAAAACCGGCATGGTTCAATAAAAACAATAAATTAAAAGCTATCAATATTTTTTTCATTCCCATTAAAGGTGATATTTTAAATATTTACCACGGCGAAAGTAATTTTTTATTAAATGAACAATACAATAAACTAAAAATATTAGTATTTTGCATGAAAGAATATAGAATAAGAAAGTGGAAGTCTCTTAGAATTAGTAGTCCCAACGAGCAATGAGCAATGAGCAATAAGTAATAAGCAATAGGCAACGACCAGCGAAAACGAGGAAAACGAGAAACGAAAAACGAGAAACGATAAACGAAAAACGAGAAACGAAAAACGAGAAACGAGAAACGAAAAACGAGAAACGAGAAACGAGAAACGAGAAACGAGAAACGAGAAACGAGAAACGAGAAACGAGAAA
>JBBSKH010000201.1:0-4665 GCA_038256495.1 Chitinophagales bacterium
ACACCCAGGATGGGGGACATTAATGGTGAAATTAACATCGCACCAATGATGACGGCTACAGAGTTGGTATCGAGCCCGATGCAGGCCAGTAATACCGAACAGATCATTAACCAAACATTGGTTCCTTTAATACTGATGTTCTGTTCAATATTAGCCGCCGTATTGGCATAGTCGGTACCCTGCTTAATATTAAAAATGCGTTGAAACCAATTCATTGCTGCAGTACTTTGTTCAAATTTAGCTTTTTACTACCATTACAGGTATCTCTTCGTTTTTTTCGTTCTTTTCTACCTGGTCTTCTGTAAAGCGAAGCTGGTACAAATCAAGGCGCCTGTCCTTCAACGTTTGTACGCTGCCATAATTGTGTAGCTCGGTTAACAGGGAAAGATCTACGTCGCTTACCACAATCATTTCTGTATTGGGTGTGGCTTCAGCTTTTATACCGTTAACCGGGAATGCAAAGTCGGAAGGGGTTAGTACGGCAGATTGTGCAAACTGAAGATCCATATTAGTAACCTTTGGCAGGTTACCAACGTTGCCTGCAATGGCAACGAAACATTCATTTTCAATTGCCCTTGCCTGTGCACAGAACCGAACCCTGTTGTAAGCATTCTGAGTATCGGTTAAGAACGGAACAAATAATATCTGCATCCCTTCATCTGCCAGTTTCCTTGTCATTTCCGGGAACTCCACATCATAACAGATCTGCACCCCAATTTTTCCAGCGTCGGTATCTATCACTTTTATTTCGTTACCACCCTGTATCTGCCAGTCTTCTTCTTCTGATGGCGTGATATGAATTTTACAACAGCTATCAATCTTACCGTTTCGTTGCAGTACATAAGACACATTGTACACTTTGCCATCTCTAACTTCGGGCATGCTGCCGGCAATGATGTTAACATTGTAAGACATGGCCATCTTGCTCATCGCATCCACAATGGGACCGGTAAACTCTGCCAGTTCTTTAATAGCGTGCCTGCTGTCCATATCATTAAAACGTCCCATCAACGGCGCATTAAATAATTCGGGGAAGAGAATAAAATCACTCTGGTAATCGCTAACAGCATCTACAAAATATTCTACCTGCTTTAAAAGATCATCGGTAGAGTAGTAGGCTCTCATCTGCCACTGCACCAAACCAATTCGTACAATATCGTTACGCCGCATGATAACGCTCTTTTCAGAATCGTGGTACACATTGTGCCAGATGAGCAAGGTTGCATAGCCTTTGCTTTCTTCATCTTCGGGTAAATAATTACGCAGGATCTTTTTTACCTGGAAATCATTGGCCATCTGAAAGGTGAGTGTAGGATCGTAGATCTCACGTCTCTTCACTTTCTCGATATATTCTTTCGGCGTCATCTTATCGGAGTACATACCATATTTTGGTATCCTGCCACCTGCAATCATCATCTTCAGGTTCATCCTTTCGCACAGCACTTTTCTTGCGTCGTATAATCTACGGGCCAGCCGCATACCCCTGTAATCGGGGTGCACAAATACTTCTATGCCATACAGCGTTTCGCCCTTTGAAGTATGCGTTTCGAAACTGAAATTGCCGGTAGCATCCCGGTAGGTGTGGTTGTCGCCTAGCTTATCATATTTTACGATGATAGACAAAGCACAACCCACAACTTTACCATCTAGTGTAACAACAACCTGTCCCTGCGGAAACTTAGTTATTAATTTATTTATGGCATCTTCCTTCCAGTATTGACCGCCGAGGGTTGCATAAGCTCTTATCATGGAATCCTTCAGCTCCTGGTAGTCTTCTATTGTTAGGTTTCTTACTTCTATAATCTGGTTGTCCATAAAAAAATGTTTGTTGATAATTGGTAATACAACGCTTATGTAAACATAAGGGGAGTGCACGCTGTTGTACACCAGCTATTTATTATTCGATGCAAGTTACAAATTCGATGTGGGAAAAATGATTCCTGTGTACAGCTACAGGTTTTTTTAATAGCGGTCAAAAAATTAGTTCCTTCAGCACTTGTTAGTTATTGCTGACTGCTGCACTTTGTTAAGGCAATTTGTAAAGCACTTTCCTACCAGTTAGAAAAATCGGTGGGTAACAAAATGTTTTTTTATGACAGCGGCAATCATGTGGCATCCTTTTTATTTTCTCCCAGGTTGCCAGTACGCATGTTCCTGTTTTCCATAATCATTGAAGCGCCAATAACGCCCCCTCTTCTTTTAGAGAACATCTTTTTGCGCTCAGAGCCCCTGTGTACTGCACTTTTGGGGCTTGGCCGGTTTCGCCTGTTGGTGTTTTTCTTTTTCATACTTACTCAAATTAAATAAAATAGTTCAAACCGTATTTTAAATGCAGTTAATAAACAAGCAACTTGTTATACTTTGTAATAAAGGGAAGTGTTGGCGCTTCATAGTATTACCGGGAGCTGTTTACGAAATGCAGGTGTTTTTTTTCGTATCTTCAGCCACTTAAAATTGTAGCATTTGACACGCTGTTTAATAATTTTTGTAAATATTTTCTTGTTTTTTTTTGTTAAGTGTGCAACTGCGCAAACCTGCCCTCCAAATATAGATTTTGAAGAAGGGACCTTCAACCATTGGACCTGTATTGCCGGAACCATCAGGCTGGGTGATGATGGCGGAGATCCTGCTGTAATTACGGTAGCCAACACTACTCCCATCGCAAATCGACATACCATTATTTCTGCTCAAAGCCTGCCACAGGCTGATCGTTTCGGCGGCTTCCCGGTACTATGCCCCAATGGGAGCAAATACGCTGTAAAGATTGGTAATGATATTGAAGGAGGTGATGTAAATGGGGTTTCGTACGAATTACAGGTGCCTGCAGGGCTGGATAAATATTTTTTTCAATATAATTATGCAGTAGTGTATGAAAGTCCAAACCACCCGCGGGAGTTGCAACCGAGATTTGAAATATTTATAAGAGATGAAAGTACAGGCCAACTGATAGACTGCTCCTCCATAAGTTTTTTTCCAGATGAAACCGACCCAGGCTTTCATATATCTCCTTTAAGCAACGGTAACAATAATGTGTTGTATAAAGGATGGACGGCTTCCACGCTTTTCCTAAAAGGCCTGGGCGGAAAAAAAGTAACCGTCACTTTTCGGGTAACAGGCTGTGCCTATTCCCAGCATTTCGGTTATGCATACATAGATGTAAACAGTACCTGCCAGCAGGATTTTCCCGGAGCATTGTTTTGTGCAGGAGATTCTACTGTAAATGTTACAGGTCCGGAGGGCTATGCTTCGTATGCCTGGTTTAATAATAATATGACCCAGCTACTTGGTAGCCAGCAAACTTTGCAGCTTTCTCCGGCGCCAGCTACAGGAACCACGCTGGCATTGGTTGCCCAGTATTTTTATAAGAACTATTGCAAGGATACTTTTTATGTAACCCTTAGCGATACCCTAAACCTGGTAGCAAATGCAGGGGCAGATAAATCTACCTGCAGCGGGCAGGCTGTGCAGATTGGGTCAAAACCAAAACCGGGTGTACGTTACAGCTGGATGCCTGCAGCTGGCTTATCTGATGCAACCATCGCAAATCCGAGGTCTAACCCCACGATGCCCACTAGGTACATAGTAACAGCAAGAAGTGCAGGTGGTGGCAATTGTTTTGCTACCGACACGGTATTTGTTTCACCGGCATTGGCAGTAGATACTATTTTAAAGCTCAATGGTAAACCTGTCTTCTGCAAAGGATCGGGTGATAGTGCAGTATTGTTTGTGCAACCGCTGCCCAATATTACCTGGTTCAGGAATGGCGTTTCTATACCAGGGGCCACGCAGCCAAGGCTACCGGTAACGCAGAGTGGCAGATATTACGCCTTACTCGCAGATAATAACGGCTGTTCTTACAAAACCAGCCAGCAGGCGATTGTGGTTGCGGACCCGGTTGCGGGCACACGCTACCAGTTGCAAACGATCAGCAAGAATTTTAGCTACCCACTTATTGCAAGAAAAATTGGTGTAACTGCAAGTTGGAATCCTTCTACCTTCCTGGATAACCCCGGCAGTTTTGAGCCAGTTTTTAATGGTACACAGGATATCACCTATACTATCGCTTTAAGTGATGATAACGGTTGCTCCGTAACGGATACACAGGTGGTAAAAGTAGTAGATAAAATAGAGATATATGTGCCCACCGGTTTTACGCCCAATGGCGATGGCCTGAATGATTACCTTAAGCCGATCCTCTTTGGCATGAAAGAATTAAAGTACTTTAAAGTGTTTAATCGCCTCGGTAACCAGGTGTTTGATATTAGCTGGAATGTACGAGGATGGGATGGCATGTTTCAATCTGTAAAATTAGACAACCAGGTATTGGTATGGATGGCCGAAGCCATTGGAATAGACGGAAAAACTTACCAGCGAAAAGGAACTGTACAGGTTATACAATAAAAAAAGACAAACTGTTAGCGTTTGTCTTTTTTGCGGTGCCCACGAAAGGAACCTGCCTGCCGGCAGGCAGGTTTTGAGTCTTATGCGTCTATTAAAAAGGAAAAGGTATTATTTTATCAATAATTTTAAGAACTCTTTGCCTACGCCCGTTTTCAAATATTTTTCTCTGCTTCTGGCTTGTATTCTGGTTTCAAATTCTTGGGAATAAATTATGACGAAAGGCCTGTATGGCTTCGTGGTTTTGTTTAAACCTTCGTTATGCTG
>JBBSKH010000202.1:0-4655 GCA_038256495.1 Chitinophagales bacterium
AGATTCTTTTCACCAGAACCGTTTTTGTTGAATTGCATTGTACCAATGTTGCTTAAAGAAATACCCTGTTGTCCTGGCGTTGTAGTTTCAAAGCGTTGTACAGTCCAGGTACCTACCATTCGGTGGGAGCAGGAGGCTAAGAGAAATGTTGCCAAAACGACTGCTGAAATTTTAATTGTCTTTGTTGTCATAGTTGAAATATTTTAAATGAACGCTTACTCATTTTTCTTTTCAGATAACCTCCCCCAAATTACTGGTTGGTCATTTTTTTTATTCTACGATTTTGCGCCAGGCGGTTCCTGGTTTCTGGTACAACTATTTCTGATAAAAATAATAAAATAAACTTATCGTTTTCAAAACTTTTTTTTTGCCAATTTACCTGTTAATGCATGTACTTTACACGTGGTGGTTACACATTTTAATTAGGGATAACTCTACCAGAATTATTATCAAATTAGAGAAATTCCCCGGTCAATAAACCAATAAAAACAAATTCCGAAGAGGCCTAAGGGGTACATATATCTAACACATTTCCCGGCCTTTTGTTAAAGGGTGCACGATCACAATTTGTATTAGGTTTAAGTTTGTTCGCCAGGTCTACGGTCCAAGCCCCGGTAATTGTTGGTTGTGAGAGGGATGGTTTTAGGAAAGGAGGAGTGTAACAGCGTATTAAAATTCACAAAAAAATGATTGCATAATTACTAGCGGATTCTATTTTGATATAAAAGAAGAGAACCCTTTCAAAATCCTTGTTCTCCCAATCAATAAAAACCACCCAGGCTAATTTTTCATTTTAATAATGCAGCTGCCCGTTTATTTTTTTATACATTTAAAAAAAATACAAGATATGATATCCCTAATAGTAATCGCAGCCATTTTCATTTTAATCGCTCTCTATGCCATAAGTATTTACAACAGCCTCGTACGCCTGCGCACCCTATGCGAAGAAGGCTGGAGCAGCATTGACGTATTTCTAAAAAAGCGGTATGACCTTATACCCAACCTCGTGGAAACGGTGAAGGGATATGCTACCCATGAAAAAGAAACTTTTGAAAATGTGACTCAGGCTCGTGCCAATGCTATGGCGGCCAAAGGCGTAGGCGAGCAAGAGGTAGCTGAGAATAACCTCAACAAGGCGTTGATGAACCTCTACGCTGTAGCCGAGCAATATCCCGACCTTAAAGCCAATGCAAATTTTATGAGCCTGCAAAACCAGATAGAAACGCTGGAAGGCGAGATAGAAAAATCCCGCCGCTACTACAATGGTACGGTGAGGGAATACAATGTAAAAGTAGAATCGTTCCCAAGTAATATTTTTGCCGGCATGTTCAACTTTGCTAAGAAAACCTTTTTTGAGCTTACCAATACTGCCGAGCGGGAAGTTCCTAAAGTTCAATTCTAAACTTCGCCGTGAAAAACAAAATTTTCTTTCTTGTCTGCTTCGTATTTGGCCTTGCTATCAGTTGCCTGGCGCAGGAGCGCATCACGGCCTTCCATGTGCAGTTAGATATTGATACGCTTAATAATATGCGGGTAGTAGAAGAAATCTCGGTCATCTCTGCGGGCTACGAAATAAAGCGGGGCATCTTTAGAAAAATTCCATTTACCCGAAAAGATAAATATGGCTTTGCGGTAGAGAATAAAATAAAAGTTGCATCGGTGACGCAGGACGGGCAAACCGCAGAATACAAAACAAGCGAGAAAAAAGGGCTGCTGGAAATACGCATTGGCAATGCAAATACTTTTCTTGATGATGGCGACCATCATTACGTGATCACTTATACGATCCAAAACCAGGTTGGCTTTTTCGAGGGCTACGATGAAATCTACTGGAATGTAACAGGAACGGATTGGAATTTTTACATAGATACCGCAACCTGCCGGGTGAACCTTCCTGCTGCTGCAAAGTTTATACAATCTAGTTGTTACACAGGTGCCTATGGCAGCAAAGAACAAGCATGTAAGGATTCCCTGTACGAAGGCGCTGCTTATTTTACAGCTTATGCCCTTCAACCCGGTGAGGGGTTGACTATCGCCGCCGGTTTTACCAAAGG
Organism: Chitinophagales bacterium; assembly: GCA_038256495.1. Taxonomy (GTDB): domain Bacteria; phylum Bacteroidota; class Bacteroidia; order Chitinophagales; family Chitinophagaceae; genus Ferruginibacter. The sequence goes on from JBBSKH010000202.1 coordinate 2,055, forward strand.
CGTAGTGCAACCACCTCCGCCGCCTACCTTCCTGGAGCAATATGGCGTGCTGGGTTTGGCCATTGCTTTTATGCTGGCTATTATTCTGTACATGGCCAATGCCTGGCGTAAACATGGTATAGATCCACCGAAGCCTACGGTGATACCGCAGTTTGCCGTACCAGGGAATTTGTCGCCAGCACAGATTGCGGTCTATAACAAAAAGAATGTGGCAACGGAATTTCTTACAGTATCGCTGATAAGTCTTGCTGTGAAGGGTTTTATAAAAATAACGGAAGGAAAAACGACTACGCTTTTCATCTTTAAGGATACAGAGTATACACTTACAAAAGAAAAAGACACGGGGATAAGCGACCTGCCCAAAGAAGAGCAAGCCCTGATGAATAGCTTATTTCCTGGGAGTAAAATAAGCATAAAGGCTGATGGAAAATATGAAAAACGATTTGCTACGGCGAACAGTAAATTTCTACAAAGTTTCAGTGACGAAAAGAACAAAATAAACCTGGGGCACAACAGGAAATTTTTGTGGATACCTTTTTTGCTGATTATCGCATTCTGGGTTGTGGTGGCTTTTTACAATGCAGCTTCGGTATTTACGAGTGCTGTTGCGATAGGTGCTTTAATACTTGTCCCACTTCTCCTCATCATCCCAATTTTAATTTTTTCTGCAATGTTTAAAATCAATTTTAGGTTTGCTTTGGTATACAAAACTTTGGTGATTTTTATTACGGCCTTGTTTATAGGATTTCTGCTGTTAGATGTAGTGCCACTGCCATTTACACTTAAGGTGGTCTTGTTGTTTTCGTTTTTGGCATTGGTGCTTTTCCTTTCCTATGCCTACCTCATAAAAAAGCCATCCGAGGATTCCCTGGCTTTGGAAGCAGAGATCGAAGGTTTTAAAATGTACATGAAAGCTGCTGAGGAAAAGCAGTTGCAAATGTTTAATGCCCCAAAACATACACCGGAATTATTTGAGCAATTGCTGCCTTATGCAATGGCCCTGGGCGTAGATAAAATCTGGGGTGATAAATTTTCGGCGGTATTGCAGGCGGCCATGCAGGACAATAGTTACAGCCCCGCCTGGTATGCCGGCAGTAATTTCCACACGAACAATTTCCATAGCATAGGCAATGATATTTCCTCTACCATATCAAATAGCTCTGTGGCTCCAGAGAGCAGCGGTGGCGGCTACTCCAGCGGTAGTGGTGGCGGAGGAAGTTCCGGTGGTGGGGGTGGCGGCGGTGGAGGAGGTGGGTGGTGATTTATGGGAGTGAAAATGGAAAGTCTTGCAAGGCGGGAGTGGAAAGTGAAAAGTAAAAAGTAAAAAGTAAAAAGTGGAAAGTGGAAAGCGAAAAGTGGAAAGTGAAAAGTTGAAAGTGAAAAGTAAAAATTAAAAATCGAAGTTCCCGCAAGGCGGGAGTGAAAAGTGAAAAGTTGAAAATGAAAAAGTGAAGAAAGTAAAAAGTAAAAAGTAAAAAGTATAAAGTAAAAAATTGAAGATCCCGCAAGGCGGGAGTGAAAATTTGGATAGTCTGATCAGTTTTTAGATTGTTTGGCTGATCAAAGACTAAGGTTGGGCGTTTGTTTGTTGTTGAAGTAGTTTGATAAAAGTGGGTAGTAGCAACAAGGGCGGAAGAGTAATATCAACATAGGCTTAGTCCTGTTTTTTTGCTAATTAATAATGTTAGCAGCATAAGTTTGCTATACAATATTTCAAATTAGTTAAATATTATAACCAGCAATTTGATACGACTGTCTATGGGGAATGAATCGAAATAAAACTGCCCGCTTTTTAGACCGGCAGTTTTATCATTCCCTGAATTAAAATCCTATTTTTTAATACACGCTGATTGGGCATCTGTACCTGTTGCAGATGTAAGTGCGATGGTATTGTTCGATGTTATATTTACCGTTACCATTGCACAAGTGGTAGTATTACATATACCCTTATATCGTACAAAATAGGTTGTGTTAGAAGCTGGAGAAACTGTATAGGCATCACCTGTAAATTGCACGGTGCTTCCGCATGATCCGGTAAACCATTCTGTTACTGCTCCCCCTCCTTTTGTTCCGCCAGCTACCGTTAAGGGGGTGCTGCCTCCGCTACAAATGGTTGTCGTACCTGTGGCACCTGATGGTGCAACGGAGAGCTGATTGACCGTTACTGCCTGGGTTACCCCACTGGTGTTTGCCGTACAAGGCGAAGTAGTATTTTCAATCATAGAAAGTCGTTTTCATAAGTCCGGTTACAAACGGGTAGAATCAGTCGCCAACAAGTGACCGGCTATCGACGAACACTTGCGCCAGTAGATCCTGGGACGTGGTTGGTAAGGACACCAACCACTAAATAATTTTATTCTAAAAACTATTCTCGGTCAGCCTCAGGACACCAACCACTAAATAATAATGCTCATTAATAACTTTTTAAATAATTTGCGGTTAATACAAACCAGTTTTCAAATTATATTTTGTCGGGGAGAGCACCGACCTATAAGAAAACCCCTGGTAAATCCGTTATAATGCTTAACAGGTTTTACCTTTTCCTAAAGTAAATGATCAATGAAATTTCTTTTTCTCTTTTTAATATACCCGTTAGGTTTG
>JBBSKH010000203.1:0-4589 GCA_038256495.1 Chitinophagales bacterium
ATTCCCGGCAGGTTTATATCCATCAACACGGCATGAGGTTGTAAGCCTGGTAAAGCGTTCATCGCCTCTTCGGCATTGGCATAACTTCCTCCAAGTTCGTACCTTTCACTCATCTCTACCATCATATTCATACCCTCCCGCAAGGCAGCATTATCCTCTACGATACACACAATATGTTTATCAAATGACATAGCCTGTAAAAATACATATTTGACTGTTGATATAAATACCTCATTATGCGTAGCCATCTTTTACCTGGCTTGCTGCAGGAAATCAATGATGCCCTGCAAAATTTTATCCGCCATGGCCTGCCGGAAACTGTCCCGCAGCATCATGTCCTCTTCTGCAGGATTGCTGACAAAAAGCGTTTCTACTAATACGTTAGGATATTCTGTTGGGCTGTTCAGCATAAAATTAAAGGAACCTATTACCCCGTATTGTGGCAAACCCAGTTCCTGCATACGGTTATTTACTGACACACTTAGGGAACGGTTGCCTATATAACGGTAGTGTGTACTTGTACCTGCAGATTTTATAGGGTTTCCGGAAGAGTTCAGGTGAATGCTTACCAGCAGGTCGGGTTGGTTGTCGCGGTACTTCAGGATGCGTTCCTTGTTATCAACGAAAGCCTCGGTGGTCCTGGTCATCAATACTTTGGCACCCCGGGCTAGTAATGCCCGCTGCAACTTTAATGAAACATCCAGGGCAAGCTGTTTTTCTGAGCTGCCTGTAGGTCCGCCGGCACCTGTATTGCTGCCGCCATGGCCGGCATCAATGGCGATGGTAAGGTTTTGTAAAGAAAGATCTTTTGGTTGCTGTTTCACCCTTATCACTAAATTATTCCCTTTATAATATATACTGTGCCCCCAATGTTGCGCATGCTTCAAACCAATTTTTATCCTGAAGATACCGTCGGCCAGTTGTTCATAATCTACCTGCCTGATCTCCTTTGCAGTTTGCAGTTGGGATATCCAGTTGGTATTGTTGGTGGCGCCAAACACATCTATCACCAGCCTTGAAGGATCCAGCTCCTGGAAACTTTGGTAAGGTAGCCTGGTGGCAAGTTGCAGGCTTACATAATCATATTTCTCATCGCCATACAAACCAATAGAGCCAGTAAGAGAAGCCGGGGCAAAACTACCCTTAGGCATCAACGTTACCTGGTTGTCCGGGATGTAAGCTATACGGTCGGGGGCAAGTTGTATCTTATAATTATTGCCGGTTTTACCAATCACCTGTAGTTGCACCAGGCTATCCAGGTAGCCTATTTTGGCACCACCGAGGCGATCCTCACCAAGGCCATATTCCAGGTATGCCAGCCTGCCTGTGGTGATGGCTACATCAGATGCCAGCGAGGATAATACTGATACCCGGTATTTACTTTCTTTAGTAATTCGCTGACCATTGCCCGACTCAAGGGTTACGGGCAACTTCGCCGACATAAAACTGTCTGAAGGCTGAACGGTGTAAGTGCCCTGGTAAATACCCGGAATGCCACCTGTGGCAGCAGCAGGCATTTCAAACAGGCGTGTATCTTTTAAAGCCGTAACAGTAGCACCGGGCGTAGCTTTCACCCGCAGCCGGATCTGGTCGCCGGGCTTAACAACAAGGTCGCCTTCCGGCAAGGTTTCTATTAGTGCGATCGCAAAACCTGTTACAGGTAATTCAGGCGCCGGTTTAGTATACCGAAACTGGATGGTTTTGGATACGGGTTTATTGCCATCACTGGAAGCCACGAGCAGGAAGCTTGTATCCGCATCAACCCGAAGGTTCAACGCATACGCAAAACCGCCGGAGCTGTACACCTTTACTGTATCTCCATTTACCGTAAGCTTACAGCTAATGCAGGTGCTGCCGGCAATAAACTGCGTACCGCTATTTACCTGGTTGCTTGTTTTTGAAGGTTGCACCAGTTTAATAAAGGGTGTAGAACTTTGTGCCAACCCTTGCATGGAAAGCATCAATAAAGCTGTGCACGTAATTAAAAAGAAAGATATCCGGGGTTGAACCATAACAATGTAATTTGGCTTTGCGCTAAATTAATTGATATGAGGCTGTGTTGGTTAATATAAAAAAAGCTTTAGCATTTTATACGGAAAGAAAAAAAAGTGTCTTACCACATTTCCCGGGGAAATCCGGGTTATGTTATGATATCAAAATACAATTCGAAAGAAAAAAAATTAAGTCTTAACCTGGAGAAGGTTAACTAATGATCATAACTATTTAAAAACTGGTTAACTAAAAAAGCCATCTTCATACGGAAGATGGCTTTTTTAATATTGCTTTTATGATTTACCATGGATATTTGTTTTCTGCGATCAATTTATCAGCAATTCGCCTGCGGGCTTCTTTGCTGTTGAAGGGTGCTGTTTTAGTAAAACGCTTCAGGCCCAGTAGCATCATTCTTTGTTCATCGCCGGTGGCGAAAGCATTGATAGCTTCTTTACCTGCTTTATTAACCGCATCTGTAGCATCATTCAGGTAACAATGCATCATATCTGTCTGCAAACTGCTGGCTGCCTCGCCAACTTTATCCGTCATTTTTATGGTACGCAGCAGGGCACTTTCCGCATTGAATGTAAGGATGGCCATGTCTGCAATATTCATCAGTATTTCCTGCTCGCTGCTAAGGCCCATCATCAGCTTTTGTACTGCTGCACCTGCCGTCATCAGGATCGCTTTTTTCATATTAGCGATTGTTTTCTTTTCCGTTGCAAATGCAGTTTCGTCCTCGTTACCAAAATCGGGGATGCTCATCAGTTCTTTTGAGACGGCTGTTGCTGGTCCCATCAGGTCTAGTTTACCTTTCATGGCACGCTTCAGCATCATATCTACCGTAAGCAAGCGATTTATCTCGTTGGTACCTTCGTAAATCCGGTTGATACGGCTGTCGCGGTATGCCCGGCTGATATCGTATTCATCACTAAAACCGTTACCACCATGAATCTGTACGCCTTCATCCACAACATAATCCAATACCTCGCTGCCATCAACTTTCAACATAGCACATTCTATAGCGAACTCTTCTGCAGCTCCCAATAAAGCTTCATTAAAGGGTTTACCTTCTTCTGCCAGTTGTGTTTCCATATCATCTACCCATTTGCTGGTACGATACAGCGCACTTTCGCTTATCCATATACGAATGGCCATTTCTGCCAGCTTGTGTTTAATAGCTCCAAAGCTTGCAATAGTTGTTTTAAACTGCTCCCTGGTGTTTGCATATTGCACGCTGGTGTCAACGGCCATTTTGGCTCCGCCCAATGCTGCTGCACAAAGCTTAAGCCTGCCTATATTTAATATGTTAAATGCAATGATGTGACCCTTACCAATTTCGCCCAATACGTTTTCTACAGGTACTTTGCAATCCTGGAAATACAACTGAACTGTACTGGAGCCTTTGATGCCCATTTTGTGTTCTTCCGGCCCCTGGGTAAATCCTTCCATACCACGCTCTACTATAAAGCAGGTGAATTGTTCGCCATCCACTTTTGCAAACACGGTATAGATATCTGCAAAACCACCATTGGTGATCCAGCACTTCTGCCCATTCATTATATAGTGCTTACCATCTTCCGATAATACGGCAGTTGTTTTAGCGCTTAACGCATCGCTGCCGGCGTTGGGTTCCGTAAGGCCATAAGATCCTTTCCACTCTCCTGAAGTAAGTTTGGGAATATATTTTTCCTTTTGTGCATCCGTACCAAAATATAAAATAGGTAAAGTGCCAATACCGGTGTGCGCTGCAATGGCCACACTAAAAGAGTAACCGCCACCCAGGCCTTCGTTAACAAGGGTAGAAGTAATAAAATCTTTACCTAATCCGCCCAGGTCTTCGGGTATAGAAGCGCCCAACAAACCCTGCTCACCCGCCTTTTCCATCAGCGAAGGCATCAGACCTTGTTCCATTTTATCAATCCGGTCTATTACTGGTAACACTTCGGTTTTTAAGAATTGCAGGCACATGTCTTTTACCATCAGTTGCTCTTCGTTAAAATCTTCGGGGGTAAATGTGTTGAAGGCATTGCTTTCTTTAATTAGCCATTCGCCGCCTTTTAATACATTGGCTGTAGATGTTTCAGTACTCATGATTTTTGTATTTAAAGTATTTGTAATTGTTTTTGTTTAAACTGAAGCGTTGGTGCTGACTGCTGCCAGGCTATACCCGGCAACCCCTAATTTCTTTACTTCAGGTTTTCGTACACGGTTTGCAACACTTCTTTCGCTATCTCTATCTGACCATTGGTCACACCTTCCAGCGCTTCGTTTAGTGTTTTATTTGCCAGTTCCATGCTCTGTTCTTGTAATTGCTGTGCCTCCGGCGTGAGGTAGATCATATTGATCCTGCGATCATTTTTGCTGGCCACTCTTTTAACTAACTGTAGTTTTTCCAGGTTATCTACCAGCCGGGTAATACTAGGCTTGTCCCTGAATGTGGCCTCACACAATTGTTGCTGGCTAAGACCATCCTCTTTCCACAAATGATATAACACACTCCATTGTTCTATCGTAATTTCCACGCCTGCCTGCTTAAAATTCTTCTGTAACCTACGGGCAATGGCAGTACTGGCCTTACCTGTGATAAAACTGTA
>JBBSKH010000204.1:0-4555 GCA_038256495.1 Chitinophagales bacterium
ACCACTATGCTTGCTGGCCTGCCTTTAGCAATCAATGAATCAAGGGTTTCATCTACTTTCCATTCTCCAAAGCCGCTGGTAAACTCATCAAACAGGTTTTGGCCGTCATGCATATATAATACCGGGTAGCGTTGTTTGGAAGCCTTGTATCCTTTAGGGAGGTAAATAGCTATCCGCCTGTAGCGATCTAATTGCGGAATATAAAAAGCTGAATCCAGCAACTGCACCTGGGCGGTAGCTGTATGTTTTTTCATCTTTACAGGAAAATCATCTTTCCATGCTTCTACCGTTAGCTGGATCGTGGTATCACTTAACAGTAACAATTGCCTGTTATTTTTATCGGAGCCGTCGTTGTTTATTTCTACTTTGTCCCATCCAGACCGGGTAATCTTAAACTGGTGTTTACCTGCCTGCAGTTGTTTGATGGTTAACAGCCATTTGTTCTTTTCCTTGGTAAACCGGTAGGAAGAATCGGCAGGCTGCCAGTTATTGAAGTCGCCAGCAACGAAAATATTACCTGGTGGATTTTTAGCAGATTTTACAGAGACCACGATCGTAAGGTCGTATAAATCCTGCGCAATCAGCGATCGGGATATTACAAGGCAGGTAATAACTATGCAGATTTTTTTCCAGCTCATAATAGTAAAGGTCTCCTTATTTATATGATGACAGGTAAGCTTTCACTTCAGTATGCAATGCATCGCTCAATGGCACTACCGGTAACCTCACAACGTTTTTCATTAGGTCCATTTCAGCAAGGAATGCTTTTGCACCAGCAGGATTATTCTCGGCAAACAACAGGTTGTAGGCCGGTATCAATGCATCATTGCCTTTCTTAGCTTCAGCAAAATTGCCAGCAAGGCAATTATTTACCATTGCTGAAAATTGCTTTGGAAAACAATTGGCAGCTACACTTATTACCCCATCCATTCCGCAAGCTATCTGGGGCAAGGTAAGAGAATCATCTCCGCTTACAACCAGAAAATCTTCCGGTCGGTCTTTTAGAATATCCATACATTGAGCCATATCGCCAGAAGCTTCCTTGATGCCGGCAATATTACTTACTTCATTTGCAAGCCGAAGCGTGGTTACTGCAGTCATATTTTTGCCGGTGCGCCCCGGTACGTTGTATAGTATAAGCGGTTTTGGAGAAGCCGCCGCAATTGCCTTGTAATGCTGAAACAATCCTTCCTGCGAAGGCTTATTGTAATATGGGCTGGCACTTAACACAGCAACGGCATTTTCTAAGGGGTAATAAGAAAGATCTGCCAACAGATCGGCTGTGCAATTGCCGCCGATACCTACTACCACCGGCACCCGGTTGTTGATGTGGGTATAGGTAAACTCTATGATCGATTTTTTTTCTTCTTTTGACAAAACAGGCGTTTCACCGGTAGTGCCCATCGTCACTAAATAATCCACACCATTGTTAATAAGGAAGTCGAGGAAAGTTCCAAGGGCATCAAAGTCTACCGAGTTATCAGCAGTAAAAGGTGTAACTACAGCCACCCCGGTGCCCTTTAATTGATTGCGAAGATTCATAAAAAAAATTTGCGTGAAGTTATAAAACAAGCAGAACAAATAGAGTTGCTGCAAAAAAAATCCTCCCCCGGAACAAGTCGGAGGGAGGCACGGTTTTTACGTAAGAACCAGGAAAATCAGGTATTTAGTAATTTGGATCTCTTAATGTATTGCTTATCATTGCTATAAATAAAAAGGCATGAGCCGTCTTTTATTTTGTTGATAATAGGTTTGGTTAAAGCCTGCGGCAAAGCTGGGCATCCATAACTTCTGCCGAGGTAGCCATGATTTTTAATAAAACTTTCGCTCACATAGTCGGCACCGTGCATAACCACCGCACGAGACTCTGCTAGATTATTGATGCCATATTCAATGCCATTCAATTTTAAAGAAAAACCGTTGCCGCCATTATAAGTGCTGGTTGTAATATAAAATCCAAGGCTGCTTTGGTGACTTTCCGGTACATTCGAAAATCGCTCTGCATAGGTTTTACCCGTGCCCTGGCCATGTGCTACATAAGTATTATATAACAACCTCCCATTTTCTACATCAAGCACAAAGAGCCTTTTTACTGTAGAAGGACGGGTAAAATCTACTATCGTTAATACTTTATCATTTTTTAATTTATCTGATGCCTTTAATTGCTCAAAGCCGTCAACCGCATAATCAAACGCCTGTTGGTTAAGGCCCATTTCGCCCAATTGAAGATCTTCGTAAAGTAGCTGTAGGGATGTACTAGTAGCAGCTACACCAATGTTGTTATCAACAATTGGCATTACTGGCTTGGTTCCGGCTGTGCCTTTTGAAAATGAAAATGCAAACGGAGAAAAAATAATGGCAATAAAAAGTAAGGATCTTAATAAATGAATCCCTCTGTGTGTGAATTGCTTCATACGCTAAATAGTATTAATTTAATTAAGTGAAAAAATCGATTTAAGTAAAATATCTGCTATAGAAGTGTTTTTAAAGGAGTTTGAATATTGAATTTCTGTTGCGAATTTACCATTTTAAAAGCCTAATCAGCCATTAAAACTGTTAAGCATATTATAATAACAACTATTGTAGAAAATAATAGGGGCTATACCCCTATTTTACAGACGTTTACAAAAAAAAGGTCTCCCCGTTTTGGAGAGACCTGCTGCTTTATTGATAAATTGATTATTTCTTAATGACTCTTTGTACAGATCCATCTGTAAACCTGATAAAATACAATCCTCTTGAAAGTGAGGACATATCAACCTGTTGGCGATAAGCTGTCAACCTCACCGTGGCAACCGTTACCCCTGTTGAAGAACTGATCTTTACATTGGTGTTTAATAATGTAGGATCATTAAAAACGATCGTCAATCGCTCAGCTACAGGATTAGGATAGGTTTGAACGATGGGTTTGTTTCCTGCAAATTGAACAACGTCTATAGCACTAAAAGTGCCCCTGCCATCTATGTCAAGTTGTAATAACCTGTAAGCATTCAGTCCTTTTAAAGGAGCAGGATCATCAAAAAAGTACTTACCACCATTGACCCGGTTCAACCCGGTTACGTAGCCAATTCTCTCCCAGTTATTACGCCCGTCCGACGAACGTTGAATTTCGAAACCGGCGTTATTTAATTCGGCAGTTGTTTCCCAGGTAAGTTTTACGAGGTCTATGCCAGCTTTTGCCCTAAAATATAACAAGCTAACAGGTGTAGGATTGGTGGCCTCGCCCCTTATAGCAAAGTTATATGCTGACTCATCGCTATCATTGCTGGATACAATTATGGAAGCATTTTTAATTCCCACCGTTTGCGGCATAAAACGCACCATAAAAGACTTGCTTTCACCTGGAAAAATTGTGGCTGGAGCGGTGGAGACTAAAGTGAATGACGATGCATCTGCCCCGGTGATCGTAATATTTGAAATAGAAAGTGTTGCACCTCCGTTGTTGGTTATTACAAAAACTTTATCGGTACTATCGTTTACGGCCACCATTCCAAAATCTGTATTATCTGCGGTGGAAGGAGTGGCATCACCAATGATAACACACTGGCCATTACCAGCTACAGATATATTCGGCACCTGCGCAGTACAAGAGCCACTTAAGGTACCTCCATCAGCCACCCAGTTAGAAGTAGAGCCGTTAAGAGCAAAGCCTGTAAGTGTACCATTTAATGGACAATTACCATGCAGATCATTCAACGTAGTAACTCCTGAATTATTTGCACCCTGTACACCCTGGTTGAAATTATAATAAGCTATCAATCCAGTTTCACTGCCATTTAGTTCACAATTTTTAGATCCAAATATTTCACCCGGAGTTCTTACTATATTCCAGATACGCACTTCATCAATTGTGCCGTTAAAGTAATTTTCACCTGCAAAAGTTCCAATCTGTTGCAAGGTTTCTGTATAACCGGCAGCACTTGTATTGCTTGCTACTAAAACACCATCTTTGTACAAGTTCATCTCATTATTGGCGGCATTGTAAGTAACTGCCACGTGGTACCATACGCCGCTTAATAGCGGAGTTGCATCCAATACATCTGTAAAACCAGACGCAGCATGACCGGCAGCTAAACGACCGTTATTGAGAAACAAAGCTGTACCAGTACCTGGATCACCCGATAAAATATTGGGAAAACCTGTAAGCGTATTGGTTTTGATCCATGCTTCTTTGGTATAGCTACCGCTGAATGCAAGGTTTAGGTCTACTTTATCATTTATGCCATCAAAAGCCAAAGCTTTGCCGGGGCCAATCAATTGCCCGGCAATTGCAAAATTGAATGCGGCTTCATCCGAATCATTATTAGTAATAGTTACCGTTGCATTCCTTGTGCCTTGTGCCCCGGTTGGCGCAAATTCTATAACGAGGTTGGCTGTTGCACCGGCAGCAACGGTTAAGTTGGTTGGTGATGTAATGGTAAAGTCAGCCGCATCTATACCGGTTATGCTGATGTTACTCACAGTTAATGAAGTATTCCCGGTATTTGCAATTACGAACGTACGGCTGATGGGATTAGCACCTATATTTCCAAAATCGGTATGATCAGCGGAAGTA
>JBBSKH010000205.1:0-4483 GCA_038256495.1 Chitinophagales bacterium
AACGAGCGTTACGGTACAGGCCATGCCATTGCCATTACGGAAGAGATGGTGGGAGATGAAGAATTGCTGATCGTGCTGGGCGATACCATTGCCGAATACAACATCACGGAAGTGATGCAAGCTCCTTTCTCAATGCTAGGGGTAAAAAAGGTAGATGATCCACGCAACTTTGGTGTGGCCGAAATAAATGATCAAGCCTTTATCAACAGAGTGGTAGAAAAACCTTCAATCCCAAAAAGCAATATGGCATTGGTAGGCATCTACAAAATAAAAGAAACGGCTTTGATGTTTGATTGCCTTAAAAAAGTGAAGGACAATAATATCCGAAGCTATGATGAGTTCAGCCTTACCGATGCACTTGAATGCATGATTCAGCAGGGAGCAAAGTTTCAGCCTTTTAAAGTTAGCAACTGGTTTGATTGTGGTAAAAAAGACAGTTTGCTTGAATCAAATGCCATCCTGTTGAAAAAATTTGGCAACAATATTCATGTTTCGCACAATTTTCAAAACACTATTATCATTCCACCGGTAAGCATTGGCGAGGGTTGTGTTATTCAAAACGCCGTAATCGGTCCACATGTGGCCATTGGCGAACATTCTATCGTAAATCATTCCATCATCAGGGATTCTATAATAGGAGCCTATACTAACCTGCACGAAATTGTGCTCAGTAAATCGCTCATTGGCAGCGATGCAGACGTAAGAGGTGTTAGCCGCAGCCTGAATATTGGCGACAATACCGCCATAGACCTTGGCGGCAGCATACGTCAATAGTGGATATGTGAATAAAATCCCCCTGAGCGAACCCCCCAATTAAACTATTTTGTCGTTCCATGTATTCATCAACCCAACATGTTACCCGGTTATTTAAAATTGAAAAGCCCATTATACAGGCAGGTATGGTGTGGGCAAGTGGCTGGCGTTTGGCAAGTGCCGTAAGTAATGCCGGCGGTCTTGGCATTTTAGGAAGTGGCAGTATGTACCCTGCGGTTTTAAAAGAACATATTCAAAAATATAAGCAGGCAAGCGATAAACCTTTTGCTGTGAACGTTCCCTTGCTGTACCCGGCTATCGAAGAACATTTTAAGACGATCATCGAAGAAAAGGTCCCCATCGTATTCACTAGTGCGGGCAATCCCAAAACACATACCGCCATGTTAAAGGACCACGGAATTACGGTGGTTCACGTAGTGAGCAGCAGTAAGTTTGCCTTAAAAGCCGAAGAAGCAGGCTGCGATGCGGTGGTGGCAGAAGGCTTTGAAGCCGGTGGACACAACGGCCGGGAGGAAACTACCAGTATGATTTTAATACCTGCCGTAAAAGAAAAAGTGAAAATTCCCGTTATAGCTGCAGGAGGCATCGCCAACGGCCGTCAAATGCTGGCGGCTATTGTGCTTGGAGCAAGCGCCGTACAGATAGGAAGCCGGTTTGTAGCAAGCGAAGAAGCATCCAGCCATATTAATTTTAAAAATGCTGTGATTGATAGCAAAGAAGGCGATACCATGCTTGCTATGAAACAACTAACGCCGGTAAGGTTGCTTAAGAATGACTTTTTTAAACAGGTAGCCATGGCAGAATTAAATGGAGCTGACCAGGCTTCGATGTTGGACCTGCTAGGCCGTGGCAGGGCAAAAAAAGGAATGTTTGAAGGCGATATGGAGGAAGGAGAACTTGAAATTGGCCAGGTGAGTGCGCTGTTGAACCGCATTCAGCCGGCTGCAACAATAGTAGAAGAGATATGGCAGGAGTACAAACAGGCACTTGAGCTATGCTGCCAATAAAAAATTATATTTGCTTTGATTCATGACAATCTTAAACAATCCCCCAAACAAATGCTTACCATAAAGCGTCCAATTCTTATTAGAGCCATTCTTTTTTTATTTACATTGTTCACGGGTGTGGTGGCGTTTAGCCAGATACCAGGCAGTCTTCCGGAAAACCAGGAGATGACGCCCGGGCAGATAGATCCCAAGAGTTTATCGCAACCGCAATTGCGGGCTTTGCTGGAAGACAGGAATAAAGACGCCGGAAAAGATAAGAATGCTGAACTTTTTGCAAATAATAAACTGGATAAGGATAGCGTAGTAACGGATGATATCCGTGGGCAGGCCTACAGCCCTAAGAAAACATATGGCGCCAACGTTTTTGCCAATGCCGCCGTAACCAGTACTACCGAATTGTCAACGCCACCCTTAGATTACCCGATTGGGGTGGGGGATCATATCATCGTTTCGCTTTGGGGTGCAGCAGAATTACAGGAAGATTATGTGGTAGCCAGGGATGGCGCCATTTTTCCATCAAGCCTTGGAAAGATAAATGTGCAAGGCCTCAGCTTCGACAATATGCGGGCAATTGTGTATGCAAGGTTTCGGTCGGTAATTCCGCCATCTACCAATATTTCTGTAACATTGGGACAACCACGTACTATTAATGTAAATGTGGTGGGCGAAGTTAAAAGGGGCGGCATTCTAACTGTTTCTGCATTTGCCAATGCATTTAATGTGATAAGTCAGGCAGGCGGCATCACAGATTTTGGAAATCTGCGCAATATCCAGATAAAGAGAGGTGGACGGGTGATTGACGAACTTGATGTGTACAAATACCTCACCACCGGCGATTTTGGCCGGCATATTTACCTGCAGAACAACGATTTTATTATTGTAGGTTTTGTAGAAAAGAAAGTGTTGGCCACCGGGCAGTTTAAACGCCCCATGTATTACCAGCTAAAAAAGGATGAAGGTGTAAAAGCCTTGTTGAAATATTCAGGTGGCTTAACGGCAGATGCATTGGCTTCCTCCATGAAAGTGATTAGGGCACAAGACGAAAGCCAGCGGCAGAAAGATGTAAATGCCAATGCAATTATGCAGATTGCCGGGGAGGACTTTCTTTTGATGGATGGCGATATTATAAAAGTAAACCTGATAAAGCCTGGTATCAGCAACAAAGTTGAGATAAGAGGAGAAATCACTTATCCCGATTATTATGAACTGCGGCCGGGCGACAGGTTGTTTGATGTAATAAACCGGGCTGGAGGAGTAACGCAGAATACCTATCTGCCAAGGGCCTATATCTTTCGTGGTGCGGGAGACTCAACTAACCTGCGTTCAGACTGGTTAGAGATAGATCTTACGAGCGTAAACAGCAATGAAAACGACAGTAAGAGTAATGTTAAGTTAGAACCGAACGATGTGGTGCAGCTTTTTTCCATGAACGAGTTTAGTGAAGCGCAGTATGTAGAGATATTTGGCGAGGTAAGAAAAGAAGGTAAAGTGAATCGCTATGGCGGCATGACCCTGGAAGATCTCTTGTACCTGAGCGGAGGTATTAAACCTTCTGCAGAATATGGCAGACTGGAGATCAGCAGCATTGTAGATATTGATTCGGCTAAACATGGTTTAACTCCTACACGTACAGTTGTTAGGTCTTATTCGGTGTTGCCCAATCTAACCTTAGATTCTGCGGCTTCAAAAATAATTCTAAAACCATACGACCAGGTGTTCGTGCGCCGCAATCCCAGTTTCGAAATGCAACAAAATATTGAGATCAAGGGGTTGATACGTTACCCGGGTCTTTATCCACGTTTAAGTAAATCTGAAAGATTATCTTCTTATATAGAAAGAGCCGGCGGTATTGTTGAAAGTGCAAACCTTGCCGGTGCGGTGTTATACAGAACCAAAACGCTGGAAGCAGGTAAAACTTTAAACGAAAAACCAAGGCTTGATTCCTTTGGTGTACCAATGAAAGATAATTCTGAAAAGATAGCTACCAGTGGCGAAGAGCCGGTAAGTATAGACCTGTACAAAGCGTTAAAAAATAAGAACAGTAAAGATGATATCGTTCTTCAAAAAGGAGATGTCATTTATATTCCGGAGATAAATCCATTTGTAAGCATAGAAGGTGCAGTGCAATCGCCTGTTAAAATCACCTACGATAAAGACAACCCGGGCATGATGTATTATATTGACAAAGCTGGTGGCTTTGGCGTTCGCCCCTGGCGAAAAAGGATTTATGTTACTTACGCCAGTGGAAAAAGCAGGCGCACCAAATCTTTCCTGTTCATCAGGAATTATCCTAAGGTAGAAGAGGGTTCTGTTGTAACGGTGCCGGTAAAACCGCAGGGCCAGGAAATAGCAGATGTGCTGAAGACAGTATTGTTAACTACGGTTCCAGCCATCATCACAGGTTTTATAATTAAAGCTATCAATTAAAAGAGATATTTATTTTGACATCACAAGATCTTACACAACGAATTGTATTAAAACTTATAAAGTTTAAATGGCTGGTATTGCTATTGGGCATAGCAGGAGCTGTGCTGTTGTTTTTTTATGCAAAAACTATTGAGCCGGTGTACACTGCAAGGGCAACAGTTTTTCCACTTACTGCTGCTATTGAAAACCAAACGGCCAGTGCTATTGGAAACTTACTAGGCGGAGCAGAAGCGCCCAGTAGTTTTAGCCGTGAGGCCTCTATTAACATTGTTGAA
>JBBSKH010000206.1:0-4473 GCA_038256495.1 Chitinophagales bacterium
CCAAACTGTCGGAATGCGATATCAACAAAATAAGAAGCTGGGTGCTAAACGGCTCGTTAAACAACTAAATGTAAAGTCATAGATTATGATACGATTAGTAAGAAGTCTGCTCTTGTTATTGTTGTGCAGCAGTACCCTGAAAGCACAACAGTTTAACTCACGCAACGGGTATATTGGTTTCTTTTCCAGCACACCGCTTGAGGATATAAAAGCAGAGAACAAACAAGTGTATGTTATTATAGATACCGATAAAAAACAGTTGGCTTTTACCTGCCTTGTAAAAGGTTTTTTGTTTAAAAAAGAATTGATGCAGCAGCACTTTAACGAGAACTATGTTGAAAGCGACAAGTACCCCAAAGCCAGCTTTTCGGGAAGCTACACCGGCGATGTAACAACTAACAAAAACGGTACGTATGTCATACAAGTAAAAGGCGACCTGACCCTACATGGCGTAACCAAAACCATTACTGCCCCTGCTTCACTGGTGGTAAACGGACAAACGCTCACCGGCAAATCAAGTTTTCAATTGAACCCCGCTGATTTTAATATTGCCATTCCTGCACTGGTTAAAGATAAAATTGCTAAACAAATAGATGTTCGTGTAGAGGTGGTTTGTAATCCCAAATAAATATGAAAACACTTTTTATTTCTTTTGTCGCAAGCCTGGTTTTGTTTTGCAGCTCCGCCAATGGGCAGGATAATTCTTTGCTCGACATGCTGAACGATTCGCTTACCGCCACTACGCAGCCGCCTGCAGTTACGGCAGCATTTAAGGCAACACAAATAGTAAATATGGTAACGGTGGAACAGGTTGGTAAACGAACCCTGCAGTTTATGATCATGCACCGCTTTGGCGAGTTGAGTGATGGTGCTTATGAACTATTTGGACTGGACAATGCAGAGATACGCTTCGGCCTCGATTATGGCATTACCAAAGGGATTTCTGTTGGTGTAGGCCGTAGTTCGCTCGACAAAACCTATGATGCAAATTTCAAAATAAAATTGTTGCAGCAAACCCCTGGCCGAATGCCGGTAAGTGTTAGCGGATATGGCTTGCTTACTTATACAACTTTTCCCAGAAAAGAAGACAAGCCATTTTTAAATGCCCGGTTGCGTACTGCCTATACATCGCAGTTACTAATCGCCCGAAAGTTTAATAGCAGGCTGTCTTTGCAATTGTCTCCTACCCTATTACACTTCAACATGGTGCCTACTCCACGCGATAAAAATACCATTGGTGCCATGGCTGCCGGTGGGCGTTTTAAAGTTTCAAAACGAATGAGCATAAATGCTGAATACGACTGGATGTTCGGCAATCCGGTAAGGTCGTACCAGCAACATCCATCTTTATCTATGGGGCTTGATATTGAAACGGGAGGCCACGTGTTTCAACTGGTGTTTACCAATTCGCGGGGTATGACAGCGCCTTATTACCTGGCAAAAACAATGGGCACCTGGCAAAAAGGCAACATTTATTTCGGCTTTAACGTAAGCAGGGTTTTCAATTTTAATAAATAGAGGAGGGGGCATGGCATGAAGCTTTTGAACCGAGCCACGCAAAAAAGTGGGGTAAACTGTGGCAACCAAAGCATAATAGCATTACTCCTGCCTGCTCCACAATACAATTTTTAAAATTCAACCGTTATCTCTCGGTGCACACCTGACCAATAACAACATCTAACTTCCGACATCCGACATCCTTACATCCCACATCTTACATCCCACATCTTATTATGCATCTGTTATCTTTACAGCCACAACGCCTATTATATAAAACGCCCCCGAAGAACTTACCAGTCTAAATAAAGTAATCAATGCCTCTGGCTTTTGCGCCCTCTGCAAGGCGAATAAACTTATTGAAGCCGACCGGTTACCATCAATAACAAACCGAATTATCTAACGGATACCACTTTAAAAAATCTTTATGGCAACTACTGTGAGAAAGCGCCAGCATGAGCAGGAAAATCTCTGAATATTTTATTATTGTTTTCATTCTTTTCCCGACTTGTCCGCCCCAAATTTTTGTTGAGTGTAAGTGATTGATAATGTGTTTAGTAAGTTTGAAAAATTTGTAATTTGCTGACCTAAGCGGTCAAAATGTATAAAATCAGGCAGATAAAGTACGCTACCAACTCTGTTTCGATACAAGTTTATAAGATTGAAAACAGACAACGGGTCATTGTCCGGCACATCGGCACTGCCCGAAATGATCAGGAAAAAGCGGATTTAATATCCTTGGCCAATGATTTTATTAAAAAGATGTCCTCACAGTTGGCTTTGTTTGAAGACAATCAGTCAAACAACATTTTATATCTCAACCAAACTGAATTCATTGGGGTCTATTACATTTTTTTTTATGAACTGATTTCTAAAATCGCCATTAAAATAGGATTTGATAAAATCAAAAACTCCTTACTGCTGGATTTGGTAATCTTGCGGATGTTTGAGCCTGCATCTAAGCTTCGGTCAATAGTCTTGTTGGAAGAATATTTTGGCATCAGGCATCGCAGGCAGAATTATTATGAGCATGCACCTGGGTGGCTGGCTTTTAAGTCCAAAGCTGAAAGCATTGCATTGACATTTGCCAAACAGCATTATGCTTTCAATTTTGATTTGCTGTTTTATGATGTAACGACTTTATACTTCGAAGCTTTTGAAGAAGATGAGTTACGCAAGAATGGTTTTTCAAAAGACAATAAATCTCAACAACCACAGATATTGGTAGCATTAATGGTTACCAAAGAAGGTCTTCCGATAGCTTACGAAGTCTTTGCCGGCAATACCTTTGAGGGACACACCATTATTCCTGTGGTGAAAAAATTTATTGATAAACACAAGGTAAATGAGTTTACCGTTATTGCCGATGCGGCAATGATCAGCGCAGATAATATTTTGACATTAAAGGACAACAGCATCAATTACATTGTAGGCGCAAGGCTGGGCAATATATCCAATGACCTGGCTGCAGAGATAGACAAAACCATCCCTCGGGAAGATGGCAAGAGCATCAGGCTAAAAACGGATAACGGCTATTTGATCTGCAGCTATTCTTCGCTTAGACACCGAAAGGACAAGTACGAAATGGAAAAGCAAATTGAGAAGGCCAAATACATTATCAACAATCCATCCAAAAGCAAAAAACTAAAATTTACAAAATCGAACGGGCAAAATATAGAACTTAATGAAAAGCACATTGAAAAAACCCGAAAATTACTTGGCATCAAAGGCTTTTACACCAATCTGGAAGAAGCAGTGGCTGATAATAACACCATCATCGCACGCTATCACGAACTTTACAAAATAGAGCATGCATTCAGAATATCAAAAAGCGATTTACAGACGCGGCCAATATTTCATTACAAAGAAGAACCCATTAAACTTCATTTGCTGATTTGCTTTATGGCACTGGTAATTTCCAGGCATGCAGAACTATGTACAGGCCTATCAACAAGAGAGTTTATTCATCAATGCAAGAAGGTGACTGATGCCCGGCTAAAGAACAAGCTTACCGGCAAAGAAATAAAAATCAGAGCCACTCATACCAACACAGCTACCGAAATTTTACAAAAATTTGACCTGCTGACCTAAAATGGACAAGTCGGGAGCATGAGCAGGAAAATCTCTGAATATTTTATTATTGTTTTCATTCTTTTTAAATTAAACTGGTAAATACGGATGTTAATACCTAATGAAAACTGTCTCTGTGGATTATTACTCAGGGTGATTTGGATAAAACTGTTAACCTGATATTGACCAAAGAATTAATGAAAAATGAGGCTCAAAGGCCTTTATTCAGGAGTAGGGGAAAACCTGTTCCCTGGCCTGATGAGATAATTAAGAAAATAGAATAATTCTAAGGGGAGGTTGATAAGTATTTTGAAGTTATTTTGGGATTAAGAAAGCGGAAAAAAGTAATCGGTTCAAGTTATAAATAAGAAGTTATGAATAGGTATTTAAGTAGTAAATCATTTAGCAAAAGGCTTATAAAAAAGGCACTTATACTACTCTGTCTGGTGACAACATCTAATAAAATGGAGGCCCAGGTACCCATTCCTACAGCATCACAACTTGCCTGGCAACAGGCGGAACTCGGTGTAGTTTTTCATTACGACCTGCATGTGTTTGATAACAAAAAATATAACCAGGCCGAAAACCGTATTACACCCATAGCGGATTACAATATATTTAATCCCACACATTTAAATACCGACCAGTGGATACAATCTGCAAAAGCAGCAGGGGCTAAGTTTGCCATTCTCACCGTTACCCATGAAACAGGTTTTGCCCTTTATCAAAGTGATGTAAATCCTTACAGCCTAAAAGCGCTAAAATGGAAAGATGGCAAAGGCGATATTCTCAGGGATTTTTGCCAGGCAAGTTGTGATGCTGTAGGAATGGGTACCTGGGCCTCCATTTTATTAGATGTTGTCACCAGACAGAGTAGTATAAGTGCCTTTTTTATAAGCCTTTTGC
>JBBSKH010000207.1:0-4452 GCA_038256495.1 Chitinophagales bacterium
AACGTAAAAATGATTCCATACCAATAGTTTAGGGCTGGTGTACGATAACACCATAAATAAAATTGTACAACTAATTCAGATGTGAATTAAAGTGTCGCCTGGTAAAAGCCAGGGATCCTGCATAAAAGATTGGATTAAACGGAAAATAATCTGCCTAAAGCAAGTAGGGTTGCCAGCACAGAGTGGTTAGAAAGAAGAGATTAGATTACGGTAGTGTGGAAATTCGAAATAGGATGAGGGAAAGGGTAGAGTTGTTGGTAAAACGTAAAGAAAAAGCAATTTCCTGAGTTAGCCAAAAAAAAAATAACTTTTGATTTTTACTGCCTAAAATACTGGTTTAAAATAAACAAAATACCAGAGATAGTTATCAAATGCCAAAGTCCGGGAATTTAAAGATCGATGCTTTGCTAATGGCTGCATGCTATTGAACAGGTTATACTTTAATCATTATCACACAACTATTGGGTAGGAACACAACAAGAGGAAGAACCGAAGCTCTCCCTCTTGAACGTTATTGGTATGGACGATCAGTTGATCATGATGGGCAAGCTGACAACTGTTTCCCGTGCGTTGGAAAGTCGTAAATAGTACATCCCTGCATTGATTGTTTCTGGCAATCGAAAAGACTGCTTCGTCGCTCGTGCCTGTGTGATTAAAAGTTGATTGTACACTACCCTTCCGAAAAGATCAACTATTTGCAGACTATACGATCCTGCTGGTAACAGCCCAAGTTGCAGCCCGAGCGTTTTGCCTACTACCGGGTTAGGAAACACAGTCACCGGCATAGCAGGTATTAGTGCAGCTACCCTAACCACCGTACTGTATTGAACTTTGCCCGTGGTGCTAACGGCCTTCACCCTGTAAAATAAATCAAACGGTTGCACCTTCAGGTCTTGCGTGCCGTACATTAACTTAAAGGCTGACTTCGAAGCGTTCAGTTGGTTCACTTCGTGGTATTCTATGTCATTTGAAGAAGCCTCTACAATATATTTGTCTATTAAGATTTCATTTTCTACCTCCCAGTTTACCATCACATCTTTGTTTTTACGATAAGCCTCCAGGCTGGTAAATGTCATTGGCAGGGTTGCCACTGGCGGCACATTAAATATCAACTTAAAACGATTGGAAGCGTAGCTCGCCGGCTGGCTGGTAACCGTAAAGTTGATGTAACTGGTATCATTCAAATTAACAGGAATGTCCTGGCTGGTAAAATTATCGTGCACAAATCCATTAAGGTTGCTTAAATGCATGTTTTGACAAATGATCTGGAGGCTGTAATTGCGCTGTTTCAGGTTCCACATCCTGAAATAGGTGGTGTCGTTGCTGGTAATGGTCGTGCGGCGTTCTATAGAAAGGTTGGCTGTGCCACGCAGGATGCCAAGGTTTTCTCCGAAATTACTCATCTTCCAGATGTCGTAACCGTCTAGAAGGTTGCTGTAGCTTTCTGCGTAGTTGGTCATATTGCCGTCCAGTAATGTGCTGCCATTGTTGTGGAGGAGAAGCAGGCTGGCCCTTGTTTTTACCTGGCAATCGGCAGTAAAAAAACTACACAATAATACCAAAAGTAAAAACGGGTTCTGGCGAAGGAGTACCACCCTGGTTGAGTTAGAATTGTTCATGTCAGTTAAGGTTCGATTCGGGATATTGGTTGACTCCTTAGCTAACGCCTTCTTATTTAAAACATTGTACAACAATAAAAAATTATATGCAGCTTTAGTAACATGTGGTAGCAAATGACTTTGCCGATAAATAAACACGAAAAAGCCGCTGCCCCAAAAATATGGGAGCAGCGGCTAATATGTTGAATGCCCAAGCGGTTAAAACCAACAGGCCTAAAATTTACCTTTTCTGAGGTGCACGAGTTGCATCTCTACCAGGTAACCGGGCCCGGTATATTCATCAACAACCAGGGAACATAACATCATCTATGTTGATGGTTGGGCAAATGGCCGTCGCCTCGTTCATTTCAACCCCCTATCATAAAATATTAAAAAAACAGCATGATCTTTTCACAGCAAGTAACGAAGTCTTTCAAAATGAATTGACCATAACCTACCGCATCGCTTTATTAGGAGCCTTCGGTGCCGGTGCCATTTTAGCCGGATGCTGTTTCAATTCATCCATCACAATTTGTATGGCTTTTTCCAGTTGCGGGTCTTTGCCATTGATAACGTCTTTGGGCCATTGCTCTACTTCAATATCTGGCGGGGTACCCACGTTTTCTATTCCAAATCCGTTCTCATCAAAAAAGGCCAGGTTGGGTGCGGTTACCACACCTCCGTCAATGAATTCAGGATAGCCGAGTACGCCAACGAGCCCGCCCCAGGTGGTTTTACCTACCAGGGTACCCAACTTTGCCTGGCGAAAAAGATAGGGAAGATAGTCGCCACCCGACCCGGCCGTTTCATCTATCAACATCACTTTTGGCCCCTGTATAGATGCATTGGGAGCCTTCTGGTCTTTACCATAACGGTAACGCCAATACGATTGTACGGGGCGTTTCAACAAATCAATATAATAATCTGCTAACTGGCCGCCACCATTAAATCTTTCATCAATAATAATTCCTGCTTTGTTTACCTGCGGAAAAAAATAACGCTTAAAATATTCATGACCGCCCGAGCCGGTGTTGGGCACATATACATAAGCAACTTGCCCGTTGGTAGCCTCGCTCACTTTTCGCATGTTGCCCTCTACCCAATCCCTGTTGCGCAAAGCCACTTCACTGGCTACAGGAACCACTTTTATGCTGCGTGTGTTGGCCCCATCTGCAGCCGAGGCCACTGTAATGGTTACAATCTTCTCCGCTGTGTTTTCAAAATAGCTGTAAAAGTTTTTATCGGCCGTAACATCTGCAGCATTTACTTTTAAAATATAATCACCCACCTGCACATTCACACCCGGCTCTGTTAATGGAGAACGCAGGTCTGGTGTCCAATTCAATCCTCCATAAATTTTGGTAATGCGGTAGCGGTTATTTTTTGTTTCATAATCTGCTCCTAGCAAACCGCCGGGTACCACATTGGGGTTGGCCCGCCGGTCGCCAGACGCATCAAAGCGATGATGCCCTACAGACAGTTCCCTAAACATCCATTGCATCACACGATACAGATCGTTCGTGCTGGCTACGTCGGGCAACAACGCCTCATACTTTTTCTTCATGGCTGTCCAATCCACGCCATGCATGTTGGCATCGTAGAAAAAATCCCGGTTCACCCGCCAGGCCTCGTTAAAAATATTTTTCCATTCTTCCCTGGGATTTATTTTAACCTGTATGGCGCTTGTGTTGATCATAGACTCCGGGGTTGACTTTTGACCCGTAGCTGCAATGCCCCATTTACCTTTTAAGAAAAACAAGGTTTTTTCGCCCTTGGCCGCAATGCTGTATCCATCTGCAGGCATGATCAGTTCTTCTTTTCGCTTCTTAAACGAATATAGGTGAAGGTTGGTGGGGCTTGTATTGCGTGGAGCATCTGCCAGGTAAAACAGCTCACCTTCCTTAACCGAAGACAAGGAACGATAGCGCCCGGTTGCAAGTGGAAATGGGACAATCCTGTTCTGAATACCATCCCAATCTATTTTTAATTTGGTAATGGCAGAGTCTGCTTTGTAGGGTGCCTTGCTGCTGGTATCTGTCGCTGGCTCTATTTCGTTCTCTTTTGCAAAAGGCGAAATTATCTTCTTTTGTAAGGTTACCAGGTATATTTCGTTGGTAGCCTCCATGTCGTTGCTGGACTGGTCGAACCAGTTTAGCACAGGGCCGGCATCTGTACTGGCAAGCAGGTAAATATATTTTCCCGATGGGTCGAAAGTAGGTTCTGTTACATTGGATAACGCATCGGTGAGGGCATACGATTTATTTTCGGCTACCGAATAAACCCAGGCACGCTCAAAATTTGTTTCTGTAATTGTGGTGTAGGCAACATGACTGGCATCAGCAGACCAGCTACCAAAAAGTTCCCTGAATGCTCCGGGGACAAAGTTTACATCTTCCCCAATCTTCAAGGTTTTTCCGGAGGCAATGTCTGATACATACAACCGGCGTCCATTGTCTACAAAGGCAACTTTTTTATTATCGGGCGACCAATGGATGTTGGCGTAAAACCCGGAGCCGTTTAATTTGATGGCTTGCGGTTCGCCACTGCCATCCTGGTTTTTTACATGCAATTCGTATTCACCGGATGCATCGCTGAAGTAGGCAATCAATTTTCCGTTGGGCGACCAGGAAGGTTCTTTTTCATGTACGCCCGCTGTGTTGGTTAAATTAAATGCATCACCCTTGCCACCTGGCAGTGTCATGATATCTCCCCGGTAATCTACCACCACCCTTGCACCTGTGGGAGAAATATTTCCGGTACGGATGTACTGGTCTCCTTTTACATATCTTTCCCGCTGATCTAATAAATCTGCAGCAATGCCTATTTTTATTTTTGAAGTATTGCTGGAGGATGG
>JBBSKH010000208.1:0-4432 GCA_038256495.1 Chitinophagales bacterium
CGGTGCGCTGCACCTGGTTTTCCTACATATAACCAGGGGTACAAATACCTGGAAATATAAAAGTTGCGTTCACAACGCAGTAGGTTTAGTAGCATTTATAATATTTGTAGCACCACCGGCAATAATTATAGCCGCAGCGCACCGGTCTGGGTTTCCTACTTATCAACCAGAGGTACAAATACCTGGTAATATAAAAGTTGCGTTCACAACGCAGTAGGTTTAGTAGCATTTATAATATTTGAAGCACCACCGGCAATAATTGTAGCCGCAGGTGCAGCGCACCGGCAATATTTGTAGCAGCGCACCGGTAATATTTGTAGTGCAGCGCACCGGTAACAATTGTAGGTGCAACGCACCGGCCTATTATCTCCAACATAAATAAATGAGATGAAATCGTGCTCTATAAATTCCAATTCAAGCGTGATCTGCAAATCCCTGGCAGGCGATATCCAACAACTCCATTATTTCCAACCTGCAAATTCCACGTCGGTGCGCTACACCTAATCAGGAGTTACTAATAACAGACATAAAAAAGCTGCGTTTTGGTAAACGCAGCTTTTTTAAAAAAATCATATAATCTTATTGTTGAGGACTATCCTTCCTGGTTGGATCATTTGTAATTACTCCCGGTATTTCACTCGAAGCTTTTTGCATCTCATCAAATTGCTTTTTCATGTTCAGCAAATTCTCCATCAGGTAGTTATTGCGTTTTTCCTCATCATCCATATTGTCTCTTTTAGATGGTGGAAGATTTTGGTAATAGGCTGCCTGTTGTTGCATGTCTTTTAATAATGCTGAAGAAACTTTTTCTGCAAGTTTTGTATCCTCGGCCAGTAATGCGGCTTGCAGGAACTGCAATGAGAACTGGTTTTGCTGCTGGTAGCGGCTCACCAAACCATAAGGCATATTTTCCTGCAGCATCATAGAATCGCAACGGTTCAGCAACGCTCTTGCCTGGTCTTTCTTGCCACTTACGGCCAGGCTGATTGCTGCCTGTGCATACGCAAGACGGATACCATTCAGGTGCCTGCGGTTTTCTTCATCGTAATAAGTGCCCGGAACATTTGCATTGCCAAACTTAAACTTCTCCATCATCACCTTCACTACCCATGGTTGGTTTACTTCTCCCTGTTTGATTGGTACCAACCTATACGTAAGTCCATCCTGGCGCAGGTAGTTTACAAAACCTAATTCATCATACAATGAAGTAAAATAAATAGGACGCTTCCAGGCATTAGCTGCAATGATATTAAGGATAGCCGCATCATTTTTATACAATGCAGTTTTAGGTATTGTAAATGCAAGTTGGTTTACAATGCTATCACCAGGATCCACCGTTCCGTTTGATCTCACCAACGCCTGGTCTACAGGTACAGTTACATTTTTAGCCGGGAAAATATTGATGATACCTTCTGGTCTCCTCATTGATCTTCCGTCCGCATCACTACCGGCATAGTCCTTCATCATAGTATACAAATCCATAGGAGCAGCTGCATCTACACCAGGAACAGGTGCGTTGTATACTACATCCCGTTTGTTACCTTGTATCTGCTCGGGTGTCCATATGGCATCAATAGGGTCACTATTATTTACTTTATACCGCAGTTGATTAATGTACCAATCCGTTCCCAGCAAGCTGCTGTTGATCACCCTGATATCTGTACGTATACCCTGTACTTCTTGTGCATACCACAGCGGGTAAGTATCATTATCGCCAAAAGTGATCAGGATCGCATTGGGCGCACAACTCTCCAGGTAATTTATGGCCAGGTCACGGGCAATAGTTTTTTGGCTACGGTCATGGTCATCCCATTCCTGTGTAGCCATAAGTACCGGCACAGCCAGCAGGCAAAGCACGAAAGCCGCAATAGCAGCAGTGCGGGAATTCTTCAACACTTTTTCAAACAGTTCTTTTACATACAAAACGCCGAGCCCGATCCAGATGGCAAAGGCATAGAAAGAACCTACATAAGCATAATCCCTTTCCCTTGGCTGGTTGCCGGCCTGGTTCAGGTAAATACAAATGGCAAAACCTGTAAAGAAAAACAGGAGGCCCGTAACCAGGAAGTCTTTTTTATCTTTTTTGTATTGGTAAAAAAGCCCCAGTAAACCAAGTATAAATGGCAGGGCAAACAGCTTATTATTTGCTTTATTATTCTTGATCGTATCCGGCATCGTACTCTGGTCGCCAAGGCGGAGGTTATCATAAAAACCAATACCCGTTTTCCAGTTGCCATCCCGCACATTACCCATGTTCACACCCTGTACATCATTTTGTTTACCGGCAAAATTCCACATGAAATAACGCCAGTACATCCAGTTCAGCTGGTAGCTGATAAAGAAACTAATATTCTCTGCCATGGTCGGTGCACGTTCATAGCTACCATCTTTTAATTTTTCTATCCCGGCAAAGTTGGCGTAATAATCAGCATGCCTTTGATCATTACTCTGGTCCCACATCCGAGGAAAAATATGTTTGTCTTCCGGTGCATATTGGTAAGATTGTTTGATCCCACCTTCTTCATACCTGCCTTTTCCTTTCAGGTAGCTCATGCCGTTTTCTTTCATATCCGGCGAGCCATTGGCATCACGCAATACATCTGCGGTAAAATCCTGTCCGTAAAGAATCGGCCAGTCACCGTACTGCTCACGGGCTACATAGCCAACCAAACTTACGGGGTTATCTACATTAAACATATCTACCGAAGGATCTGCATTACTTCTTACCAGCGTAGTAAAGTAAGTGGAGTAACCCAGCAACATGAATAAAAAACTCCAGAGACCAAGTTTCAGGAAGTTCCAGTTTCTTTTTTTAGCGTAGCGGATACCAAAAAACGCCAACGCACTTATCAATATAAAGAAGAACGCAAACCCAATAAAGAAAGGGGCGCCAAATCCATTTACAAAAAGAATGTCCATGTTACCTGCACCCTTTATGCTCCATTGTATCACCGCTTTTTGTACCACACCTGTGATTACACAACCAATCAGGAAAGCCCAGAAAGCTCCCCATTTAGTTACCTCATATCTTTTAAAATAATAGATCATCACCATAGCCGGGATGGTCAGCAAGTTGAGCAAATGCACACCAATACTCAATCCCATTAGATAAAATATAAGAATGATCCACCTGTCGGCACGGGTAAAATGCCCCTTGATGCCGGCTTCATTTTCTTCCGTAACCGCATGCTCCCATTTGAGCATACACCAAAAAACCAGCGCAGTAAAGAAAGAAGACAAGGCATACACCTCAGCTTCCACCGCACTGTACCAGAAAGAATCAGAGAAAGTATACGCAAGCCCACCAACAGTACCAGCCGCCATAATCAGGAAAATATTGTTCTGCGTCAGTTCCTGGCCGTCCTTCACTACTATTTTGCGGGCAAAATGCGTGATGGTCCAAAACAGGAAAAGAATCGTAAACCCACTCGCAAGAGCACTCATCAGGTTCAGCCCGCTCACCGCATTCTCCGGGCCAAAAGGCGCCATGAACAAACGGCCAAGCAACACAAACAACGGGGCTCCCGGCGGGTGGGGGATCTGTAGTTTATAAGCACTCGAAGCGAACTCTCCACAATCCCAGAGACTGCCCGAAGCTTCCATCGTTAAAATATACACAAGGCAGGCAATCAGGCACACAGCCCAGCCTGTAATAGTGTTGATACGTTTAAAACTCATAGCAATTCTTTATTAAAGTGTCGCAAATATAATAATGTTTGTGCAGGGTAGTGGGCTGAGGAGATTTTTTTAGTGGGAAAGGGTAGAACAGGGGAAGAACGGTTGCGGAAAATGGTGGAAAGTTGGAAAGAAAAAGCTTTGGGGCCGTCAGCCATTGAAGGTTGGTTCAGCTTCAGTTCCGGCTATCCACTATACCTCCGTTGCACTGCGGTGCCGTTTCTATCCGGCAGCGGGTGGGGGGGGCTTGGATTATTGCAAAAAACTGTTGATTGGTAGTTATATAGAAAGGACAAGCAAATTGAGCTTTGCGGCAGTAATATAATTTTTACTCTAAAATATGGATAATGAGGTTTAGTTTTTTTGTAAGTTGTGATTTCTAACATCAATATAGGTTGTTATCGAAACTTTATGCAACTTCACGATCCTAACAATAGTTTGAACTTCATCATATACATTTAATAATATTTAATGTGCCAGACTTTATAGAAAATAACATTAGTGCCTTTGACCAGATTATAAAAATTTTTGAAGAGGACGTCAAAGAAGATCTTGAACAAGAAGCGAAAGATTTGAAAAAACGTCTTGAAAGAGTTATAGACAAATATGCGAAGACCTATAATTTAGAAACACAAAATGACGTAAATCCGATTAAATATTACAGTCTTAAACATAGGATTAAAGTGATAGTAAGCTTAAAGGAAAAATTAGTTAGAAAAAATGATGGGTTCAAGATCATTGCCGCAAGTGAAATCAC
>JBBSKH010000209.1:0-4431 GCA_038256495.1 Chitinophagales bacterium
TAAAACCACCTACACTTGTTTAAAAAGTACAAATGGTGGGCAGAGTTTTCAAACCATTATTTCTAACGGCGTAGTACCGCCAAACAACATTGGCCCACGTAGTATAGAAAGTGCTGTAGGCCTGGGCGCAGGTAGCTACGAGGAGTTGTTCAAGGAAGCTATTACTAAAGCCAGTACAAAAGAAAAAATTTACTGTGGCCCCATTGACGATCCTTTCTTTGTAGACCTTGGTGGTATTTTTGACCTTGGAGATGCACCCCGCCAAAATTCGGCAATCCGTGATGGTGTAGGACATCTGAATGTACATTCTATTTGTATAGAAGTAGATGTTGAAGACCTGCAGAAGAATGGCCAGAAAGTAAATAAGGCAAAAAACATTTTAGATGGAGATTACATCATTGGTGTATGGGCATCTGCCAGCAGGAAAAAAATAACGACACTTAATACAAATGGTACTGCAGCAACGGGCAGTGGCGATTGGGTTCAGGTATCTCGCCTTGGCATGCCTTTAACCAATGAAGCTGTTGTGCCCATTGGCTATAAAGATCTTTGGAATTCGTTAACTCCATACCAGGACCTTGCAAACCTCAGCACTTTTGGTGAATTTTTTTACAATCCTGAGCTTGCACTTTACATGGATGATTCAAAATTTGGAGGTGCTGTTCCGGCTTTCAGTCCTTTACGCATTCAAAGCAATTCATTGGGAAGTTTTGATTTCAGAAACTACCATAACGGTTTGTTCGGCTTAAAAGGCAGCCCGGCTTTAGATGGTACTGCACTTTCTGAGGCAAATTTTGGAGCGCTGTTATTACCAGCGGCAAACAAACCTCGTTCTGTTGATCTATGGCCTATTTTTCACACAGGCGTACCAAACCTGAAGCCTTACCAACTGGCAACCGGCAAAAACGGGAATCCATTGGCCGAAGGCAAACCTTTCATCAATAATTTTTTACCAAATGGTGGTGATATGTTGCGGGTAAATATGGCTGTGCCTGCTACAAAACGCCAGGATAAAGATTTTAGTAACCTGGGCCTGGTGCAGGCAGCAGTACTGGGGCTAACTGACAGTCGTTACAATAAAAACGCAAAACTGGAATTTATTCCCAATATGGATGGTTTCCCCAATGGCCGCAGGCTGGAGGATGATGTAACCCGTATAGAATTGCAGGCAGTGAGTGGTGTAGTACTGGCTGCTATAGGCTTATGGTACGATGATTATGTACCGGGTGGCAGCCCTGTAACGCCACAGCTTGTAAACGTATTAAGCTACAGCACCGGCGTAGAGTACAACGACACTACCTTCCGCAACAATTTTCCGTATGTGCAAATTCCCTGGAGAGGCACAGAAGTAAAATAATTTATTAAATCATTTTAAACTTATTGATATGAAAAGGAATTTTTTAACACTGGCGGTTTTGCTTGGCATAAGCATTTCTGCATCAGTGCTCATGTCATCGAGCCACCGGGAAGCACCATTAATTGCTAACGATCCCCAGGCCGATAACACGGACCTTTACGCATTCCGTAGTCCGGACAATCCGAATAAGATCACGATCATTGCCGCATACGTTCCATTACAATTGCCGCAGGGCGGGCCAAATTATTATTCTTTTGGTGAAAACATCCGTTATGAGATACATATAGATAACAACACGGCTACAGCCGGCGACGATATTATTTATCGTTACACTTTTACAAAAACGAACGAAGACCCTACCACCTTCTTTAATATAAGGCTGGGCAAGCAAAACCTAAAAACCACTTACACCCTGCAAAGGAGTATTAATGGCGGATCAAGTTTTCAAACCATTGTTAGCAATGGTGTTGTACCTCCGCCAAATATTGGCCCTCGTTCTATAAGTAGTGCTGTGGGTTTAAACGCTCCCGACTACAATACCCTTATCAACAATGCCATTACTACAAGCAGTACCGGTGAAAAGGTATTTTGTGGTACTTCTGACGATCCGTTCTTTGTTGACCTTGGTGGTATTTTCGACCTGGGAGATGCTCCCCGCCAAAATGGAACACCTCTAGATGGAGTGGCGTGTAAAAATGTTTCTACCATTGCTATGCAGATCGATATTTCTACCCTGCAAAAAGCGGGTAAAACAGCCCAGATGGCGCAAAACATTCTTGATGGAGATTACATCATTGGTGTATGGGCTTCTGCCAGCAGAAGAAAGATCAAAACCATACAAAATGGTGGTGAATCACATACCGGCGATTGGGTACAGGTATCACGCCTTGGTATGCCTTTAACCAACGAAGCTGTTATTCCCATCGGTTATAAAGACCTCTGGAATTCCTTAACACCATACCAGGACCTCAGCAAGCTGAGTACTTTTGGCGAATTCTTTTACAATCCTGAATTGGCTTTATACATGGACGACAGCCAGTTTGGCGGTGCGGTTCCTGCTTTTAGTCCGTTAAGGATACAGAGTAATTCCCTCGGTAGTTTCGATTTCAGGAATTACCACAATGGTTTATTTGGTTTAAAAGGAAACCCTGCATTAGATGGCACGGCGCTTTCTGAAGCCAACTTCGGTGCATTACTTTTACCTGCTGCTAATAAGCCACGTTCTGTTGATCTTTGGCCTATTTTTCATACAGGTGTGCCCAACCTGAAGCCTTATCAATTGGCTACAGGCAAAGGCGGCAATCCGCTTGCAGAAGGAAAGCCGTTTATTAATAACTTTTTACCCAATGGCGGCGATATGCTGCGCCTGAATATGGCTGTGCCGCCAACCAGCCGTACAGATGCAAAATTCAGTTCGCTTGGGTTAATAAATGCTGCCGTGCTGGGTTTAACAGATCCTGCTTATAACGGTAATAAAAACCTTCAGTTCATTCCTAATATGGATGGCTTCCCTAACGGCCGCAGGCTGGAAGATGACGTTACCCGTATAGAACTGCAGGCAGTGAGTGGTGTGGTACTTGCCGCTATTGGTCTTTGGTATGACGATTATGTACCCGGCGGTAGCCCTGTTACAACACAGCTTACGAATGTGCTTGGTTACAGCACAGGTATTGGCGCCAACGATGTAGCGTTTAAAACTGCGTTTCCATATGTGCAGCAACCATGGGCAGGTACTTCACCTTGTGCAGGAACGCCCCCGGGCACACCTTACGAGCGGGGTGGCGACGATGATAACAATGATTTTACAGTTCCTTACACAAAATCTTTTTCCTCGTCTTTTCTTGATATGGCAGCACCTGCTATAAATATGAAGGCCACACCTAATCCCACTTCCACTGTCAGTACTATTGAATACAGGGTGGTTACTCCATCAAAGGTGTCAATAATAGTGTATGGTGTAAATGGTACAAAAGTAGGTACATTGGTAAACGCTGACAGGCAACCAGGCGTATACACAGTACAATGGAATAGTAGTTCAGCAAATAAAGGCAGCTACTTTATTGCTGCAAGCATGAATGGAAAATTGCAACAGACATTGACTGTTATCAAACAATAATAATTGTTATCGGGCAGCGAAATTTTTTCGCTGTCCGATAATTTTAAAAATTAAGGCACATGAAAAAAAATTACTTTAACCTGATTATGATCCCGCTTTTTGTGCTGGCCAGCGGTTTCATTATACTCCGATACAGCAATACTTCAAAGAAGGATACCGTATACCAACTGCAAAAAAGAAAAGCAGCAAACAGTAACAATAAAGACTGGATGGCGGCATACAAACAAACCGAAGCACACCTTGACAAACTACGCTTAGAACCGGCAAATACCAAGAGTAAAATGGCGCTGGCATCCATTTTTATTAATGAAGCCCGTGCCTGGGGTAATCATGCTTACTATGATGCAGCGGCTATGCACTACGTTGATGAAGTGCTGCAAGCTGAACCTAAGAACTTTGAAGCCTCAGTAATGAAATCTGTGATCTTATTATCCCAGCATAGGTTTGAAGATGCGCTGACCCAGGCCGAACAAACCAAAAAGATTAATCCCTATAATGCTTATGTATATGGCATATTAGTAGATGCAAATGTAGAGCTGGGTAATTACTCAGCAGCAATAACCCATGCCGATGAAATGACTGCCATACGGCCAGACATTCGCTCTTATAGCCGTGTGGCTTACCTGCGGGAAATACATGGAGATAATTATGGCGCTATTGAGGCGATGAAAATGGCCGTGGGTGCCGGTGCACAAGGAGAAGAAGCGACTGCATGGGCAAGAGTACAGTTAGCACATTTATATGAAAACACAGGGCAGTTACCGCAGGCAAAAGAGCAGTACGATATTGCATTGTCTGAAAGAGATAATTATGCATTTGCATTGGGTGGAAAAGGTAGATTACTGTTACATGAAAACAAGCCAGACGAGGCAATCAAATTGTTTAGCCAGGCAGATGGCCTGGTAGATGATGTACAGTTTAAGGAAGGACTTGCAACTGCATATGCTGCAAAAGGCGA
>JBBSKH010000210.1:0-4343 GCA_038256495.1 Chitinophagales bacterium
AATAAAATTTAAATTATAAAAGGCTCAATCGAGCCTTTCTGATTTTTTTGTTGCGAAGACTGGGATCGAACCAGTGACCTTCGGGTTATGAGCCCGACGAGCTACCGCTGCTCTACTTCGCGGTGCAAAACTAAGGTTTTATGCCTTTGCTGCCAAATAATATAAATCGTTATTGGGTCTACATTTCAATTCCAGGTATCTTTTTGTGAGTATTTGAACCACATAGAATGATAGAAACATAGGTTTACACATAGTTCTATCTACTTTGCTATTGTTTCTTATGTTACTATGTGGTTCAAACTAATACACTACCAATTTTGATTTGTAGATTTGAGCATGATTATAAAAAAATTAACTGCTTTAAGTATAGTACTGTTGCTGGTTACGGGCTTTGGCTGTAAAAGCAAAAACAAAATCAAACAGCAGGATGATGAATTGTATAGCCGTCATTTACAAAGGCAGGTTAAGCTTACCATTATTAGCACGCCTATGCCCGATGATAAAACAACAATGAATTTATTGATATTAAATGATGGCCAGGAAATGGGCCAGTTCCGTATTAAAGAAATTGTTGACAGCTTGTATAAAAAGGATCTTATTAAACCCCTGCTGGTTGTTGCTGTGCATGCCGGCGACCGTATGAGGGAATACGGCGTGTCGGGTTACCCCGATTATTTAAAACGTGGAGATAAAGCTGATCATTATGATGCATTCATCAATAATGAGTTGTACCCTTTTGCAAAAAAGAATGCAACAGTACGCAAATTCAGTTCGCTAGTAATTGCAGGCTGTTCGCAGGGTGCGTTATCAGCCTTTGATATTGCCTGGAACCGGGCCGATAAGATTGATAAGGTGGGCGTTTTTTCCGGGTCGTTCTGGTGGCGTGATAAAGATGATAAAGCTGCAGATTATTCGGATGAAAAGAACAGGATCATGCTGAATAAAATAAGGTCATCTAAAAAGAAGCCTGCTTTAAAATACTGGTTTTATGCAGGCACTAAAGAGGAAGAAGCCGACCGGGATAAAGATGGTATCATTGATGTGGTTGATGATACCAAAGACCTTATAACGATCATCAAAAACAAAAATATTTGCTTACCTGATGATATTGTTTATACAGATGATATTAATGGCAAACAAGATTATGCAGCATGGAGCAAACAACTACCTGCATTTTTGATCTGGGCTTTTGGCAAATAAGAACGGTAGTCGGTTAATCCGTTAATCCGTAGACCTCAATTATTTCATGAGTTTTCACAAATTAACGGGTATACGGATATACGTATTAACGTTTTAACGGTTTAATCTTTCCTGGCAATAGTACTGGAGCCACTGCTGTGCATGTCTTTTATTAAAGCCGATCCTTTATAAAATACATTACTGGCACCGCTTGCATTGGCATTCAGTTCTGTTTTTACGGTAATATTTATATCAGATGCGCCTGAAACATTCGTATTACAAACTTCTGTAACCAGGTCGTAACCTTTTACATCACTGGCACCGCTGCTTACAATATCTACCGTTTTTGCTGTACCTGATATCTTTGCATCTGATGCGCCACTGAGGTTAAGTTTTAATTCATCTACTTCTACTTTGCCATTAAAATCGCATGCACCCGACATTTGTAAAACCAGTGATGGCGACTTGATAGTTCCTGCCACCAACAGATCACATGCACCGGAGGCATTGATATTGTTCAGTTCTTTAAAAGATACATACACTTTTAATTTGCGGTCCTTTCGTACCCAGCTTTTGTCTCCCTTAAAAGATATAACGAGCACACCGTTCTCAATATTTGTTTTAATGCCTTCTTTTATTGTTTCGTTGGCAGCACTTACTGCCAGCGAAATATTATCTGATTGAGATAAGAACAGGTCGATACCGCCCGAGATTTTTATGGCAGTAAAGCTTCCGCTTAATGCTCTTACAGAAGCATTAGGATCTACTACAATATCATTTTGAGCAAGGGTTGCAAGTGTTAACAGCGATACAAACAGGGTTAAGAAATACTTTTTCATCTTGTTAATTTTTTGTTTTGGATAAATTGAAAACTCCCGTTTTAAAGTAACCAGTTTAATGATTGTCCTAAAAACTAAGTTTCATGGCTATACTTGTTAGCTGATACGGAGTAAGGAACTGTTTTGTTACACTATTTTAAAAATAATCCAAAACTCCCCTACCTTTGTGCTTTAAAAGTTCTTTAAACCGTTTGAATTTCCGGGGTGCTTTTTTTGTCATACTGTTCCGATAGTTATCGGAATGTCGAAGTATCACAAAAAGGCTGAGATAATACCCGATAACCTGCACAGGATAATGCCTGCGAAGGGAGAAAGCTTATAACCAGCCAGATTGGCCTTATAATACGGTAACCCTCCCCCGGATGTTCAGCTCAAATTTTTACGATGAAGAAGTTAATGTTATGTACATTATTATGTGCCGGCGGCATGATGCTGCAAGCACAGGAAAAGAAATTTAATGATACTGCTTACCTGCAGCCGGTAGAGATACAGGCCATAAGGGCAGGTGAAAAAGCCCCCTTTGCCAAAACAGATCTTACTAAAAAAGATATTGAGAAGCATAACCTGGGGCAGGACCTTCCCTTTGTATTAAATCAAACTCCATCAGTGGTAGTTAATTCAGATGCAGGCAATGGCGTGGGCTACACCGGCATACGCATAAGAGGTACAGATGCTGCAAGGATAAATGTTACGCTAAATGGGATCCCTTACAATGATGCTGAAAGCCAGGGAACATTTTTTGTTGATCTGCCTGATTTTTCTTCATCGGCCGGCAGCATACAGGTGCAACGTGGTGTAGGTACTTCCACGAACGGGGCTGGTGCGTTTGGTGGTACCATCAATATTGCCACTAACGACCTGAACAAGGAATTTTATGCTTCCACAAATAACAGCATTGGCTCCTTCAAAACTTTTAAAAATAATATACAGTTTGGAACGGGCTTACTGGGTAAGCACTTTACAGTTGATGGAAGGATCAGTAAAATTAAAAGTGATGGGTATATAGACAGGGCAAGCTCCGATCTCAAATCATTTTACCTAAGCACTGCTTTTGTGAACGCAAACAATTCTTTAAGGTTTAATGTGTTTTCGGGCAAAGAAAAAACATACCAGGCATGGAATGGGGTGGCTGAACATTTATTAAAGACCAACCGCACCAATAACCCAAGCGGCACCGAAAAGTCCGGCCAGCCTTATGATAATGAAACTGATAATTATACACAAACCCATTACCAGCTTTTTTATAACCACAAATTTAACAGCAACTGGAAAGGAAATATTGCCGGATTTTTAACAAGAGGAAAAGGTTATTACGAACAATATAAAGCTGATGAAAGTTTATCAGATTATAGCTTGCCTGATTATTTTGACGGCACCAATACCATTACTAATACAGACCTGGTACGCAGGCTTTGGTTAGATAATTATTTTTATGGAGCTATTTTTTCGCTGCTATATCAAAAGAATAAAACACAGTTTATTACTGGCGGTGGTTATAATGCTTACGACGGAAAGCACTATGGCGAATTGAAATGGGCAGCAATGCAGGCAGCAGTACCCAAAGATCATCGCTGGTATAATTTAACAGCTCACAAAAAAGATATTTATGTTTATACTAAATGGATACAACAATGGACCAATGAGTGGCAGAGCTTTGCAGATGTGCAGCTAAGAAATATCAATTATACCATTCATGGATTCCGCTATAATCCGGGTTTACAGGTTAAAGAGCATTATACTTTCCTCAATCCTAAAGTTGGTATCACCTATAACAAAAAGAACTGGCAGGTATACGGCTCATATGCACTGGCAGGTAAGGAACCTAACCGTGATGATTTTGAAGCAGGCAATAAACAGCTGCCAAAGCCGGAGAGGCTGCATGATATAGAAATGGGCTTTGAAAAAAAGGCAACAGGCAATTCCTTTGGGGCTAATCTATATTATATGTATTATCAGGATCAACTGGTGTTAACAGGCAAGATCAATGATGTAGGTGCTTACACAAGAATAAATATTCCTAAAAGTTACCGGGCAGGCATAGAACTGCAGGGTAAAGTAAAAATAACGAGCTGGGTGAATGCTGCAGCCAACCTAACTTTCAGTGAAAATAAAATAAAGAATTTTACAGAGTACCTGGATGATTATGATAATGGAGGCCAGCAAACAAAGTTCTACAGCAAAACAGATATCTCTTTTTCGCCTTCGGTGATTGGAGCCGGGGCTATCAATTTTATACCTGTAAAAAATGGGGAGATCAGTCTTATCTGTAAATATGTAGGCAGGCAATACCTGGATAATACATCCCAAAGATCAAGAAGCCTGAAT
>JBBSKH010000211.1:0-4320 GCA_038256495.1 Chitinophagales bacterium
GCCGACGATGCCGAAGTGTTATTAGCCAACTATAACGGGCTGCCTTCCTCCACCATCACAGCTTTGCAAGGCTTGAAAAATGCGATGCCCAATACTAATATTTTGTATGCGCAAGGTTCGGCACATGCCAATGGTTTGCCGGTGCCGAAACTGATTGCTTCCCAATATCTTTTTACCAATAAAGAAGCCAGCGAACATGGTTTAAAAGGCGACTATTTCACCAACAACAAATTCACTGGTACACCGGTTCTTTCAAGAGTTGACCCTGTGATTGATTTTTTGTGGATCAATGAACCGCCAGTTTCATCCATTAACCTGGATAACTTTTCAGTTCGTTGGACCGGCTACCTCAAAGTTCCTGCCGACGGAAATTATTTTTTAGACATGTACGGAAGCAGCGACTTTCAGTTGTATATAAATGACAGCTCGCTTTTTAAGTACAGTAATGCGGACGGCGCTGATCATCGCTATAAAAATATTGCATTGAAGTCAGGCGAAGCGTATACCATACAAATTAATTATGCTAATAGTGGCGCTAATGCCGTTGTTAAATTAAATTGGACCATACCGAATACCGAATATGAAGCCGAGGCAATAGCAATCGCCAAAAAAGCAGATGTAGTTGTTTTGTGCATGGGGCTTTCGCCACGCATTGAAGGTGAACAAATGGATATTAAGTTAGATGGCTTTAACCAGGGCGACAGAACAAAACTGGAACTGCCTGCGGTGCAACAAAGTTTAATAAAAAAGATAGCGGCGCTTGGTAAACCTGTTGTATTAGTGTTGGTGAATGGCAGTGCCGTGGCCATTAATTGGGAAGTGGAAAACATTCCGGCGATTGTAGAAACCTGGTATGGTGGGCAACAAGCTGGTACTGCCATTGCCGATGTAATTACGGGAAAATTTAATCCATCAGGAAGGTTGCCAGTCACTTTTTATACTTCGGAAACAGAGTTGCCTGCCTTTGAAGATTATAACATGAAGGGCCGCACCTATCGTTATTATAGTGGCAAGCCTTTGTACGAATTTGGCTATGGGTTAAGCTATACTACTTTTACTTATACCAATTTAAAAGTAAAACCTGTTGTAAAAGTTGGCGATGCAGTCATTGTTACCATTGATGTAGAAAACACTGGTAAAATGGAGGGCGATGAAGTGGTGCAATTATATGTGCAGCGTATGAATGCAACTGAAAATACACCGTTACGAAGTTTAAAAGGCTTCTCAAAAATTGCGTTGAAGAGAGGAGAGAAAAAAACGGTTTCTTTTAAGTTGCGGCCAACCGACTTTTCCTACATCAATACTCAAAACAAAAGAGTGATTGATGCAGGTACTTTTCAAATAGCGGTGGGTGGCAAGCAGCCAACCGATTTTAGCAAGGGTGCAGTTATAATAAAAAAGATAAACTTAACCGGTAAGGCAACATTACTGGAACTTTAATTTATTCATGACAAACAAATTTTTCTCATTTAGCAAGCAAGCAGCAATCGAAGAAAGAAGGAAGGCCGGTTTGGCAGTGTATAAAAACCTGCTGGCCGGTTTCCTCTTTCAATTTTTATTTTTTTTTCTGCCGTTGCAATTGTTGGCGAAGGAATGGGTTGTACAGGATCAGCATATTAAAGTAGTTTTTGATGATGCCACCGTTACGATAAAAGTATTTGACAAAAGATGTAATAAATTATGGGAACAGCTTCCAGGAAAGAACAATCTCAGCTTTCAAAAAGCATCCGTTGCAGGTAATACTATTAGCCTCACTTTCGGAGGAAAGGCTCCTTTCACAGCCCATCTAACATTATCAGCTAAATCAGAATTAGAGATAACGGTAACGGCTTCTCCCGAAATGCCAATGAGTGAAATTGCCTTCCCGGCTGCATTTAAATCTCCTGCAAATCATTACCTGCTGCTTACAGATGGCGAGGGATTGTTGTTGCCTGTTGTAGATGCAGCGTATCCTTTGGGGAGTGGTATTACGTTTTATTGTGGGGGAGGGTTATCTATGTCGTGGATGGGTGTAACAGACAAAGCATTTGGTACCGGCTACATGGCAATTTTGGAAACACCTTATGATGCGGCATTGCGGGCAAAGCGGGAGGCAGGCGCCATTACTTTTGAACCGGTGTGGCTTTCTTCCAAAGAAAGTTTTGGGTATAACCGAAAGGTCACTTATATATTTTTTGATAAAGGCGGTTATGTAGCACAATGCAAGCGTTACCGCAATTACATCTGGCCAAAAAATGGCGTGGCCACGTTAAAAGAAAATGCCAGGAAGATTCCTGCCATTGATAAGATGGTGGGGGCAGTACACATTTATGTTTGGGACAATGCACGCAATGCTGCCTTCTCAAAAGAATTGAAAGATGCAGGAATTGATAAAGCGATGTTTATCTGGAATCCAAATCATTTGCCGTATCCATCTGCAGGTTATGATGATTCTTTAAAAGCGATGGATTATGCCGTAAGCTCCTACGAATTGTACACCGATGAAAATCTGCGTGATACTGCCTGGTACGATTTGTCAAAGTCCGCCACTTATCTGAAACGCAATGCTTTTCCCGGAATGTTTAACCAGTTGGTGGCAAGAAAAAAAGATGGCAGTACTTACTCCAATCGTTTCGGTACTTACACCAATCCCAAAGCTGTTTTTCCCGAGGTGATGAAACGCACAACCAAAGAAATGGCTATCTGGCCACATGAATCTTTTTTTGTTGACGTGGTGCAAGCTAACGGACTTTATGAAGATTACTCCATTAACAACGGGCTCACCCGGGAACAATGGGCAGATGCACACAGGCATACATTGCAAACTATTGTTGACAGCCATAAAGTTTTTCTAGGTGCTGAGTGGGGCGCTGACTATGCCGCAGCTCAATCGGTTTATGCGCATGGCATGATGACCTTACAGCGCACATGGTTTGGAACGGAAGTGGATCAGGCAGGTACCATCTATTATGGCGGTGATTGGAAAAACGGCCAGCGCCCCACGCAAATGTTAGGCGTAAGAACTGCACCTCCGTTGTATATGAAATACTCTATCAATGAAGCGCTTCGTGTGCCTTTGTATGAATTAGTGTATCATGATGCCGTGGTTACATCATGGCGTTGGGAAGATGCTAATCATCATACACCTGAAATATGGTGGAAAAAAGATTTGTTCAACATACTCTACGGCTCTGCTCCTTTATGGACGCTTGACCGCAATCGCTGGGAAAGTTTTAAAAATACTTTTATACAGAGTTATAAAAACATTTGCCCATGGCTGCAGCAGATTGGTTACGATGAAATGATATCGCACCGCTTTGTAACA
The DNA here is from genome assembly GCA_038256495.1 of Chitinophagales bacterium. GTDB lineage: Bacteria > Bacteroidota > Bacteroidia > Chitinophagales > Chitinophagaceae > Ferruginibacter. The sequence goes on from JBBSKH010000211.1 coordinate 3,305, forward strand.
ACCGATGGCAAGGTGCAGGAAAGTGTATTTTCATCGGGTAAAAGAGCGTTGGTAAATTTTGGCGATAAGGCTTTTAAATTTGAGCGAAAGACGATTGAACCAAGGGGATTTATCTTTCTTTGAGGTAACGAGTAGAGATGCTTTAACTCACAATGAAATTTTGCACGCAAATAGCAAATCGGCTGGTTATTCTTCTAATTATCATTAGCAGCATTCAGGGTTTTGCACAAGTGGTAACTGCAGACAATGCATACAGATTTAATGGCTAATAAAATGATTGAAGATCCATTTTATCGTACCAATGAAAAAGATCTGCAGTGGATTGGTTTAACCGACTGGGAATACAAAATATCTTTTAAAGTTGACGACAACCTTTTACAAAATCAGCATATTGAATCAATCTTCGAAGGTGGATACTTATGCGGATGTTTATTTAAACTACAAAAAAATATTTACTGCTGACCCTTGCTAAACGGGATTGTTGAAAACATTATTCCTGCAGCAGCAGCTTCGCCCGGAGCTAATGAAGCCGTTGCAGGAGCTTATATGCTGGTAATGGTAAACGATTGTTTTAACATTAAAAGAAGAAACCTATTTATTAAGGTATTGAATACATTTGATCAGGCTTGCAGGCAACAATACCAGGCTTCGTTCATTGATCTAACAGCCGAACAGAAAAAGGAATTTACACAACAGCTAAACAAAGAAGCCCAAACAAATAGTAAAGACGGCGGGCATTATTTTTCGATTATAAAAAGCTTAACAATTAATGGCTATATTACTTTTAAATAAGCTGTTATAAATTCGTTTCCTTACGATCCCGTTCCGGGAAAATTTCAAGGCTGTATTCCTTATCAAAAAGGCGATAGACCATTGGCAATTACTTTACAGTTTGCAATAATAAGCACCATCTTATTTGGTGCATAAAATACCCAAAGCTATATTCGCTTCATCTGCTTACCACTTGTTTTATTTTTAGCAAAATAATTACCATACAATACATCTTTAATAAAGTA
>JBBSKH010000212.1:0-4296 GCA_038256495.1 Chitinophagales bacterium
CTGCATTATTGCCTAAAGGCAGTACCATTATTATCAATCCTTCAGGAGCCGGGGAATGCATACTGGAAACAAACCAACAATTGGAAGCGGGAGCTTATTTTAATGTGATGCCAGGAAAGAATTTCAAAGTGCAGGGTAACCTGCAGATATTACAATAGTTATTTTTTCAATACCGCTACAAACATAGTATCAGCCTGCTTATCGTAGCCTTTTAGATAATTCTGCTGGAGTAATTGCAACTTGCATTTGCTTTGTAAGAATTCAACCACCGCCTCGTTTTCATCTCTGAAAACTGAACAGGTTATATAAAAGAAAAGGCCATCCTGTTTTAATTGAGTGATGGCATTTTCTGCAATTTTTTTCTGCAAAGCTGCATATTGAATAATACTTGCTGGTTTAAAAAAAGCCAGTTGCTCAGGCGTACGGCTCCAGGTGCCACTGCCGGTGCAGGGAGCATCACATATTATTATATCAAATGAATCATTCAATTCCGGCACCACTTTACTAAGGTCTGCAACCAATGAATTGTAAATGGGAATACCCGCCTGTTGCAAGCGCTGCTGCAGGTTAATGAGCATATTTTTTCGGATGTCTGACACCGTTAGTTTTATATTCCCTTTCAATTTATCGTACAGCAGTATCGATTTACCACCACTTGCAGCGCAACAATCCCATACTGCTAATTGGCGGCTCGGTAACAGCCCTGGCTGTTCTTCCAGAAAATTGAAAACATTTTGAGAGTTCAGGTCCTGTATCAGCACATCTTTATTTACGGCTAGTGTATCTTTAACAGATGTTGCATGCTGCAAGGTTAAACTGTTTGCATTTATTTGTTCGTAAACAATACCTGCTGTTTTTAAAGCGCCCAATACTTTAGTTAGTTTTCCCGGCCTCACCCTTACAAACAACTTTGGTTGAATCATAAATGACCGGGCAAAATCATCAAAGTTAATCGCCTCTCCTAGCTGGTCTTTAAATGGAAATAGTTTGGCCAGATCAATTTTTAAGAATTCGATTTTATCCTGGAGTGGTAATGTTGTTTTATCTGCCAGGTCAGGATGTAATTCACGCAGTAAGGCATTCTCGCTTGTCTCACAAAGAAAAACAGCATGTATTATTTTCTCCTCCTTCGATCCATTTAGTGCCTTGCAGGTTCTGAAATACTGATAGCAAAGCGAAGCAACCGTCTTCCTGTCCCGAGAGCCCATTTTTTTATGAGACGCAAAAAATTGTTGCAACACAAAATGAAAAGATTGATCTCCTTTGTAGGTATCAATAATATTGACTGCTGCATTTAAGTAGGAATGAAAACGACTCATAATAAAAAAGACCGGCAATAACCGGCCTGTATATTAATCCATTAAATAATTATAGTTCCAATAAAGCGGTCATAGGATCTTTTCCAAACAACAGCAATGAAGGGTTCTCCAGCAATTGCTTCACTTTTACCAGAAAGCCCACTGATTCTTTTCCATCAATGACCCGGTGGTCGTAACTAAGCGCTACATACATCATGGGTTTAATAACAACCTGCCCGTTTACTGCCATGGGACGCTCCACTATATTATGCATGCCCAGTATGGCACTCTGTGGAATATTAATAATAGGTGTGCTCATCATAGAGCCAAAAATACCACCATTGGTGATGGTAAAGGTTCCACCGGTCATTTCTTCAATGGTAAGTTTATTGTTTTTTGCTTTTGTAGCCAGTTCTACCACAGCCGCTTCAATTTCTGCCATGCTCAAACTTTCCGCATTCCTTATCACCGGAACAACGAGGCCTTTGGGGGCACTTACTGCTATGGATATATCGCAATAATCATGGTAAATAATGTTCTCGCCATCCAGGTATGCATTTACTTTTGCAAATTCCTGTAGGGCATAGCAGCAAGCCTTTGTAAAGAAACTCATGAAACCAAGGTTTACGCCGTGATGCTCTTTAAATTTTTCTTTATACTGCTTGCGTATTTCCATTATCGGCCCCATATCCACTTCATTGAAAGTGGTAAGCATGGCCGTGGAATTTTTGGCCTCTACCAGGCGACGGCTGATGGTTTTACGCAAATTGCTCATTTTCTCCGGGCGATCTTCCCTGCTAAACATTGGCTTAGACGGGTTGCGGCCGGGATTATTAAGTGCTTCCAGCACATCCTGCTTTACTATTCTGCCGTTAGAGCCAGATGGAGTTATTTTTTTGCTGTCTACTTTTTTATCAGCTATCATCGCTGCGGCAACAGGTGTAGCTTTCGCATCCTTTTTGCCTGTTGATGCTACTGTTGGTTCTTTAGATGATTCCTTCTGCTCAGCCTTACCTGCCGGGCTCTCCGGCTTTTCTTCTGCAACTGCAGCGGCTGGCTTTTCGGCATCCGTGTCAATACTTCCCACAACATCACCAATTGCAAGGGTATCCCCTTCCTTAGCGGTCTGCTTAACGGCACCTGCCTGTTCGGCATTTACTTCAAAAGTTGCTTTTTCGCTTTCCAATTCTGCAATTACCTCATCCCTTTCTGCCCACTCCCCCTCATTCTTCAGCCATTTGACCAATGTTACTTCACTAATACTTTCACCGACGGTGGGAACTTTAATTTCTATTGACATCTAAGGGAATTTTTTAGGCAAATTTCGGGTAAAATTGCAGATCTGAAAAGATTTATTGAATTTACTTTCAAAATAACCCAAAAGAGGTATATGGAATTATTATTTTTTGTATATTTTTATGCTTAGTTAAAGTTAATTGCTTACCGATTAATAAATGAGAAGTACAATTCAATAAGCAAATCTTTTATATTTATTTACAAGGTTTTATATTTACGCAGAGATTAAATCAAATAATATGTTATCTAAAAAGTTACCAATAATTATTTTCGCTTTGTTAGCGGCCGGTGTTCAATCCAAGGGCCAGTTAACCATTCAAAGCGGTGCTACATTTCATATGCAAACGGGTGCTGTTGTAACCGTTGAAGGAAATGTAGACAATGCAGGCACTCTAAACAATGACGGTTCCTTAAAAGTGCAGGGAAATTACACCAACACGGGCTCCTACACAGGTGTAGGTTCTGCAGGTGTAATGGAGATTTATGGTAGTGGCAATTCCAACATCAATGCCGGTGCTTCTCCTATTGCTAATTTAGTAATTAATAAAACCGTTGCTTCTGATGTAGTAAAACTGCTGGCATCTGCCACAGTAAGTACATCATTTACGCACACCAACGGAATTTTTACCACAGATCCTATTGCCAATCCTGCTTTTGCATTGGTATCACCTGCAACGGCCAATTTCAGTTTCGCAGCAGGAAAAGAGGTTGTAGGTAAAGTTACCCGTACAAGTTGGACCAATGCTTCAGCAAGGGTATTTAACCAACCCAACATGCAGGTAACTACCAATGCCGGTACTGCACCCACAGATGTTTCCGTAATGATGATCCCGCTATCGGCAGGTGGTGATCCTTCGCAAAGTGAAAGAGAAGTAAAACGTAAATTTGTTTTCAGTTACAGCGGTGGCAGCGGCTTTACCGCTGATGTGCGCTATCCTTATATAAGTACGGAATTAAATACTAACGTAGAAGCCAACCTGGTACCATGGCGCTTAAGTGTTGCAGAATGGAATGCAAGACTTACACCAGTTACACAAAACGCCGCCAATGATTATGTGAGCACAACGGGCATTCCTGCTGCAGAATTATTGCAGGAGTGGAAATTGGCTGATCCGAATTATACAATGAATGTTACCGCAAATTTGAGAGGCCCCTGGAACGGAGCAAGTATGAATACCAGTTTAAATAGTGGCGGAATTATACCACTCTCTCAACCTTACAACGTTTCTCCATTTAATTATGCCGGTACTGAAATAGTGGGAGCTATACCAGCAAATGTTGTAGACTGGGTATTGGTAGAACATCGCAAACCCTTAAGTGGATTACCTCAGGATGCATTGGCTGCAACCATCAGCGGACGAGAAGCAGGTTTCTTATTAAACAATGGCATTGTAGTCGGTTTAGATGGCATTACCCCAATTGATGTCTCTATTACTAAACAAGGTACTAGTTTCCTGGTTGTACGTCATCGCAATCATCTTGGTGTGATAAGCAATGCAGTTGCATCCAATGCTACGGGTACCTTTGCTAATGACTTTTCATCACTAGCAAACGTTTATAAGCCTGCAGGTGCGTCTTCAGACCCAATGGTACTGTTAAGTGGAGGAGCAGGCAAATACGGTTTATGGGCAGGAGATGCGAACAAGAGTGGTAGTGTGAATGCTACTGACGTTTCAGCCATAAAACTTGCAGTAGCCTCGTC
>JBBSKH010000213.1:0-4162 GCA_038256495.1 Chitinophagales bacterium
GCAGCTTGCAGCAGGTGGTACTCAAGTAGATCCTACGCACACGATGCTGGCCACTTTCTGGTCCAGCAACAACAAAGTGATCTACGATGCCAACCTGGTAATAAGGAATGCAGCAGCGCTGGCCGATAAAAATTATGCCAGCGGGTTGATAGCATATGCCAGTATTTTTAAGGCATTAAGTATTGGTAACCTTTCTCAAAACTGGACCAATGTGCCTGATACGATTGGCACCAACGTAACTTTTATTTCCAACATTGATGGATATAAAAAAGCGGTAAAGGTGTTGGATAATGCGATTGCCGCTGTGGCTGCCAATCCTGTAAGTGCCAGCTTTGTGGCCAGTGTGCCTGCGGGTATTGATATTACGAACACGCTGTTTGCTTTAAAAGCACGGTATGCGTTGTTTGCCGGCGACCTGCCTGTGGCACTGGCTGCTGCCAATGCCGTAGACCTAACCAAAAAATCGACTTTTAATTTTGATGCGCTTACGCTGAATCCCATTTTTGAAATAGCTACATCTACCAATAACGTGGTGCAGGTAAAGGACTCTACACTTGGGTTGGTTGCTTCACTGGCGCCGTCTTTAACGGATGGCAGGGTGCCGTTTTATACCGTCATCAGCCCTACGATATTGCCAAGGTTTCGCATTAATGGATTTGGTGCAGCAGCCACCGCTGCCATACCTGTTTACCTGCCGGGCGAAATTACGCTGATAAAAGCTGAAGTGTATGCAAGGCAGAATGACAGCACCAACAGCAAGCTGTTCCTGAACATGGTGGTTACAAAAACTACTGATCCTTTTGGTGTAGCAGCAAACCAGCCTGCCATTGTATCTGTCGGTTCTTATGCCAACCTGCTCGACCAGATTTACAGGCATCGTTCAATTGAGTTATACATGAGCGGCCTGAAGCTGGAAGATATGAGGCGCTTTAACCGCCCGCTTGCAGACAGGAAACGCAACTTTATGCCTTATCCTTTTCTGGAGAGAGATAACAATCCCAACACACCTGCTGATCCTCCGTTTTAAGATCAGCAAAAAATGAAATAAAAAATCCCGGTCATTAAAAGTGACCGGGATTTTTATATTAGTCAACAAGAATATCATTGGAAGAATTTCTTGGTATAGCCGGTTTTTTGCCCGGCATTGGTATAGCTGCGAAAAAATTCATCGGCAGATAACGGGCCGCTGCCTTTTATTACAAACACGATGAGTAAGATCAATACCAATATTGATAAAGCCAGTTCCGGATTGCTGGTGGACATGCCGGCTTCGGCATTTACAAAGATGACAGCACCTATCAGGATAGGAATCTGCAACAGGCTGAGCCATCTTGTGAACAAACCGATGGTGATGAAGAAACCACCCAGCAGGTTCAGGTAGGTAATGATAAATGCAATAGTGGCCGCATTCTGATCAAAGAAAGAAAGGCCGGTTTGCTGCACCATCGATTCAATTAAAGTACTGTCCTGAAAAAAAGAAATACCCTTTAGTATGAGTATAATACCCAGTATCATTCTTGGTAGTGCAAGCCACTTGGGTTGTGTTTTTCCTGAAGTGGTAATTACTGTTTCTGTGGATTCGGTCATAGTATATAGTTTGTTAGATTATTATTTACAACAGGGGAATAAAAAAAATGTTGTGAATAAATTTTGTCGTTCAATACTAATCTACACATAATTGAGGTTGTATGCAAGGTAAATTTTAAGTAGCCATACCCATTGCGGCGATTTAATTACTGGTGTTGCGTGCATAAAAAAACCGGCTCCTGGCCGGTTTTTTTATTAAAATATTTACCTGGTTTACCAGATCCTAATCCTGTCTTCGGGCTTTTTATACAACTTGTCGCCGGGTTTTACATTAAATGCTTTGTACCATGCATCCATGTTAACCGGTGCACCAATGGTTCTGTATTTGCCGGGCGAATGGCTGTCTACAATGATGCGTTGTGCTTCTGCTTCCGGTAGAATATTGCCTCTCCATACCTGCGCCCAGCTTAGGAAAAAACGTTGGTCGGGTGTGAAGCCATCGATTTTTTTATTGCCTTTTCCCTGTTCTGTCATTTTAAATGCTTCGTAGGCAACGTTTAGTCCGCCAAGGTCGCCAATATTTTCTCCCAGGGTTAATTTGCCATTTACGTGTATGCTATCCTGTACGGTATAGTTATCAAACTGCGTTACCAATTCTTTGGTCTTTTCGTCAAAACGTTTGCGGTCTTCTTCAGTCCACCAGTTTCTGAGGGTACCATCAGCATCGTATTTGCTGCCATTGTCATCAAAGCCATGGCTCATTTCATGGCCAATTACTGCGCCTATGCCGCCGTAGTTAATAGCATCATCAGCGTTTGGATCAAAGAAGGGAAACTGCAGGATGCCTGCAGGGAAAACGATCTCGTTCAGCGTTGCACTATAGTAAGCATTTACGGTGGGCGGCGTCATACCCCAGCGGGTGCGGTCTACCGGCTTGCCCAACTGGCTAATCATGTAATCGTAATTCCACTGGTTTACATTTTTTACATTTTCAAAGAACAGGTCTCTTTTAATGTTCAGGCCATCATAATTTTTCCATTGGTCGGGGTATCCAATCTTTGGATTGAAAGCTGCCAGCTTGGCCTGTGCTTTTTGTTTTGTTTCAGCGCCCATCCAGTCGAGGCTGTTGATGCGTTGCGAAAATGCTTTACGCAGGTTGGCTACCAGTTCAGCCATGCGCTGTTTTGCCTCCGGCTTAAAATATTCTTTTACATACAACTGGCCCAGCAGTTCTCCAACGGATCCGTCTGTTAAAGATGACATGCGCTGCCAGCGGGGCGTTTGAATTTTTTGTCCGCTGAGTATTTTATTAAATTCAAAGCTGGCATCTACGAAGGCGCTGCTCAAGGAATTGGCAGATGATTTTAGCACTTGCCATTGCAGGTACGTTTTCCAGTCCTGCAGGGGAATTGTATTTAATAAAACTGCAGCTTCTTTAAAAAACGCAGGGTTGTTTACGATCACACTATCTTCGCCTTTAACGTGCAGTTCTGCAAAAATTGCTCTCCAGTTGAGGCCTGGTGTGGTTTTGCCGAGGTCTTCCAGTTGCAGTTTATTATACGTTTTGTAAGCATCCCTCATTTCTACCCGGCTCATTTGTGCGGCGGCTAACTTTTTCTCCAGCTCAAAAATCGCAGCAGCATTTTCAGCGGCAGTGGCAGTTGATGAACCGGTAAGGGTAAATAAAGTGCTGATATAATTTTTATAGGCATCGGTTATTTGTTTGTTGCGCCCGTTTTCTACCAGGTAGTAATCCCTGTCGGGCAGCGAGATGCCGCCCTGGCTTAACTGGGGTATCATCGTTTCTACATCCTTCTTATCCTGGCCAATGAAAAAACCATAAATGGGAGCGCCATACCCGGTGGTACGAAGGGTATTCATTTGGCTTAGCAGTGCCTGCTTATCAGCAATTGCGGCAATCTCTTTCAGGGTTGCTTTGATGGGCGTATAGCCTCTTTTTTCAATGCCTACACTATCCATGCCGGAAGCGTAAAAATCACCCACACGACGGGTAACGGAACCTGCAGGTGCACTGGCATCGGCCATAGATTTTTGCAATATGGTTTTAATGGCGTTCACATTAAAATCGGCCAGGATATTAAAACTTCCCCAGCGAACTTCTTTTTGTGGTACCGGGTTATTTTTTATCCATGCGCCGCTGGCGTAGCTATAGAAATCATCGCCGGGTTTTACTTTCAGGTCCATATTAGCTGGGTCTATAAACCTGCCTGCCGTTTGTTGCGCCCGTACAGCAGGTGTGCTGTAAACCGCCAGCACCAACCCCGTCATCAGCAACTGCTTCAATACATTCATACGTTATTTTTTAGTGCCCGAAATTATTGAAAAATTGTTGAATCCATTATTGTGATCAGTTAAACTAATGCTGTGCATTGCTGGTTTTTGGTTCGTGTTAACATGCGAATTGTCTGATGGTTCGTTTAATTGTACGAATTATTTAAAAGTTCGTATTAATGTACGAATTGTAAATAAAAAACTATCTTTATGTAAATTCATTCGCAAATGGCAATAATGGCAGTTTTAACCGGGGATATTGTAAACTCTACGAAGCTGAGTGCTTCCCGGGAAAAGCAGTTGAATGAGCAGCTCAGCCAGCAGTTTGCAAAATATCATTCCA
>JBBSKH010000214.1:0-4106 GCA_038256495.1 Chitinophagales bacterium
CTAGCGCAACACCCTATTGACTTTCTGACTCAATTACTTATTGACCTATTGACTTATAAATTCCTTCGGCAACTTATTCAATTCCTCTTTTGGCAATTGCTTAAAATAATCGTACGTAATTTTCAGTCCCTCGGCACGGTTTACTTTGGGTGACCATTCCAGTATTTCTTTCGCCTTGCTAATGTCTGGCTGGCGTTGTTTGGGGTCGTCAACCGGCAGCGGCTTGTACACGATTTTTTGTGTGGTGCCGGTTAATTGTATGATTTCTTCTGCAAAATCTTTTAATGATATTTCATCAGGGTTGCCAATGTTTACCGGGTGGGTGTATGCACTCATCAGTAAACGATAAATGCCTTCAATCAAATCATCTACATAACAAAAACTACGGGTCTGGCTGCCGTCTCCAAAAACGGTTAGATCTTCTCCCCTTAATGCCTGGCCAATGAATGCCGGTAATGCTCTTCCATCATTCAGCCGCATGCGTGGACCATAAGTATTAAAGATGCGAACAATCCTTGTTTCCAATCCGTGAAAAGTATGGTAGGCCATGGTGATGGCTTCCTGGAAACGTTTGGCTTCGTCGTACACACCGCGGGGACCAATTGGGTTTACATTACCCCAGTAATCTTCGGTTTGCGGATGCACGAGCGGATCGCCGTACACTTCGCTGGTGCTGGCTACAAGGATTCGGGCGTTTTTTGCTTTGGCAAGCCCGAGGCAATTGTGTGTGCCAAGTGAACTTACTTTCAACGTTTGTATCGGGATCTTTAAATAATCTATCGGGCTGGCTGGCGATGCAAAATGCAGGATATAATCTAACGGGCCGGTAACGTGTATAAATTTTGAAACATCATGGTGATAGAATTCAAAATTCTTGAGCTTAAACAGGTGCTCAATATTTTTCAGGTCACCAGTGATGAGGTTGTCCATACCGATCACATCAAAACCTTCGTTGATAAACCGATCGCAGAGATGTGACCCTAAAAAACCGGCTGCACCTGTTACCAGTACTTTGCTGCCTTTTTGCTTATCGTGAGAGCTCAATGTTGTGTCAATTTTGGTATTTGTTGTATCCATCGGATTTAGTTGTTATCAGCGGGCTGAATTGCTTTTTCAATTTTTCTCCTGCCTACACTTTCATAATGAAACCCGGCTGCCTGCATTTGCTCCAGGTCAAAAAGGTTCCTGCCGTCAAAGATTACTTTGCTGGAAAGCATTGCACCCATCTTGCCAAATTCCGGCGTGCGGAATTCGTTCCATTCGGTAGCAATAATAAGGGCATCTGCATTTTCTAGCGCATCATATTGATTTGTAGTAAAGTTGATGGTATCGCCAAGCAGCTCTTTTACATTTTTCATGGCTTCAGGATCAAAAGCGGTTACAGTTGCACCTGCATCAAGCAAAGCCTGGATGATATATAATGCCGGAGCCTCCCTGATATCATCTGTATTTGGTTTAAAAGCCAAACCCCATAAAGCAAAATGTTTTCCTTTGATATCGTCATTAAAGTATTGCATAATTTTCGGCATCAAATGCAACTTCTGTATTTCGTTCACCTGCATTACTGCATCTAAAATTTTAAAATCGTAGGCCACATCTGAAGATGATTTTGCGAGTGCCTGCACGTCTTTCGGAAAACAACTGCCGCCGTAACCGATACCAGGAAACAGGAACCTGCGGCCAATGCGCTCATCACTTCCAATTCCCTTACGCACCATATCCACATCTGCACCAAGGCGTTCGCATAGCTGGGCAATCTCGTTCATAAAACTGATCTTAACCGCAAGGAAAGAATTAGCAGCATATTTTGTAAGCTCTGCCGAACGCTCATCCATAAAAATAACCGGGTTACCCTGGCGAACAAACGGTGCATATAAAGTAGTAAGAATTCCCGTAGCCCTGTCTGATTCGGTGCCTATCACCACACGATCGGGTTTCATAAAATCATTTACGGCTACACCTTCCCGTAAAAATTCGGGATTACTCACCACATCAAACGCATCCTTCAAAGAATCGCCAGACGATTTTAATATAGCGGCACGCACTTTTTCCGCAGTACCCACCGGAACGGTGCTTTTATCAATGATAACTTTATAGTCAGATGCTGACATGATCTTACCAAGTTCGGCTGCTACCCCTAAAATGTATTTGAGATCGGCACTGCCATCTTCGCCGGGAGGTGTGGGAAGGGCGAGAAATATGATGACCGCATCTTTCACTGCATCGGCCAGCGAATTTGTAAAATGCAGCCTGCCTTCTTTCTGGTTTCGCAGGAATAACTTTTCAAGCCCCGGCTCATAAATAGTTATATGGCCACTATTCAGTTTTTTAATCTTCGATTGGTCAATGTCTACACAGGTAACATTATTGCCCGTTTCGGCAAAACAGGTACCCGTTACCAAACCAACATAACCAGTACCAATAACAGCAATTTTCATGTACTCTTTTTATAGTGATGTTTAAATAGATATTCCAGTAAGCGCTACTTTTTAATAAACTCAAGCACTTTGCTTGCAATGAATTGCTGTTGCTCTTCGTCCAGCTCTGTATGAATAGGCAGCGATATCACCCGCTCCGTAAGCCAGTCTGTTACCGGCAAATGATAATCACTGCCGCCAAATGCATCAAACATTTTTTGCCTGTGTGCAGGAACGGGATAATAGATCATGGAAGGCACGCCATTATCTGCAAGGAACTGGTGTAAGGCATCCCTGTCTACGTCGTGCAATGTAAGTGTGTACTGGTGAAACACGTGCCTGTTATTTGCAGCCCTGAAAGGAACTGTTATTTCCTTATTTCCTTCAAAGGCTGCATCGTAAAAATCGGCAGCCTTCCTACGGGCATCAATATAATCATCCAGTTTTTTCAACTTTATATCCAGGATGGCAGCCTGCATAGCATCAAGGCGGGAGTTGCATCCCACTACATCATGGTAATACCGCCTGCTTTGACCATGAGATGCAATCATCCGCATCTTTTCTGCCAATGCATCATCATCTGTAAACATGGCACCACCATCGCCAAAGGCGCCAAGATTTTTTGACGGATAAAATGAGGTGCAACCAATATCGCCAATGCTACCCGTTTTTTTAGCTGTACCATCGGAGAATGTATAAACGTTACCAATACCCTGTGCATTGTCTTCTATAACAAATAAATGATGTTTTTTTGCAATAGCCATAATGGCCTCCATATCTGCAGCATGCCCATAAAGGTGTACAGGAATGATAGCTTTTGTTTTGGGAGTAATTGCTTTTTCAATAGCTGCAGGATCTATGCAGAAAGTTTTTGGATCAACCTCTACAAATACTGGTTTGATATTTAACAGCGCCGCCACTTCTACAGTTGCTATATAAGTAAACGAGGGCGTTATTACCTCATCGCCGGGTTTAAGGCCTAAAGCCATCATAGCAATTTGTAATGCATCGGTACCGTTTGCACACGGAATTACATGATTACTGTTGTGATAAGCTGCCAGGTTGTTTGCAAAATCATTCACCACTTTACCACCGATAAACTGGGAGCTTTCCATTACGGCTATCACCGCTTCATCAACTTCTTTCTTAATATTGTGGTACTGCGTTTTAGTATCCACCATCTGTAAAGGCCTCATATAAATTATTTTATAGCGCCGCAAAGATAAGATTTTGCGCCTGAGATTGAACTATGTGCCCTATAATGGTATATCGGTTACAATTAAATTTCAAGGCACTTACATGCCTGGATACAAAAAGGCAGAGCGGTAAAGCCGCTCTGCCCAAAAACTTTTGTAGTCTATTATTTATTTATACTTAACTGCGTTCTGGTTTTATTGATTCCATCACTTATTTCTATAAAATAAATGTCAGGAGCAAGATTGCTCACATTTAACGAAGTACTTTTCGATAAGTTATAATTGGCTATTTTTTTACATTACCAAATTTATCATAAATGGTTACTTGTTTTATTCCGGCCAGTTTCGGCATAGATTTATTAGTAATGTAAGCATCATCTTCTTTAATACGAATATTTACAACATCTCTGGCAGGGTTTGGATAAATATCCACATTGGCCATCCGATAGCCACATATCCAATAAAAGTTCATGGTTTCTGATGCTGTGCTTTC
>JBBSKH010000215.1:0-4070 GCA_038256495.1 Chitinophagales bacterium
AAAATGGCAGCTTAATTATTAATACAGATGCAGTTTAAAACCTGCATCTGTTTAAATCGTTTAAATGAAAAAAAATGGAGAATAAAAATAATGTGCAAAACATGGAAGGGATGGGTTATAAAAAATTCTGGATTACCATGGCCATATCCTTTGTTATCATGTACCTGGTTATGTTTTTAAATGTGATTGAGATAAAGCATTACCATACCAGTGTAAGCCGTATTTATATGACGCTGCTCATGATCTCTGCCATGGCAGTGGTGATGATGCTGATGATGGGTAAAATGTACAAGAATAAAAATATGAACATGGGTATTATTGCCGGAGGAGCATTGGTTTTTATTTTGGTGCTCGTGGCCTTGCGGTCGCAAACCCCCATTGGCGATGTGCAATATATGAAAGCAATGATACCACACCATTCCTCCGCCATCCTCACTAGTGAAAGAGCTGATATACAAGACCCGGAAGTAAAAAAACTTGCTGAAGATATTATCAAAGCTCAAAGAAAAGAGATTGCAGAAATGGAAGCTTTCTTAGATCGGCTGGATAAATAACCTGTCATTTTTTACATTAAAGCCTTTATCTATAATGGAGCATCAGCAACATATTTCCCACACAGACGATGACAATAATGAGAATAAGCCAATGGACCATTCCAAAATGAATCACAGTACTTCAGAACATGATCATGGAGCGATACCGATGGGTCTGTCTGGGCATGACCATCACCGGATGATGATTGAAGATTTTAAAAAACGCTTTTGGGTATGTTTAATTATTACCATTCCCATTCTTGTTTTTTCGCCCATGATCCAGGATTTCATTGGTTATAATTTCTTATTGCCCGGCAATCAATACATCCTTTTGGCACTTTCTTCATTTATTTATTTCTGGGGCGGCTGGCCATTTTTAAAAGGCTTTTGGGGCGAAGTAAAAAAAGCATCGCCGGGGATGATGACTTTGATTGCTATGGCCATTTCCGTAGCCTATTTCTACAGTGCAGCTACGGTATTTGGGTTGCCGGGAGTGGACTTCTTTTGGGAATTAGCTACGCTTATTGTAATCATGTTGTTGGGTCATTGGATTGAAATGAAATCGGTGCTTGGCGCTTCAAAGGCTTTGCAATTACTGGTAAGTATGATGCCTGCCGAAGCACACCGGGTAAAAGCAGATGGGCAGGTGGAAGATGTAAAACTTGAAATGCTGGTACCAGATGATGTGATTATGATAAAGCCAGGTGAAAAAGTACCTGCTGATGGCATCATCGTGGAAGGCAGCAGTTATTTGAATGAAGCTATGCTAACCGGAGAATCCAAACCGGTAAAAAAAGAGACCGAAAACAAAGTAATAGGCGGCTCTATCAATGGCAATGGTTCGCTTAAAGTAAAAGTAGAGCATACGGGGAAAGACAGCTATCTCAATAAAGTGATTACGCTTGTAGAAGAAGCGCAGAAGTCAAAATCCAAAATGCAAAACCTGAGTGACCGGGCGGCTAAATGGCTTACCTACATTGCACTCGGATTGGGCTTTGGAACGTTAGCAGTGTGGCTGCTTTTAGGCTTCCCGTTTGTATTTGCATTGGAGCGTATGGTAACCGTAATGGTAATTGCCTGTCCGCATGCCTTGGGGCTGGCCATACCTTTAGTAGTTGCTATCTCCACAGCAGTATCTGCACAAAATGGCCTTTTGATAAGAAACCGAACCGCCTTTGAAGAATCACGAAAAATAACAGCGCTCTTATTTGATAAGACAGGTACGCTTACCAAAGGTGACTTTGGCGTTACAAGAATAGTATCTGTTGACAAACAATTTTCCGAAGATGAACTCTTACGGCTTTCAGTAGCATTGGAACTAAGTTCAGAACACCCGATTGCTGTTGGCATTGTACGTGAAGCAAAAGAGAAAGAAATCAGCATTCCCAAACCCGAAAAGTTTAATGCCATAACCGGTAAAGGAGTAGAAGCAAATGTGGAAGGTAAGGATGTGAAGGTGGTTAGTCCGGGCTATCTTAAAGATAAAAATTTAGAAATACCTACAGATGCATATTCCAGCGAAGCAGAAACAGTAGTTTTTATTATTATAGATGATAAACTTGCCGGATATATTGCTTTGGCTGATGAAATCAGGCCCGAAAGTGCTGAAGCCATTAAAGTGTTTAAGAAGAATGGCATAAGAGTATTGATGGCAACCGGCGATAATGATAAAGTAGCAAAAGCGGTAAGCGATCAGTTAGGCCTGGATGGATACTTTGCAGAAGTGCTTCCGCACCAAAAAGTCGAGATTATAAAAGACCTGCAAAGCAAAGGTGAGTTTGTTGCCATGACAGGCGATGGTGTAAATGATGCTCCTGCCCTTGCCCAATCAGATGTGGGAATAGCTGTAGGCTCCGGCACAGACGTGGCTGCAGAAACCGCTGATATTATTTTGGTAAACAGCAACCCACAGGATATTGCCAATCTTATTTTATTTGGAAAAGCCACTTACAAAAAGATGATTCAAAACTTAGTGTGGGCAACGGCTTATAATGTTGTTGCAATACCGCTGGCTGCAGGTGTTTTGTATAATGCGGGTTTTGTTTTAGGTCCTGCAATAGGTGCGGTGTTTATGAGCCTAAGCACGATAATAGTAGCCATTAATGCACAATTGCTGAGAAAGGAAATAGGCAAAAAATGAAATTTTAAATTGCAGAAGAACGGTTTTTAGAATTGAATAATGCTGAAAAAATGTAACCCTTCCGAAAATGATTTCCGACTATGAAGGCGTTTCAGTTCCACCTGGAGATAAACTGTTAAGCTGGCAACATTTATTAAAATAAAATAGGGTGGTAAAAATAAGAATGCAAAAATATTTTAGTTCAACAATTCAAATTCAAATAAAATGGCTACTACAATTAAAAACAAACCGGCAAAACCTGGCAACAAATTTAAACATTCAAAAAGCCGGATTAGCAGTAAGAAAACAATGAAAGGACTCGTTTACGGAGGCATCAGTAAAATAGAATGGAAAGAAATACCAAAACCCGAAATTGAAAAACCAACAGATGCATTACTTAAAATAATTAAGACTACTATCTGTGGAACCGATTTAGGCATTTTACATGGCAAGACCCCTTCCTGTAAACCGGGAACTACTTTGGGCCATGAAGGTGTTGGTATAATTGAAGAAGTGGGTACATCAGTCAGGAACTTTAAAAAAGGCGACCGTGTAATCATTTCATGTATCACTTCTGACGGCACTTGCGAATACTGTAAAAAACAGATGTATGCCCACTGCGAAGATGGCGGTTGGATTTTAGGTCATCTTATTAATGGTACGCAAGCGGAATATGTGCGTATTCCACATGCCGATAACAGCCTTCACCCTGTACCCGCCGGAGCTGACGAAGAGGCCCTGGTGATGTTAAGTGATATATTGCCAACCGGCCACGAAATTGGAGTACTTAATGGACGTGTAAAACCCGGAGATACCATTGCGATTGTTGGAGCCGGACCCGTAGGTATGTCAGCTTTACTTACTGCCCAATTCTATTCGCCTGCTAAAATTTATATGATAGATCTTGATGAGAATCGACTGAAATTAGCAAAAAAATTTGGCGCCAACGTTACAGTCAATCCAGGAACAGAAGACGTTGTAAAAAAGATCATGTCTGAAACTAAAGATGGGGTGGATGTTTCTATTGAAGCGGTTGGTATTCCGATGACTTTTGATGTTTGCCAGGAAATTGTTCGGCCCGGAGGGCATGTTGCTATTGTTGGTGTTCATGGTAAAAGCGTAGATCTGCAACTGCAAAATCTATGGATAAAAAATATAACACTAACAACCGGGTTAGTAAATACCAACACAACGCCAATGCTTTTGAAAACAGTTTCATCGGGAAAAATAGAACCTAAAAAATTAATTACGCACCATTTTAAATTAGATGAAATAGTTCAGGCTTATAAGGTATTTGGTAATGCTGCAAAGGAAAAAGCAATGAAAGTAATATTGACAAATGAATAAAATAGAAGCATGAACAGCCAGAAAAAACTGAGCGATGCCGAACTTGAAAAGCTTCAACATGAATCTTTCAA
>JBBSKH010000216.1:0-4064 GCA_038256495.1 Chitinophagales bacterium
TGTAAATTACCCATTCAAACTTTTTGCCAGCAACCGGTGAAAATGATGCGTGCCGGTTTCTCTTGTTACAGAATAACGCCCGTGTTTATAAAACCGGGAACGAATACCCTTTTGCACATTGGTAACAATGGCTTCATCTTCCAGTTCTACTTTATCCAATTGGCTACCTGCGCCCATATTGTACTTTTCTTCTTTCCACATAAAGGTTAAAAACTGTACCCTTGTTTTATTAACGGCCAGGGGTTGCACAATATTTACCGACAAACCCCAGGGGTAAAAATTGAACATCATGTTGGGATATACCCAAAAATAATAAGCCGATACATTTTTACCATGATCAACAGAAGACGCTGGCAGGCTGAAACAATCTTCGGGTCCTTTGCCTATCCCCAATTGCAGGTTGCTTAGTTCAAACAATGCTGTGCTGTATTCGCCATAATCTAATTCAGCATTTAAGGAGGCATGAACAAAGGGAATGTGGAACCCCTCTAAGTAATTTTCACAATACAATGCCCAGTTGGCATCCAGTTCAAAAGTTTTATTTAATTCGGGCCGGTATACAAATGCTTCCAGGGGAAGCCAATGCAACCGTTCCATCATGGCTTTAAAAAATGGCTCCGGGTTGGCTGATGCATTAAGATTAGTGAACATTAAATTACCCCAGTTAAAAAGGGGCAGCATAGCCAAATTATCTGCAGCGCAAGGAAAATTCTTTACTGCTGCAAATTCCGGCATCGACACAAATTTACCCGCCAGGTCAAATAACCTTCCGTGGTATTTACAGCGTAAATGAGCGGCATTGCTGCAAGGTTCATAAGCAACCAGGTTGCCGCGGTGCGTACACACATTGCTCAGGGAATGAATTTCGCCTGTTGCATTCTTGGTTATTACAAGGGGTTCGTCAAGGTAATTTTCCAATAATATAAAAGGGAATACATCACCATTGTTTTGCACCATGTTTTTATCGCCAACAAACTGCCAGGAAGCTGCAAATATCTTCTCCTTGCTGGCCTCAAAAATGGCAGGGTTCGTATATACTTCTGTAGAAATAGTACTGGCCAATGAAATATCGGGATCAACAAAAAAGAGGCTCATAATTCAAATTTATGTGCATCAACATGCGGTTGCTGATGAAGGTAATTATAAGTTACCGGAACTCTTTACCCATCAATTCCTCTGTTACTAATTTGGAATAATATTGATGGGCAATATAATTTCCCACCTGCCTTTGGCAGCGGGAAATTGTAGGTCAGTATCTAACAGGTGACTGTAACGTACACCAATACCTGCATCCAAAGCGTTCCACAACTTACCGTCAAAATATAGTTCAGCACCGGTACTGCGGTATTTAATATTAGTCAGCTTTCCACTAAGCCTTGCACGGGAAATGTTATAATCGAAAAATGTATTTACCCTGATGCGTTGCACAAAAAGAATATTGCCCACACCAAGATCGGGATATAACAGCGGCAGGTGGTAATTTACCGCTGCCTTGTACATGCGCCTCGTATTGAGTGCTTCGTATCCCCTGGCACCGTTATAATTGTTGCTGAAGAGATCTGGCAAGGTATCCCTCACCTGCAAGGCGCCATTTAATACGAGGCTATGGTTGGTGAAAATGCCCGGCAAAAACAGGGAAGCATTGCCGGTTAATTTTTTAGTTTCAAAATAATTAAATGCCTGACGGTAACTCAACGAAAGAGCTTGTGCCCAGCGGGGATTAATATGCTGAATTGCCATTCTGCTTCTATTGCTGAAGGACAGAAATGCATTCATATATTTAAACGAATTGTTCTGCCACACATTCTTGCCAATGCCGATATAAGGTATCTGCTCTACATTATAAGCACCACCCAATAACAGGTTTTTAAAAGTTTTGCCGCCAACAAAGCGAAGTGGCACATACATTCCAAGGTTGGCTCTTGCAGCATTAAAATTGATGCCTCTGTTTAAAGCTGTATCAATATTACGGTTATAAGTATACTCCAACCCCGCTGTAAAAAACGGGAAAGCTCCCGAATATACTGCCTGGTAACCAATAGCACTGCTCCGTTCATTCCTGTTGTAAACGTAGTTGATGGAATTGCCGAAACTACTCAGCACATTATCGCCGTAAAAACTATAGCCATATTCAACACCAGATATGAATGGCCGGGCACTATGAAAATTAAACAGGCCCACGGTTTTCCGGTAAGATGAAACAGGGCTGTTGTTTTGTGCGAGGCTGTCACTGAACAAGGTATTTGACATGCTTGTTTTGGCAAAGGGCACGCCGGCCACTTCACTATATGCGGCTACCGGTTTCCACATCAGAGAAGGCAATGGCATAGCCGTCAGCCGGTAACCATCTGCCGTAAAGGCGCTAGAGATTAACCTGCCATCACCGGTTACAACAGGTTGGTACATGCCGTTGACATTCTCTGTTAATTGAAATTGCTTGTTACTTGCAAGGTCTACGGCAAAGAGCATATCAGCAATGGCAGCACCGCTGTTATACATCATGGAATAATAAATAGTATCATTTTTTACAAAAGGATAACCCAGCACATTATAACTAAATGGAGTAAGCGGTACCGACCCGCCGCTTTCAAGGGTAATTTTTACCAATGCCATTTTACCATCGGGCTGCCTTACGGCACTTACTACCTGTGCATCGTTGATGTATTTTGTTTGGGTGAAAAAATAATTTTCGGGGTTGGGTGATTCGTGCAAGATACTACCTGTAGCAACATCCAGCTCGTGCAGTTGGTTGCTGCCATCGGGTGCCACGTTCACAGCAACGATTCTGGTACCAGCTTCATTAATATCTGGTGAAAAATATTTGGTTTTGCTGGTAAGGTTTTTCTGTTGATTGGTATGAATATCAAGCAGGCGAATCTCGCTGTAATCCCTGTTAGCACGCAATGCATCTGAGCGGTAGGCGCTGTACACCAATTTACCGTTGCGGTAAGAAAAGTAATCATCCAGTACAAAATCCTTCACCCGCAGTTTTTGTTCTTTGCCGTTGATGATAAAATAAAAACTATTGATCTCGTTATAGGCAGAACGGGTAACCAGCAGCGTATCCTTGCTCACTATTGCAGGAAAATTATAGGATACTACGTTGTTTTTTCGGGTGGGAGTTAGGTAATTATCATAGGCCTTCGTGCTGGCGGAAGAAGTGTTGGTCTTTTTTTTGTAATAAGCCATGGCATCCTGCCTGAACTGTCGGTAAGGCACACCCGAATGTCGTTCTATTGCTTTATTAAATGCATAGAACAGGCCCTTGAACCGCACGGCATCATCCGTTACTTTCCGCCAGAAATCATCCCCAAACTTTTCGTAGCCATACCCGGTTAAGAGGTAACCTATCTCGTAGTGGCCGGGAGTGTAATCCTTCAACGAACCGCTGCGCAGTTTCATCCAGGAATAAGATTTATCCTGCAACCAAAGCGATTTTATTCCATTATAAAAGGAAGGCATTCTACCGCGGCCTTGCTGACTCACCAGCGTTTCCTGGTACACAGCATCGCCTTCAAAAAAATAATCGGGTATGGTGATGCCGTTTGCCAGCAGTTGCCCTTCCTGACCAAGCAGGAAGGAAAATACCCTGGTGAGGCCTTTGTTGAAATTACTGAATTGCTGCATATGCCTGTTCTCATGAATGGCCAGGTTATCATCCCAACGAAGGCTTCCATTGGAAAAATTATCCTGATCGGGGGTAAGGTAGTATTCGCTCATGGCAGGTGCAAGCCGCACATAAGCATTTGAAATAGTGGTTTTATTTTGCAGCACAATATCCCATTTCCTCATCTTGCTTCCAATGGAAGACAGGGTGACATCATTTAGCAGGCTGTTTACCTGCAATACCCGCCGGGCCTGGCTATCAAGCCCTGCGGGAAAAATTACCCGCAGGTTGTTTTGTTGCACCTGTTTCCATTTAATGCCAGCAGGGTTGCCGCCAAAATTTTGGGCCTGTGCAATAAAAGGCAGCCACAAAAGACATATGCAAAAGAGAACGTAATGAAATTTCCTCATAGTTTATAAAAATAGGAAATTATGTTATTGGTAGCGCAGGGAGGGAA
>JBBSKH010000217.1:0-4028 GCA_038256495.1 Chitinophagales bacterium
AGGATAAAAATATTTGCGTAAAAGGAAAGATTGAAGAATATAAAGGCAAAGCACAGATCATTGTAGAAAATCCAGGAGATATTACAACACTGTAAAGGTCGGTATAAAAGTTTCACACAAAGTAACAACGAAAGCAAAGAGACAACGATTAACTATTAAGCGAGGTCTTTGTACACTTTGTATCTCTTTACGATCTTAGTGTGAAATACCTTGCCTCTTGAGACATCCTCGTAACATCGTTTAACAACATCCGCTGCCGGGAGTACAACAGGATTCATCTGATGGTTTTTCCGCATAAACAGTTATACTAAAAATACCTGTGCTGCCGGTTTTAAAAGAAGCCAGTTCTGCCTCGTTTAAATAATTTTTTAAAATATCATCGGGTATTACAATGGATTTCTCTTTTTGAATAACCACATTTTTAAAACCATTGCGCTCAATTAATTCCATGTACACTTCTTTCTGAATGGCACCTGCCACACAACCGGCGTACATCTCTGCATCTTTGCGCAAAGCTTCGGGTAAAGCACCTACCAATACCACATCCGAAATACTAAAATGACCTCCCGGTTTTAGCACCCGGTAAATATCTTTTATCACTGCATCTTTATTAGGTACCAGGTTCAGTACACAATTGCTTACAATTACATCGGCCACGTTTGCGCTCACGGGCATTTTTTCAATATCGCCCTGCCTGAATTCTACATTGTGAAAAGCAAGTTTCTCTGCATTGGACCTTGCTTTATCAATCATGGCCGGCGTAAAATCAATGCCAATTACTTTACCCGTTTCACCGGTTTCGGCACGGGCAATAAAACAATCATTACCGGCACCACTACCAAGATCAATTACCACATCGCCTTTTTTTATTTTAGCAAATTGTGTGGGCAATCCACAGCCAAGGCCAAGGTCTGCATCTGCATTATAACCTTCCATGGTTGTGTAATCGTCGCTCATAATATTGTACACTTCGGTACTGCAGCCACCGGCACCACAACAGGATGACTGATTGGTTTCTTTATCCTGTAAGGCTATCTCGCTGTACTTTTCTCTTACTATATCTTTTAGTTGTTGTTCTGTTTGCATGGTATTTATATTTTTAGATTTTGATTTTAATATTAACCGACGCTGTTCTTGATTTTTCCAATGGCCTTTGCTCAGTGGGAGCATCAGCTTTATGGCAACAAGCAAATGACGTTTTCGATTGCTCCCTAGAAGCCACAGCTTGTATAAAATTATCCGGAATAGGTATTGCTCCTACGGAGCAAACCTAGCCGCTACATTATTTTTTTCTACAAAGCTTCAGCCCCTTAGGGGCTATCATCCAATTGCGAACTAAACTTGTAATCCTACATTTTTTAAAAACCATTTATTTTCAACGGGAATATATCCTGCAACTACAGCCCAAATTATTAGCAACAAGCTTTTTCGTTTTGCACTTTCAGTTTATTAAACAGAAAACTGAATGCTGCCATAAACTTTTCAAAGGCCTTCCAATTGATGCAATAGCAACTGCGGGGTCCTTCTACCGTTCCGAGGATGAGGCCGGCATTCTTCAATTCCTTCAGGTGCTGGCTTACGGTACTTTGGGCCAACGGAAGTATATCAACGATCTCGCCGCAGATGCACTCATTTCGCTCTGCCAATACTTTCAGAATAGCAATACGTGCCGGGTGCGAAATAGCCTTGGCAAATGCTGCCAATTCCTGTTCTTTGTTGGTGAATGATTCTTTTTTGTGAATAGCCATTTTTTTTAATCTTATATCGCAAATATACGATTAATATTAAAGGCACCAACTTTTTCTAAAAGAGTTTGGATAGTAATAACTAATGAGGTCGCCTGGTGGCGTAGATATGCTCATCCAGGTATTGGCCATTCTTGAAGAAGGTTTCCTTTAAAACAGTTTCCAGCAGGAAGCCGGCTTTCTGCAGCACTTTTTGCGAAGCTATATTATTGCCATAAGGCCTGGCGAAGATGCGGTTAATATCGAAGTTTTTAAAGCCGTAGTCAACCATCTGTGTAACCGCCTGGGTGATGATGCCCTTGCCCCAATGGTCTTCTGCCAGCCAATAACCCAGCTCAGCATTTTTACATTCAACATCACTCAACTGATGCAGGCCAATTCCACCGGCAGCTTTTCCATCTACTTCAATTGCCATGATGTTGGGCGGATTGCCCTGCATGGCAAACTGAATAAACGTCTCCCCGTTAGCACGACTATAGGGATGCGGAAATTTGTTCATCATAAACCGGGCAATGTTGGCATTATTGGCAAATGTTACCAGGCTGTCAAGATCGTTTATCGTCCAGGGTCGAAGTTTATATTGCATTTTGTAAAGTTCAAAAGGTTGAATTTTGTTGTCAAGTTATATCAGGGACGAACAACATTCATAATTTATAACTCATAATTCTACCGATATCTATCGGGATCATCATTCCCTTACTCCCTTCCATCAAGCAGGTTTCCCAACCCGCCTAAAAGGCTACCCTCTTCTTTACGATTGGTAGTGCCGTATTGCAGAATCCTGCCCGCCAGCCGGCTGATGGGCAATGATTGCAGCCATACTTTTCCGGGGCCCTGCAATTTCGCAAAGAACAAACCCTCGCCGCCAAACATAAAATTTCGAATGCCTCGCACAAACTCAATATCGAAATCAATACCTCCTGTATATGCCACCACGCAACCGGTATCTACTTTCAAAATTTCTCCGGGTTGCAATTCCTTTTCCACCACGTAACCACCCGCATGCGCAAACGCATATCCATCGCCTTCCAGCTTTTCCATAATAAAACCCTCACCGCCAAAAATACCAGTACCCAATCTTCGCTGAAATTCTATGCCAATACTCACGCCTTTGGCAGCGCATAAAAATGCATCTTTCTGTGCAATAACTCTGCCGCCCAATTGCTGCAAATCCAGGGCAATTATTTTTCCGGTATAAGGAGCAGCAAAACTTACTCTTTTCTTTCCCTGCCCCATATTGGTAAATGCGGTCATAAAAAGACTCTCGCCTGTGAGCAATCTTTTTCCTGCACTCAGCAGCTTACCCATCAACCCGCTGTTTTGTTGCTGCATACTGCCATCGCCAAAGATGGTTTGCATTTCAATGCCGTCATCCATCATCATAAATGCGCCGCTTTCTGCCACAGCAGTTTCACCGGGATCCAGTTCTATCTCTACAAATTGTAGTTCTTCGCCAAAAATTTTGAAATCTATTTCATGGTTCGTTCTCATGCTTTACACTTTTATTTAAAAACAAATGAACATAATTCTTTTCTAAAAATAAAAGGTTTATTTGGGAATGGTATTAAAGCCGCACCTGTAACCCAAGGCTATTGCCCGTAAACACCAATTGCATGCGCCCTGCCAGTTTATTCAATTGTTTGCCATGCCTGTTATGAATGGCATACATGATGCCATCAAAAACCAGCAATACAGCGCCCTGCAACATAACAGATTGTCCGTAACCTTTTAGCCGCTCCGGTTTTGAACTAGTGTTTTTACTTTTTTCATTCAGGTAAGCACCACCTGCAATGTAGGCAAGGTCGAGCCCGGCATTGAAGAGAAAAAGTTTCTCTGCATTATGTTGCTGTTGTGTAGAAGAAAGAAAATTGAGGGATGATTGTTTTCTGCTGGTTAATTTTCCAATTGCCACAATGCCCAATGTAACACCGTTCCATATCGCATTCATCTGGTGGAAATACTTTGTACTGCCTGTGGTACTGCCAGATGCTATTACACCCGTAACAACGTTGATGACGGCATAGCTGCCTAATATATTCACACCGGTATTACTGATGCGTTCTCTTTGCTGGTTAAACTTATCTAATTCCTGCTGCTGACTGAATGCCAGGTTTAAAAATAGGAAAGCGAATACACTAATGCTTAACTTTTTCATGAGATGCTGTTTTAGATTACAACAAACGGTTCTCCATTACAGTTCAGCACCGGCTTTTTTTATTTTATATCGAAATCTACCACAACATTTTCGCTACGAGGGTGACTCTGGCAGGTGAGGATAAATCC
>JBBSKH010000218.1:0-4027 GCA_038256495.1 Chitinophagales bacterium
AGCGGTTGACAACCAAACGTATCCTTACGGCGGAGCACAACAATATTTTAGCGGAGGAGCTGGCTTGGTGGGGACCATTGAGGACTATGCAAAATTTTGCCAGATGTTGTTAAATGGCGGAACTTTTAACGGCAAAAAAATATTAGGTAGAAAAACGATAGACCTGATGACCTGCAACCAGATTGGAGAAAAAGAGGTGTGGGATACTAAAAATAAATTTGGCCTCGGCTTTGAAGTAATTACGGATGAAGGAGCAGCCAAACTACCAGGGTCCGTCGGCTCATTTCGATGGGGAGGTGCTTACTCCACAGATTATACAATTGACCCTAAAGAAGATTTAATACTATTGATTTATACCAATGCGCTACCATTTGCTAACCCGGATATAAATAAAAGGTTTAGGGTAATGGTATACCAGGCATTGGAATGAGTTTTATTAAGATTATATTAGTAGAAATTCAAGACAATAGATAGGATATCCGATGCAAAAGAGCAGTTAGATCTGTGCTAAATAGAGATCTTCGTGTAACCTTAAAGGACTGTGTTATTACGAAGGCTATTAGGCTTTATGCCATTTCTTAGGGTACATAGCGATTCTATTGGAGATTTTATCTTTCTAAACTCTGCCTACTGGTTTAAAACGCTGACGTTTAATTGATGTTAATATTGAACAACTAAATGCTAATCGTCTGCCAAAAAAATCTTAAGTATATTTTTATCTTCGGAACTATTTAAAGTAACTAATATTAAGTAAAGATTTTTAATAAATGAATGTTGCATTATTCGTACCATGCTATGTAGACCAGTTTTATCCGCAGGTAGCTATTGCAACAATGGAGTTGCTTAAAAAACACGGATGCACTATTCACTACCCATTAAATCAAACCTGCTGTGGCCAGCCAATGGCAAATGCGGGCTTTGCTGCAATGAGTACGAAATGCGATAAAAACTTTATTGAGAACTTTAAATCATTTGATTACATCGTTGCCCCATCCGGCAGCTGTGTGCTACATATAAAGGAACACCTGCACAGCACTACTGATAAAGTAGAAGCGACTAGAATAAGAAACCGAATTTACGAACTCACAGAATTTATGACCGACGTGTTGAAGATAGAAAAGCTGCTGGCACACTTTCCACACAAAGTGGGCCTGCACCCCGGCTGCCATGGACAGCGTGGGCTGCACACGTCTTCTATGAGTGAGTTGGTAGATACTTCTTTTTCTAAACCAGAAAAATTACTGGCAATGGTTAAAGGGTTGCAACTTACAAAGGCAAAACGTCCCGACGAATGTTGCGGCTTTGGCGGCACTTTTTGTGTAACAGAAGAAGCAGTGTCTGTAAAGATGGGCAAAGACAGAATTAAAGAACACACCGATAATAAGGTTGACTACATTACCAGTGGCGATAGTAGTTGCCTCATGCACCTGGAAGGAATTTTAAAACGCCAGCAAAGCAGCATACAGGTTATCCATATTGCAGAAATATTAAACGCTGACAGGTATGCCAGCAATTAACCATGCCGATTTATCAGCCAACTTTATAGCTGATGAAGCCCGTACCGACTGGCACGATGAAACGCTTTGGTTTGTGCGGCAGAAGCGTGACAAAGCAGCTAACCAGTTACCCGATTGGGAGCACCTGCGTAACATGGCATCGCATATTAAAGACCACACTTTATCTAAACTGGATGCTTATTTAACGGCGTTTGAAATGAATGCCATCAAAAATAATATTAAGGTGCATTGGGCTGCAGATGCCAACATGCACAATGAAATTATTTACGATATAATCCTTAAAAACCAAATCCAAAAAGTAGTAAAAAGTAAGTCCATGCTTACAGAAGAGTGTCACCTCAATCCCTTCCTTATCAAACATGGCATTGAGGTAGTGGACACTGATTTGGGTGAACGCATTGTATAGTTCAGGGAGGAAGCACCGAGCCATATTGTGCTGCCTGCAATCCATTTAAAAAAAGAAGATGTAAGCAATACTTTTCACCAGCACCTTGGTACAGAGAAAGGAAACAACGATCCACAATATTTAACGGAAGCAGCCCGCAATCATTTAAGGGAAAAATTTGTACAATCGCAACTCGCTATTACAGGCGTAAATTTTGCCATTGCAGATACCGGTGCCATTGTAGTATGCACCAACGAAGGCAATGCAGATTTAGGTGTGCATGCTGCCCATATTCATATAGCCTGCATGGGTATAGAAAAAATAATTCCTTCCACGCAACACCTGGGTATATTTCTCCGTTTGCTTGCAAGGAGTGCCACTGGGCAGCCCATCACTACTTACTCCAGCCATTTCAATAAGCCTGCAGCAGGTAAGCAGATGCACATTGTAATTGTTGATAATGGTCGCACCAGTCAACTGGCAAAACCCGATTTTAGAAATGCGTTAAAGTGCATCAGGTGTGCTGCCTGTTTTAATACCTGCCCTGTTTATAGAAGAAGCGGCGGGCATAGTTATCACACAACAGTGGCCGGGCCAATTGGTGCAATACTGTCTCCCAATATGGATATGCAAGCTAATGCAGATTTGCCCTTTGCTTCCACCTTATGTGGCTCATGTACCAATGTATGCCCCGTAAAAATTGATATTCACCAGCAGTTGTGGAAATGGCGACAAACCTTAATGGCTGGTGGTTATGGTGGTGTTTCAAAAAAAGCAGGTATGCAGCTAATGGCAACCGTTTTAGCCAGGCCGGCGCTATACCGTTTTGCAGGAACAATGGCAAGAAAAATGATGCATCTATTTCCCGGGTTGTTGAAGAATAAAAATTTAAATCCCTGGTATAAGCAACGTAATATGCCGGCACCGCCTAAACAAAGTTTTAGGGAATGGTATAAAAAGAACAACGCATGAGTGCAAGGGAAATAATGTTGAAACGCATTGCCGAAGGCAGGCCTGCCTTGATACCGCTGGAGGTAACAGTTTCGCCGGTTGAAAGTACATACCCTGGTTTGATTGAGAAATTTTCGGAAGTATTGCAAGGTATTGGCGGCGAAATAAAAGTGGTGAATCATATTTCTTTTGTAGATGAATATTTATATCACATAGAAGCAAAAGGCAACAGGGTGGTTAACTGTATGAAAGGATTAGAGCGGCCCTCAGAACTTTTATCAGGCAAGGGACAAGCAAGCGATTATGAAAACGTTTTTGTGGCATGCATAAAGGGAACGCTTGGCGTGGCCGAAAATGCTTCGGTTTGGGTAGATGAAGGAGATATGGTAAACAGGCTGCTGCCTTTTATTTGCCAGCACCTTGTTTTGGTAATTGATGCTGAAAACTTTGTAGCGAACATGCACCAGGCGTACCAAAAAATTGACACGCTTAAATCTGGCTATGGTACTTTTATAGCAGGCCCATCAAAAACGGCAGATATAGAGCAGTCGCTGGTAATAGGGGCCCATGGGCCGAGAAGTTTGAAGCTGTTTGTTATTGAGCAATAAGTTACTGGTAAAAAAATGATTAACTAAAAAACCCTTCAATGCCAGGTTACAAATGTTTTATTAAATATGGGGCGTGCCCCTTTGGGTCGGGCTTTCCGCTGCAAGTCCTCAGCCCGCCTGGGCGGAAGGGCTTCCGGGCTTTCCCCGTCCGATCCGGAGTTCATCCTGGCGGGCGCTTCAATCCCTCACGCAAATAAAACAGTGTGCTTAAAGCAGCATTGGTTTAAAAATAGTTAACACAAAAAAAGAATAGGAGCAACATAAGTCAAATAAAAATAAAATTATGCCTGCAAAAACAGTATTACAAATAGATGCTAACGACAATGTAATGGTAGCATTGCAAAATTTAAAGAAGGGTGATGTTATCCATAAAAACGGCATGGAAGTAGTGTTGCAAAACGACATCAATGCCAAGCATAAATTCTTTACAAAAAATATGGAGCCAGGCGACGAAGTGAAGATGTATGGTGTGCTGGTGGGCAAGGCCCAGTCATTTATACCGGAAGGCGGCCTTATGACAACTGAAAATATCAAACATGCTGCCGATGATTATTCTTACAGGAATG
>JBBSKH010000219.1:0-4003 GCA_038256495.1 Chitinophagales bacterium
CACCAGGCAAAACCTCATTTTTAGTATTCAATATTTTACCTGAAAACTGCAGTTGCTGGGCCTGTGCCACGAAAACAATTGAAAGAAAAAATGTGACCGAAAACGAAAGTATTTTATTCAACATAACTAGCTGTCTTTTGTGGCACAAAGAGACGATTGCTATGTTACGGGAAAGTAACGGTATTGTTACCCGATTGTTACGGTAATGTTAAGCGAATGTTACCTGCGGCTTTAAAAACGGAACTGAAGCCTGCAGGTAAGCACACGATCGCTCACATCTGAAGTAAAACCGGGTAATTGCGTTTTCTCGTTTACTGGCATGGCGTAGTACAACACTGCTTTTACATTGGGTGTGATGTAATTAATATAACCAATACCCAGTGTTTTGAATTTGATGTCTGCCGCAGTAAAATTAGCACCGGCTACCCCAATCTCCCGGGATGATACTCTGGTATTGGGATCATACCAATCGTACTTGATCAATAATTGGTGCTTCACAGAAAAAATGTTTTGCAAGAGATAAAAATAGGCTCCATCAAAATGCCGGTCGTAAAAACCTTCATCGCCGGTAAGCAGCGCCAGGGGTGTTTCAGTATTGTTACGCAAGCCAGTCTGTTGCCCCCTGATGTATTCGGCCCTTAGCTCGGTAAATCCTACTTTATGGGCGATCCGCAATTGAAGGTCGCCACCGTAATATTTGCGTGGAGACACGGTGCCTACATTGGTCAATGCAGAATCTAACATCTGCTTTTTCAAACCACCATCCACCCCGGTACTATAACGATATTTTGTGTTGTTTTCCAGGCCTCCATACAACATAGAAATACCGCCAGACAAGCGAAGTGTCTTGCTCAAATTTTTAGGCTTCAGGGATACCCGCCCAATAAAGTCTTTTTTATTGTCAAAGTCTCCGGCGGCATTTATACCTTGTCCGTTAAAAATGCCCACATCTACTTTTATATGTTTTAAAGGATGCTTATTTTTCCTGGCGTCCAATGTCACCATTGCCCCGAGGTCTCTTTCACTTTTCATAAGCGTTTGGCTCATGCGACCACGCTCGGGGCTTTCCCTGTCGCTGCTGCTTAAATTTATTTCGTAGCCAAAAGGCCTTGCGAACATCCCTGTGGTAAATGAAAATAGTTTGTACTTATTTTCGAAGATGCGTCCCCAAACATCCCTTACTGTAAAACTTCTTTCATTGGCGTCAAATTGAAAGACAAACTGAACATCGGGCCCACGATCTTCCCTGGCAAAATGAACAAAATCTATACGAACCCTGCTGCGGCGCAACATAAACCGATTGCTTACTCTCGGAGAAAAATCTCCGCCCTCGAAACTTTTAATGCCTTCAGCAGAAGCCACCTGGTATTGCGGTTGTAAGTAAGTACTAAAGCGAAGGTGATCTGAATTTTTATAAACATTCATCAGCCCCTTCCCGGTGGTTGTGGTTGTATCCAGCATGTCCATTAAAAACTGGGAATGACAGTTGATGAAAAACAGGAGTGTGAGACCGAGGAGCAATGACTTTTTCAAGAGCGTATTATTTGATAAACCTTGGGGAGGCAAAGTGCTCCCTTGGGATTCATATTACTAAATTGTTACGTTTATGGTATGCAATTTAGTAAACCAAAAAGTTTTTGGGCAATGAAAAGCCGAAGCCGGGTTGTATGGAGACATTATGGCCTTTCAGAAAGATGGTGATCTGAGGTGTTGTCGCCTCCTTTATTGCCATGTTTAAGAACCTGTGCTTCTTTAAAGAAAATAACTTCCTCGGCAATATTGGTTACATGATCTCCCACCCGTTCCAGTTTACGCACAATAGATAATAGATTAATCGCCTGCGGTATGTCTTGCGGGTTTTGGCGGCAATAGTCGACCACCAATTGCATGGCATTGTGATTAATGTCATTTACGAGCAAGTCTCTTGAAAACACCGAGCGTGCCAACCTGCTGTCGTTTTCTGAATATGCAACAATTACGTCTTTCAGCATTGCAAAAACAATCTCAAACATGTGGCTTATGTTAAGCGTTTGAATGAGTTGTTGATCAAAGGATTTCTTTCCCTCTACCACAATTTTAGATATGCCTTCTGCATAATCCCCGATTCTCTCCAGGTCTGCGTTCATCTTTAAAGTAGCAAATACCAGCCGCATGTCGTGGGCCACCGGGGTTAATAAAGCAAAGATATTTTCACATTCTTTATCTATTCTCAACTCAAAAGCATTTACCCTTTTTTCATGGTGCAACACTTCGTTGGCCAGATCTTCATCCTGTTTTAGCAGTGCCTCAATGCTTTTCTGTAACTGGCTTTCTACCAGTGAAGCCATGTCTGTCAAAGCAGTTCTTAGATAGTCGAGTTGTTCCTGTAAATGAGTCATATTAATAAGTGTATTTATCCAAATCTGCCTGTTACGTAATTTTGTGTGCGTTCCTTTTCAGGATTGGTGAATATCTGTTTGGTGTCTGAGTATTCAATCAACTCTCCAAGGTAGAAAAATGCGGTTTTATCACTTACCCGTGCTGCCTGCTGCATGTTGTGCGTAACAATTACAATAGTGAATTTAGATTTTAGTTCATAGATAAGGTCTTCTATTTTGGCAGTAGAAATGGGATCCAGGGCCGAGGCCGGCTCATCCATCAACACGACTGTTGGTTCTACCGCAAGCGTTCTTGCTATACAAAGCCGTTGCTGCTGCCCACCAGATAAAGAGAGTGCAGACTTATTCAAATCATCCTTTACTTCATCCCATAAGGCCGCATTTTTCAAAGATAACTCCGCCCTTTCGTTTAATACATCCTTGTCTTTAACGCCGTTGATCCGCAGGCCATAAATTGCATTTTCAAAAATACTCTTGGGAAAAGGATTGGGTTTTTGAAAAACCATCCCTACTTTTTTTCTTAAATCATATACCTCTTCCCTTGCATAAATATTTTCTCCATCCAGTAAAAAAGAACCGTTGATGGTAGTATTGTCTATCAAATCGTTCATGCGATTAAAGCACCTCAAAAAAGTAGACTTCCCACAACCCGAGGGGCCGATAAAAGCGGTGACTGTATTAGGATCAATTCCTATTGAAATATCTTTCAACGCTTGTTTTTCCCCGTAAAAAAGATTGGCGTTCCTGGTTTCAAGTTTATACATAATTAATACTTCATTTTTTTATACCATTTATTACGAATGTAAATGGCTATTCCATTTAACAAGAAAGTAATGAGCAGTAGAATAATAATTCCCGCAGCAGCATTTACGATAAAACCTGCCTGCGGCCTGGACACCCAGTTGAAAACCTGGATGGGCAAGGTAGTAAACTGGTCGTTGGGCCCCTCCGGTATAAAGGGCACGTACACCAATGCGCCGATCACCAGCAGTGGAGCAGTTTCTCCAATAGCCCTTGAAATAGACAATATGATGCCGGTTAAAATGCCGCCGAGGGCGGATGGAATCACTACCCTGCTGGTAGTTTGCCATTTTGTGGCGCCCATACCGTAGGATCCTTCCCGCAATGTATTGGGCACCGCTTTCAGCGCTTCACGGGTAGATACAATGATGATGGGCATGATAAGCAACGCCAGCGTGAATGCACCCGCCAACAAGCTATTACCCATGCCGGCCATCCGAACAAACAATTGTAACCCGAGTATTCCGTAAATAACAGACGGCACGCCAGCAAGGTTGGCGATATTGATTTCTACTATTTTGGCAAACCTGTTTTTTGCCCGGTATTCCTGCAGGTAAACGCCGGCCAGTATTCCTATGGGCAAAGCAATAATAACGGTAAACAACAACAAACTTAACATCCCTGCGATGGCTGTAAGTATGCCTGCATTTTCGGGATGCCGGGAGGGAAGGTTATTAAAAAAACCCCAGTTTAACCTGCCAAAGCCCCGCCAGAATATATCCACCAGCAACACCAATAAAATCAATAAGGCAAATACCGTGAGACTTAAAGCGACGATTCGAAATATTTTATCCTTCCTTTTTGATATGGCTAAATGTTTATCC
>JBBSKH010000220.1:0-3943 GCA_038256495.1 Chitinophagales bacterium
TGGGCTATGTATGGCATGGGTTTGTCTGACTCTATTTTGAAGAAGATCTATTATAAAAATGCGCTACGTATTTTACCTAACATAGATAAAAGCGGCTGGCCAGAATAGCTTAAACAACCTGTGGTACGGGGAATGTGGGGTTCATTTTACTGTGACGAGTCAGTAGCATTGAGCACTATAATTAAAAGATTTAAATAAGTATAACGGGAGAGGCTTTGCTACCAAACCATGACTGATATGCTGATTAGCATTAGAGTAAAATGCTTATTGGATTGCTGGAGTAAATGTTATGATTTTTAGATATTGAGAGGTTGTATTAGTAACTACCATCGCAGGTTCATTTGGGTTTACGGAAAGCAAGGCGATGCCAAAACTTTCTACTGCTGCCACAGTACCAAAAATCCCTATTAGGTAATTGAAAATCGAAGATGGTTTTGTTTTTTGAAACACAGCTATACGGCGCTCACCAGGTGCTTCAGTTGGTGGGAGAAATTTATAGTTTCGTTAGTTTTGGGATTATCATTTTGACAATGCAACAGATTAATCCCTGTTTACCTTTTCCCCTGCCTTTCTCCGTATTTTACGGCCCTCCTGTATGGAAAGGTACAGCGCAAGGGAGAATAATATGGTAATAAATCCGGCGAAATATGGTACAATGCTAATCATTTTGTTTTTGATTTATAAGTTTTAAATAGATCCCGAAACCCAGGATAGATGGTACCCAAAGACCTATAAACAAGGCAGCCTGCGGCTCGCCTTTAAACCAAAGCACTTCGCTGAAAATAAGTGAAGCAAATGCGGAGAACATCAGCAGGGCATCGGTGGGGGTTATTCGTTTAAGCATTTAAATATGAATTAGCGTTAACAGATTTATTGACCAGAACAGTTTAACAACAAAAGTTGCATATTGTTTGTAAAGGCGCAGATTGTCTTTAATTTAATGTGCATGTTGTGCCACTATTAGCCTTCCGTGATATCGATGCCGCCGGTTAGCAGCTGACCCGATCACTATCGGTAATTAGCGAGGGCGGCTCAGGGGTTAGGCGCTAACACTCACGGCTGCAGAGGTATTCACCAACGGCAGGAAAAAGTTTATTCTTGCGCCTGTTAAGGGTGATTCGGTACGGCAGCTTGTGCCAATCTGCATGCCGCTGTAAACATTTTATAAAGACTATACAATGTTTCCAAAAAAATAGAAAATAATCGGCTACTTTGCATTTTCTTAATTCCTTTCAACCAAAATTATTTTTATGAAGTTGATAACTGCTCTCCTGTTTTGCCTGGTTACCCTTACATCGCTTGCGCAAAATAAATCCACGGATAAAAGGTTTGCCGGGTTAGATACGGCTTTTGCCCGCATCATGAAAGACTGGAAGGCCGCAGGATTTGCAGTAGCGGTAGTAGAAAAAAATAAGGTAGTTTATGCCAAAGGGTTTGGCTATAAGAACTGGCAAGCCAAAGATCCGGTTACTACCAACACCCAGTTTGCCATCGGCTCCTGCACCAAAGCATTTACCGCAGCACTCATCGGCTTACTTGTAAAGGATGGGAAAGCAGACCTGGATAAACCTGTGCGTAATTATTTGCCTGCACTTCATTTCTACAACAATGAAATGAACAATGAAGTAACGCTTCGGGATATGATGAGTCACCGCACAGGGGTTAGCCGGTATGATTATTCCTGGTATTTTTTTCCGTCGAGGTCAAGGGATACGTTAATGCGGCGCATACAGTACATGGAACCCTCAGAACCACTCAGGCGGAAGTGGCAATACAACAATTTTATGTACCTGCTGCAAGGATCAGTTGTAGAAAAACTTACGGGTAAAAGTTGGGAAGATAATATTAAGGAGCAGTTGTTTGAACCGCTGGGAATGAACAACTCCAATGCCTCATTGGAGGAATGGATGCAGGCCAAAGACCTGGCGGTGGGCTACAATGTAAAGCACGACAGCGTTATTAATAAAACTGATTATTTTAACATTAGTGGTATGGCGCCCGCAGGCAGTATTAATAGTAGTGTAACGGATATGGCCAAATGGGTAACCGCTTGGATAAATGGCGGCAAATACCAGGGCAAAGAAATATTGCCTGCTCCGTACATCACCGAGGCAATAAGTTCCCAGATGGTTATGTCATCTTCGCTTCCTTCTAACGAGAGGCCGGATATGTTCCTTTCTAATTATGGCCTTGGCTGGATGCTTACGAGCTACCGCGGACATTACCGGGTAGAACACGGTGGTAATATCGATGGCTTTAGCGCTAGTACTTCGTTCTTTCCAAGTGATAGTATCGGGATTATCGTGTTGTGCAATCAAAACCGTTCGCAGGTGCCTGGCATGGTACGAAATCTTATAAGCGACCGGATGCTTGGGCTCGCTTACCGGGATTGGCAAAGCCAAACTTTTAGTGCAGACACAGCGGGGAAAAATAAAGCAACAGCAGCGGCAAAAACGGCCGTATCCAATCGCAAAACAGGCACACTTATTTCTCATCCCCTGGCAGATTACACCGGCTTGTATACTTCTGCAGGCAAGGAAAGTTTTACACTCAATTTGCAAAATGATTCTTTATATATGCAGGTGCCCAATCAAAAATTGTATCTCCGCCATTACCATTACGATATATTTAATCTATGGGACAAAGACGACCTGGCGGATAACGATGCATCTAATACCGACGGTTTAAAGGTTAGTTTCCAAATGGATGAGGGTGGCAATATCTCTGCTGCATCTATGCCGCTGGAAGGCCCGGCAAAACCTATTGTGTTTAGAAAAGGCGTAGTAGAAAAAGCATTGCCGAAAGACAGCTTGCAAAAATATATCGGCGATTATTCCCTTGCCGGCACCACCGTTAAAGTATATATAAAAGGAGAAAATACATTGTATGTTTTTGTACCAGGGCAACCAGAATATGAACTGGCCGCAGCAGAGAAAGACAAGTTTGTACTTAAAGCACTAACTGGCTACAGTGTACAGTTTATGGGTAATGAAAAAGGAGCGATTACAGAACTAATGTTCATTCAACCCAATGGCAATTTTAAGGCTACCAAAGTTGTAAAGTTGTAAATTAGCAAGATTAAAACATTAACATGAAGCATTCTTTTAGCGCATAATTCCATTTGAAATATTTACTTCGCTACTGCAGGTGGGGTAGCCAGATGTCAGCAGTCAGCATTCATTAGTCAGTAGGTATGTTGTCAGATAATGCCTTTTCTTTACAATTTGTGATTGGATTTCTTCCCTTTTTGTCCAGATTACTTTCAGCAGATTTGCGTTTGTGTGTTTGAGTAGTAGTGCCCATATGATTACTTGGAACTATATTATTAGGCACAGTTACGCTGCACTATCTGCCTAAGCCGCACATTTGCCAGGAACGGCGGAACACTTGCAATAGTTGCCCGCTAACAGTAAAGGCGGCAGCAGCTAGTGTTATGTTAACTCTCAATTGACGGATAAAGTTGTTTTAGTTTCACCCTTGCTTCTTTATTTGTAAACTGCCAATTGATTTTACTGTTCTCGTTATTTCTGCTTGACTGCCAGGCCTGAACTTCCTCTTTTATTTTGTTTTAATAATTAAGAGAACCCTGTAAAAAAATGTATTTACCGGCGTTATAAAAACCCATAAAATTTCAACCATTACTATTTTGCAGTATGCAGTGGTTTATTTCTTATAAAGTAATTCCATCAGCAATTTGTTTTGCTCTTTCAGCAAGCTGATCTCTTTCTCCATTTTATCCATTTGCTGCTGCTGCTCCTGCATGCCTTTTACCAGCGGCACCACAAACTCTGCGTACCTTAAGCCATAGGTATCGTTGTCATTTTTTGCAGCATCAACGCCGGAGAAATCAAACCCCAGTTCTTTGGCTGCTTTTTCTACATCCTGGGCAATAAAACCGGTATAAGTAATTTGTTCTTTTTCTTTCAATGCTTTTAGGTGAAAA
>JBBSKH010000221.1:0-3930 GCA_038256495.1 Chitinophagales bacterium
ACAATTGAAGCTTCAAAAATTTACTCCTCCTGCAATGAAACAGTTTTCGCTATCTGCCAGCGATGTGGGAAGACATATAAAAGACATAAAAGATAACTTTCGTTTTCCTACTATTGTAGATGATATTAAACAGGTTATTCAAAGCAATGAAATTTTAGAAAAAGAAATCCAAACTACTGACCAGCGCTGGTATGAAATGAATATTATTCCCTATTTAAAAGTAGAGGATAATAAGACTGATGGTGTGATTATGACTTTTGTTGAGACTACCATGCGAATAAAATATTTGAAAGAACTGGAAAAATTAGTTGCTGAGCATGAAATTTTATTAGATACTATTTCCCATGATATAAAAAACCCACTTGCTAATTTGGTGCTTGCAATAGAGCTTTTTAAAAACGTATCCCCCAACGACGAAAAAGAATTTAATTCCCTTCTTAAAATTGTTGACAGAGCTCTCACTAAAATGCATAAACTCATTAAAGAGTTAACGGAAACAAGAAAAGATAGCAACAAATATAAAACCGAAGAAGAGCTTCTAAACTTTGGTGATATATTGGAAGATGTCCGGCTTACATTGAGTGATAATATTATTGTTGCCAAAGCGATTATCACAAGTAAAATTAATATCTCAGAAATTACTTTTAGCAAAAGAAAATTAAGAACCATTGTTTATAACCTTATTAATAATGCAATAAAATTCAGGGATAAGAAAAAACAATCTAGAATTCTTGTTACTACAAAAAAACAAAAGGATTTTATGATTATATCTGTAAAAGATAATGGTATAGGTATTAAAAAGAAAAATTTAGATGCAATATTTACAAAGTATTATAGAGCAGAAAACGAAATTGAGGGTTCAGGCATAGGTTTATATTTGGTAAAGGAGATTGTCAATAATTCAGGAGGGAAGGTTTTGGTGAAGAGTCAGGTAGGAAAAGGAACAGAAGTGCAAGTTTTCTTAAAACATAGTAAACCTGTTAACGTATAAAGGGCTGCAGCTTACAGGGGGTTTGCCAAAATGGGGGCAGACGGAAGCCGTGTTTCAAGTTTCGGGAGCCCACCCACCCCGGCTGATGCATATCTACCAACACCCCGTTGAAAACTTACGCAACAAATCTTTGCTTAACAAGGTAACAGTTTATAATTTTGACAGATTATGTCAAAATGCAATCGTTCAGAATGGATAGTTTAGGAGACACTATACGGAAGCTGAGAGAAGAAAAGGAACTGCCCTTGCGTACTGTTGCTGCTTTCCTTGATATTGACCAGGCCATCCTCAGCAAAATTGAGCGGGGCAACGAAGGCCGACAAGGGAGCAAGTGGTGAAGCTGGCTAAATATTATAAAGCAAAAGAAAATGATTTGCTGGTAGCATGGCTTAGTGACAAGTTAGTTTATCAACTGGAAGACGAAGGCATGGCCGTGCAAGCCTTACAAGTGGCAGCCGAAAGGGTTCAATACATTACACAGCCCAAGGCAAGCAAAACCAGCATTATCAACTTAATTAAAACCACTTTAAAAAAAGATGGCAGGGTGGCTGCTGCGTGGCTGTTTGGTTCTGTTGCAAGAGGCAATGAACAATTAAAAAGCGACATCGACATAATGGTGGAAATGAACAATGCAAAAAAATATTCCATGTTCGATTTACTGGACATTGCATTTATACTGGAAAGTAAAATAAACAGAAAAGTTGATTTGGTGGAAAAAGGGTATTTAAAGGATTTTGCCGTGAAAACAGCATCCAACGACTTAATAAAAATTTATGGATAAGCCCACATCCAAAGAACGAGCTAAACATATATTGGATGCCATACAACTTATCAGGAATTTTGTAGCGGGTTTAGATGAAGCTAACTTTTTAACCGACATTAAAATACAAAGTGCGGTACAGTACCAGTTTTTAATTATTGGTGAGGCTATCAGCTACATTGATGATGATATCTTATCCAGATATAATTACCCGTGGCATATACCAAGGTCGTTCAGAAATTTTATTATTCATGTATATCGCGGGGTTAGAATGGAAAGGATTTATTATGCCACACAGGATATGGACGAACTTGAAAAGCAAATAAACCTTATTTTAAAAAATGAATTTGATTAGCAAAATCAGCGCAGGCATTTAATATTGATGATATTTGTGATTAAAAGACGATGTGTTTATTTCTCAAATAATCATCAACGAAATCAGATAATCAAACTAATCAATGAGCTGACAGTTACCTTATGAAATTTATAAAATAACAGGATTTTGCAGCCCCCTCTTTGAAGGCAATGAAAACTGCAATGAACTTGTATCTAAGCTAAAAATAGCAGAACTGGTATGGAACCATTCCATTGCAGAAGAATTTCATTTACCTGCATTTGCCATCCTTGATAAAGCCATACAGGAAACCAACAAACGGTATCCAGACCTTAAAGCGGTTTTTTTAATGATGAAAGAAATAAAGGCACTCGATTTTAGGGAGTACAAAAAATTCATTATAAAAACAGAATACAGGATAAAGTCTGACGGTTCTGGAAGTGTTTATGTAGAGTCAATTGAACCGGGCAAACTAAAAAATATACAGTATGAGTAAACTGGGATCAAAAACTAAACCTGCAAGGGTAAGGGTGCAAACAGAAGAAAGAGGAATGGAAATTGTGGCGCTCTGCAATTCCAACGACTGGCAGGTAATTGTAGGCATAGAGCCCGATAAGCAAGAGAATATTGATGACATTAAAGAATTGGAAGCCGGTGGCAAATCATCGTTTACTTTTAAAGCTTCACCTTCAAGAAATGCACCCTGCCCTTGCGGTAGTGGCAAACAATACAAGCGCTGTTGCGGACAATAATAGAAATGCGTTACAACATTGCCATGAAAAAGTGATTAAAGCAATCAGAGATTATTTGTGAGAACCGGGATAGAGTATAATGAAATGTTTCAGCTAAACCCCAATCTTTCTGCCCCATAGGAGAAAGTTGCCGCCGTCTGGCTTCCAGCCAATGGCAATAGAAGCAATTTTCACCCCACCGCAGGTAAGCAGTTGCCGTGGCCTGTCCCAACATTTAGGGTGCCTCCCGGCCAGCCCAATTGCAAGGAATTATACATTTTTTATAAGGGCTTTTAAGCGGTAAAGGTTTGTTTTGCAGACAGTATTTAAAATTTGAGGAACATTTACGTGCCAAATAGGAAAACGTACTACGTTTTTGCGGCAATGAAATAGTTGGGTGGCATGCTTTTGGCTGACTGTTCTAAGATAAAACTTTGCTACAAAAAAACCAACAGGTACAACATCATTTACATTACATTACACAAAAACAAATTCAGTAAACCTTTAGGAAATTAGCAGACATAAATTGAATATACTGTCACATGATAAAACTGAAACAAGTGAAGACTGGGGGGAATCTTAGGAGCAGGCAATCAACAAATTTTTTGTGACAGTTCTACTAAACAACATTTAATGACTAAATCTTTTCAGTTGCTTTCAGGCGGTGGTGAAATGGGTGGTTTAATCCGGGCTTACGACTGGGAATCTTCACCCCTTGGCTCCATAGATAATTGGCCACAAAGCCTTCGTACCACCCTTGGAATTTTGCTCAATTCAAGGTTCCCTATGTTTTTATTTTGGGGAGAGGATTTAATTTGCTTTTACAACGATGCCTATCGGCCAAGCCTGGGCAATGATGGCAAGCATCCATGGAGCCTCGGAAAAAAGGGCGAAGAAGTATGGCCGGAAATATGGCCTACCATCAAACCGTTGATTGACCAGGTGCTGGCTGGTGGCGAAGCTACCTGGAGCGAAGACCAACTCATTCCCATTTACCGCAATGGGAAAATGGAAGATGTGTACTGGACGTTCAGCTACAGTCCTGCTTTTGGTGATAATGGAAACATAAACGGAGTATTTGTTACCTGCACAGAAACTACCAATTCGGTAGTAA
>JBBSKH010000222.1:0-3917 GCA_038256495.1 Chitinophagales bacterium
TGTGATTGTGTTCTTTGCCCGCTCTTTCAAATCCCGAAATAATCGGGACAGGCTATCTCCAAAAGCCCTGCCTACCGGCAGGCAGGCACTCCCTCCTACTCTCCATATTGCTTTTTTCGATGGCTTTGTGCAGCATCTCAGAACTATGCCGCTTAAATCTCTCATAATATTTGATAAAGGATTTTCTTTTGTTCCTATTATCATATGCATATGACTCGTCATCAGACACCATGCATGAACTTCAAGATCTTTCTGCTGTTGGCAATATCGTATACTTGCCAATACAATATCCTTATACTCATTTCTGATAAAAAGATCTATCCCCGCCTGAATGACTCAGTCGGGCAGGCAGTTAGTAACCGTAAAGGTTACAAAATACAATTGATCATCATCCCTGAATTTGTACTTTCGGCTCATAGCATAAAAATAATAAGTTTTAATACTAAAAAGCAATAGGTGCAAATAGGAAGTAGTTTCTGGCGCAGATATGCAGCCTTGGCTTGGTGTGTGGGCGTACCGCCCTGCCGGAAGGCAAGTCTGTGCCATGATGTAACACTTTGTCTGCTTATTATAAGTTGCTTTGACTTTCTAATTATATGCAACTTTACTATTTGGCACAAATACCCCAACGCTCATTTACCGCCCTGCATATCTGCGCCAGGAACGTTGAGGCGCCAGTTGGTTAAAAGTCTGCGCCAGTTGGGGAAGGAAATCTGAGGATTGTAACGCTGGCTTACTTGTACTGGAGGAACACTAACAAAGGCGAATATTTTCTTGAAGTTTTTAAAAACTTAGTAAGTGACAGCAATTGTTTCCTGCGTTCATAAATAAACGGATCAACTACTTCATTGCAGCACTTATAAAGCTGCCGTCGGCTGGTGTTATCACCGCCGGCATTGTGCAAACTGAAATCTACTGGCGCTTTTATAAATGGGGCCCGCTGGTGAAAACACCAAGCGGCAACGTTCTGAGTGCGCCAGTATGGCTTTGTGCGAAATGGGAACACCAAAGGCGGAAGAGAAGAGGAACACCAACAGCGGAATGAAAAAATGATTAATCAAGGTATTAAACGACAACGTTTGTACGATTGCCCAGAGCCGTAACTCATTTTTTCTGTTATCTTTCGGGCATCTTCTGGACAATTCGCTTGAATAACACCTTGGCTTGTACCTGTGTCATAACGTCCGAGGAATGGATCCCATGAACTTACGGTACATTCAATATTATATGGTTGTAAAGGACATTCTTTTCCACTTTTTTTGCAGGCAGGCAATGAACCCACAACCATAAATTGCAAAATAATGATAAGAGGTTTTAATATTTGCTTAGTCATAATAAACATCTTCCTTTAAAGGTAAAAATTTAAATCAGGATTTCAAATAACATATTATTGGTTATGAATTGAGTTAAGCGATGAAGGTAAGAGCATCTAAAAAAAATTAAACGGCGCATAGTAACAAAGGTTTCGTTTTGCCCAACGGGCAAGAAATGAAACCGATGTTGTACGGAACCGCTATCGGGGTACATATATAAAGCTTGCCGTGGCCTCGCCGCCGTGGTCTCGCTTGTCTTTCGCTACCGTTGGTCTTCCGCACTTGAGTCGCTGCCGCCGGCTGGTGTTATCACCACCGGCATTTTATAAACTGAAACCTACTGGCGCTTTTATAAATGGGGCCCA
The DNA here is from genome assembly GCA_038256495.1 of Chitinophagales bacterium. Classification (GTDB taxonomy): domain Bacteria; phylum Bacteroidota; class Bacteroidia; order Chitinophagales; family Chitinophagaceae; genus Ferruginibacter. The sequence continues at coordinate 1,679 of JBBSKH010000222.1, forward strand.
ACTGGCGCAGGTGTTCCGCAGGGTCACCTGTGACTTCTAGTCCAGCCCCGATTGCATCGGGGAATTAGCATTCCAAATGTTCAATTTTAAGAAGCCCGTGCTCATTGCTGTAATAATCTGTAGCGCTGCTATATTTAAAATGCCAAGGCTTCCACACAATTCCAGCCCTAACTGGATTTTCGTGTAGATAATCAAGTCGTTCTTTCATCTTCTGCACAGTATCTAATTCTATAGGATGGTAATCCTGTTTCCAAAATTGGTAGTCTTTATTGTTATTATTGTTTGAGCCTGCATAGCGAAAAATATTGAGCATCCACTCTTTCCTGCTTTCAGATTGGTTGTCTTCAATCGCCTTGATTATTTGCTTGCTGGTATACTTTTTAAAATCTCGTACTATGTGCTCGATTTTATTACTATTACTACTGATGATTAAGTGAACATGATTTGACATCACAACCCATGCATGTAACGTCAACCCTTTATTCTTCTGGCAATAGCTCAAGCTTTCAACAATAATTTCTTTATAGGTTTCCCTTGAGAAAACATCAATCCATCCAACCACACTGAAAGTAACAAAATGAGGGATCGCATCTTCACCAACTTTATATTTCGATGACATTGGGTATCTATTTAGCCTTGGCAAATATATTCAACATTAGTTTTTCAAAGGCCGGACACAGTCCGGAATATTTACAAGGCATCAAGTCATCCTTCGGAAGACTTGCGCCAGTATGGGGTATACCGGAACCGGCAAAACCGAGATAGAAACCCTTGGGTACAGTTACAACATACACAATAATATTACAGGCATTAATAAAAACTATGCCTTAAAAACGGGAGGCTACAACAAATGGAATAACTTTTTTGGATTATACCTTGGCTACGATAACAGGGACAATGTTTTTACAGGAGCCCAGCTAGATGGCCATGTTACTGGTTTGTTATGGAGCACCCAGGGCGATGATGCCCAGCGCAAATATGATTACACATACGACCGTGCAGGGCGCCTTATCAATGCGTTGTTTGCAGAAAAGCAACAGCCAGCATCAAGCTGGTCTAATACCACTATGGACTTTAGCGTTAGTGGCAGCAGTGGCTTAATATCCTACGACCTAAATGGTAATTTGCTGAGCATGTTACAAAAAACCGTTGTACCCGGTAGTGTAAGTCCGGTAACAATGGATAACCTGGTTTATAATTACGCTAGTAGAAGTAATAAGCTTGCAACGGTTACCGATATAGGTACCGCAGGTACCAATAATGGCCGTTTTGGAGATTTTAAAGATGGTACAAATGGGGCTGCAGATGATTATGTGTATGACGATAACGGCAACCTCGTTATAGACCTAAACAAAAATGCAAAAGACTTGCCGGGCCTGAGCGGCGGTAAGGGTATTAAATACAATTTTCTTGATAAGCCAAGTGAGATTCGCATTGCAGGAAAGGGCACCATTAAAATAGTGTACGATGCCGATGGCACTAAGTTGCAACGCATATTTACGCCAGAGGGCGGTGGCGCCAGCGTTACTACCAGCTATATTAATGAATTTGTTTACAGGGAAAACGACCTGGAGTTTATCACATTTGAAGAAGGCAGGATACGCAATTTACAAGCAGTTAGCCAAAACAATGGTTTCGATATGCTTACCATAAATGGTAACCTCGATTTGCCGGGAGGAAAGCGTGGTGCCTGGGATTATTTTATAAGGGACTACCAGAGCAATGTGCGCATGATACTTACAGAAGCAATACACACCGGAAGTAATGCCTGCACTATGGAAACCAACAGGGATGCCAATGAAGCGCCAATATTTGGAGAAGTAGATGCCAATGGTAACCCAACCGCAGCTAACGAAGTACGTGCAAGGTTCCCTGTTGCAAATATACCGGGGCAAGGCAGCGGCAATGGGTGGACCAATTCTAGTATTGGCAGTCATGTAGTAAGAATAGGAAATTTTGCAGGCAAAAAGGTTGGCCCCAATGCATTGCTACGGGTAATGGGTGGCGATGAGGTAAGTGCCAGCACTATCTATTATTACCAGAACACTGTTGTAAACAACAACAATGGCAACGGCTTGCTTAGTAGTATTGTTAGTGCATTGGCGCAGGCCATTGGTGGCAGTGCTGCTACCCCTACAATAGTAAAGGATGGAGCAGGAAATATAAGCAATACCCTAAATGGAAATTTGCCTTTTAGTACAGCCACATCTCCAGATGCCTATAACCCCAGTGGCACCAA
>JBBSKH010000223.1:0-3818 GCA_038256495.1 Chitinophagales bacterium
AACCTCGCAATACCATATTGGAGGCGGCATTGCACGACAGGATGGGAGTAAATTATTCTTGTAAAGCCGGCACCTGTGGTATGTGTGTTGCTAAACTTACTTCAGGTGAAGTACATATGGCTAATAATTTTGCGTTGCCGGATGAACAAATTAAGCAAGGTTATATCCTGCTATGTCAGAGTCACCCGCTTGATAATAATGTAACAGTTGAAATAAATGCATTTCAGTAAAATTTTATTAAACTAACTCATGATTCTATGACAATACAAACAACCGCTATTGATAATTTTACAGTAAAATAAAAAAGACATGAAACAGTATAACTTAACAATTAAAGGCATGGGCAGTCAACATTGTGTTGGCGTGGTAACGAAAATTATTTCAGGTTTTGATGGCGCTTCAATAGACGCTATCGAAATTGGTACAGCTGCCATCACCCTGGATGAAACCAAAGTATCAAAACAAACCGTAGTTGATGCTATTGAAAGAATGGGTTATAAAATTGAACAATAAAAAATTAAAAACATGGAAACATTAAAATTTAAAACAAACATTAAATGCAGCGGATGTACTGCCAAAGTTACACCGTTCCTGAATGAAACAGTTGGTGAAGACAATTGGGAAGTGAATCTGCAATCAGCGGAAAAAACACTGACCATTGTAACAGACAATACATCGGCAGAAGATGTAAAAAAAGCGGTTGAAACCGCAGGGTTTAAAGCGGAATTGGCTCAATAATTTGCGCTAGAGTCCAGGCCTATCCACCTGCCAATTTCCTTAGCTCATCAATTTTTTCATATACTTATTTTCTTGTAGTTAAATAAGCATAATTCTTAAACTAATTTTTATATAATTAATCATCAAATAAATCAAAAATAAAATGAAACGAGAACTAATTTTTTTAAGAGCATTTGCCGTTGCCACTGTCATCGGAATGGTTGCTATCACCAGTTTAGCATTCAAGGAAACAGGCAATAAAAAGTTTAGCGAGATTGATGTTGAAAGAATCAACATTGTAGAAAAAGACGGCACGGTAAAAATGGTAATAACAAACATTGAAAAATTTCCTAACGGAAAAGACAAAATTAATGGCAGACCTACCAATGAGGACCGCAAAAAGAGAGCAGGTATTTTGTTTTTTAACGAAGATGGCATAGAATGCGGAGGCTTCATTTATGATGGTCAAAAATCTAAAAACGGACACAGTTCAGGTTTATCATTGACTTACGATCAATACGATGGCGACCAAGTTATGCAGTTACTCACCCAAGATTCTAAAGAGGGAGACCAAAGATTTGTAAGCAGTGGCTTAATGTTCAACGACAGACCATCCAATGAATCACAGAGTAAAACAGCATCGCTCATGAAAGAATTGGATGAGCTTGGCAAAAAAGATCCGAAAGCCGCTGAAAAAAAATACAAAATGTTTGAATCACAGGGGCTGCTAGGAGGCGCTCCCCGTGTGATGCTTGGAAAATCAAGAAGTGAAAATAATGGTCTTTTCCTTTTTGATAACAAAGGAATGCCAAGAGCAATGTTTTATGTGGATAAAGACAATAATGCGAAATTGGACTTCTTCGATGAAAAAGGCAATACCCTTGCTTCTTTCCCTGAAAAGAAGAAATAGCTATCTTGATAAAAATAGTCCTGTTGAGCGTTCACACCGTTAATAAAGCACATAAAATCCTTCGCCTCAATCAAACAAAAGGCAAAAAGCTAATCATGCAAGTCTCCATTGAGCGAGAGTGAAAGAGTGAAAGAGTTTTCCGCCATTTTTGTTCTTTTATTTGATCTACGCAGTTTTCTGCTAGGGGCCATTGCTATGCAAGAATAATTTAGGGCACTACTTGCAAGTAGCGACAGGTTGCCAGACATATAAAAATCATAAGCATTACGGCCTGTAAATACGTTTAATGCTAACCACTCATAAGAATATTATCCATGCAAAATAACAAACAGGAGGACCCAAAGCCCGACCCCTATGCAGCGTTGCGTTATCCTGAATTTCGTTCATGCGATTTCTAATGACGGTTGGCTATCAAAGCCAGGCCGTAGTGACTGGATGGCACATTTACCCTTTAAAATAATTAAGACATGAAAAAAATATTACTTGCAATTATAATGATCGGCTTAACCGTTGCTGCTTTTGCTCAGCACAACCTGCACATGAAAAGAGTGCCGGAAAATAAGAATTCTTTCAATACAACTAAGCAGAATACCGATGCTCCAAAAGTTGTCCGTTACGATCTGTATGTAAAAGATACGATCGTGAATTTTACCGGTAAACTGAAACGGGCCATTGCTGTAAATGGAATGATACCCATGCCTACGCTCACCTTCACCGAAGGAGATACAGCCGAAATTTATGTACATAATATGATGGACGAATCAACATCGCTGCACTGGCACGGTTTATTTCTTCCAAATAAATTTGATGGTGTGCCCAACCTTACGCAGATGTCCATCAAGCCGCACACAAAATATCTCTACCGGTTTCCTATTATTCAAAATGGTACGCACTGGTATCATAGTCACAGTGGTTTGCAGGAACAGATTGGTATGTATGGCTCCCTGATCCTGAATAAAAGAGAAGATATGGATATTCCTAGTGTGCCGCTGGTACTAAGTGAGTGGACAGATATGAATCCGAAAGAGGTTGACCGCAGTCTGCACAATGCCACCGACTGGTTTGCTATTAAAAAGAAAACCACGCAGAGTTACAGTGAAGCAATTAAAAGCGGACATTTTAAAACTAAACTTGCCAACGAATGGAAACGAATGAATGCGATGGATGTGAGTGATGTGTATTACGAACGATTTTTAATCAACGGGAAAAACCAAACAGAGCAGCCGCAGTTTAAGGCCGGAGATAAAGTGCGGTTACGGATTTCAAACGGCGGTGCATCTACTTATTTCTGGCTGACTTATTCAGGTAGCAAAATAACCGTAGTGGCCAATGATGGTAATGATGTGGAACCGGTGGAGGTTGATAGGTTGATCATTGCTGTTTCGGAAACTTACGATGTGATTGTTACCGTACCGATGGATATGAGTTATGAATTTTTAGTGACTGCCGAAGACAGAACAAAATCTGCATCGCTCTGGCTGGGCAGCGGCATGAAAATGCCTGCAAAAAAATTACCCAAGCTCAAATATTTTGAGGGTATGAAGATGATGAACGATATGATGGATATGAACGGGAATATGATGCCGATGGGCATGAAGATGAGCAACCAAACCATGGATATGAATACGGTGATGTATCCAGAGATTACCGGCGAAGAGAATCCAAAAAAAGAAAACCAAGACAATGGCAAAAAAGGGCATGATATGCATACCATGCAGGGCATGAATATGGACGCTAAGCAAGGCGATATTGTTACACTGAATTACGGCATGTTAAAAGCGCCGGAAAAAACGACATTACCTAACGGGCCTGTTAAAGAGTTAAGATTTGAACTTACCGGAAATATGAACCGCTATGTGTGGACATTGGATAATAAAACCATTTCGGAAAGCGAAAGAATATTAATAAAAAAAGGAGAGAACGTAAGGATAGTGTTGTACAATAATTCCATGATGCGTCACCCCATGCATTTACACGGCCACGATTTTCGGGTGTTAAACGGGCAGGGAGAATATGCACCGTTAAAAAATGTTTTGGACATGATGCCGATGGAAACAGACACAATCGAATTTGCTACCAATGCAGATGGCGACTGGTTTTTTCATTGTCATATTCTGTATCACATGATGAGTGGCATGGGCCGTGTTTTCAGTTATGAAAATTCGCCGCCTAATCCCGAGATACCCAACCC
>JBBSKH010000224.1:0-3732 GCA_038256495.1 Chitinophagales bacterium
ACTCAGCTCAGGAAGTAAAATGCTATATTGCCAACTTCCAACTAACAAAAAAGCAAATAATATGATCAATTTTGAAGAGTTCGTGTCTGCTGCCAATAGTATTATCTGGAGCAATGCACTTATCTATTTACTATTAATTACCGGCGTGTATTTTTCAATTAGGATGCGCTTTTTCCAGGTGAGGCTTTTTGGAGAAATGATTAGGCTTTTGGTAAAAGGCGGCGATTCAAAAGCAGGCATATCTTCTTTCCAGGCACTGGCGGTGTCATTATCCGGTAGGGTAGGTACCGGCAATATTGCAGGCGTAGCCACGGCAATTTTCATAGGTGGCCCCGGTGCAGTTTTCTGGATGTGGCTGGTAGCTTTTCTTGGCGCTGGTTCTGCTTATGTAGAATCTACCCTTGGCCAGATATTTAAAAGAAAAGAAAAAGGCCAATACCGCGGTGGTCCCGCATTTTATATTGAGAAGGGATTTAAAAATAAAACGCTGGGTAAATGGTATGCCATTGTATTTGCATTGTCTACCATCATGGCTTGCGGCTTGCTGTTGCCGGGTGTGCAATCTAACAGCATTGCTTCGGCAGTAAAAAGTGCTTTCGATATTAAATATATTTACACGGGTATTTTCCTGGCATTAATGCTGGGGCTCATCATTTTTGGAGGTATAAAAGCAATTGCTAACGTGGCACAATACGTAGTACCTTTTATGGCAGCTGCATATATCCTGATGGCATTAATTGTCCTGGTGATGAATTACGATCAGATTCCGGGCGTGTTTTCACTCATTATTGCCAGTGCCTTTGGTGCCAAAGCAACATTTGCAGGTATTATTGGAGCCATGATAACCATTGGTGTAAAACGAGGCGTGTATAGTAACGAAGCAGGGCAGGGTACAGGGCCGCACCCGGCCGCCGCTGCAGAGGTAACGCATCCTGCAAAGCAAGGCCTTGTGCAGGCTTTTTCTGTTTATGTTGATACACTTTTTGTTTGTTCTGCAACTGCATTCATGATACTCATCACAGGCATGTATAATGTAAAAGGGCCAGGAGATGAGTTGCTGGTAGATAATGGCGTTTATTATATGCAGGATGGCGTGAAACATTTTGATGGTAGCCCTACCTACGCCCAGGCTGCTATCGACAAGGCGTTGAGCAGCGGGCAAGAAGTTTTTCATGCGGAGTATGTGGGTACAGGAAGTTATTTTATTGCCATTGCTTTGTTCTTTTTTGCTTTTACTACTTTAATGGCTTATTACTATATTGCGGAAACAAACGTTGCTTACCTAACCCAGAAACGGGGTGGACCAGTTATGCTGCTGTTGCTGAAATTCGGTATCATGGCGGCTGTGTTCTTTGGCTGCATACGAACGGCAAAAATTGCATGGGACCTTGGTGACATGGGCGTGGGCATTATGGCATGGCTGAATGTGGTGGCCATTATCATATTGCAAAAGCCGGCACTCCTGTCACTAAAAGATTATGAAAAACAAAAAAAGGCGGGCAAAGATCCTGTATTTGATCCTGTAGCATTGGGCATTAAGGATGCTGATTTCTGGGAGCACGAATATGAACGACCACCAGCCGAAGTAAAATCATAAACACAAAAATGTAGTCCGCCTGTTTGCGGGCTATTTTTTTTGAATTTATTCAATGATGAGATTGTTAGGGATCATTAATTGTTTTCCCATACCAATTTTGAAAGCAGCACCCGCTGCAAGGGTGAAAGGCACGTCCAGCAGGCAATAGCCGCCGGGCAACGGATCAACAATTACCTGGCTGTTGCCTGCCAGCGGGCTCAATGGTAATGTATGATCCGTCCAGTTGTTGCTGGCACTCCAGTTACCATTGCCCGAGAAAATATAAGTTGCCCGCAGGTCTGATACAAAATTGCGTATATCAAATGACCTCAAACGTTGTGGGATGTTAATGGGAAAGCCCATATAGGTGCGCATAAATTTTTCATTGCTTATAAAACCTGCATTACTGTTTCTGAAACAGATGCCTTCGGCCTGGCCCATTACCGTTACATCCGGCAGGTTGATTGTTCTTTTATTGCCGTTAAAATAAAAGCCATTGTTATATGCCGTTAATAATTGCATGAAGTGATTTGCTGTGCCGTTGGTTTGATAGCCTAACAACACAACAAGTTGCTGGCCGGGCGCTTTGTCTGCAGCAGTAACAAGGAAATTGGTAGTAAGCGTTTCCACAGTAGTAGCGATATAGTTGCCGGCTACAGTATCATTTATCTGGTAGTGCGTACAACTATTATCCAGCCATCGTTTGCTGAACAGGTGAATTTTGCCTTCATCCACCAGCATGGCTTCACAATCGAAATTAGTACTGTTGGCTGCGGTGGGCTGTGTTGGCTGCGGCTGGTCGCCGTAAGTAAACGTTATTATACTTATTGCTGATGAAGGAATTGTTGCTACCGGAAAATTGTTTTGATCGGGGATGGCGGTAAACGGGAATTTATAAATAGTGAGATCTGTTCTTGCACCATCGGCATTATTACCAAAATCGCCGATGTAAAAATTGAGCCCGTCGAAGGCGATATCTTCCCAATCGATATTGGATGCGCCTTGCAGGTGCACAGTTTGAATGATGCTGCCATTGGCTGTATCAACCCGGTAAATGGCCGCAAGCCCGCCGCCATCATTAAAACTCCAAAGGCTGTTACCTGCCCATTGAAGACCACTTGTCTCCACCAAGGTATCGGTTAAAGCTGTTTTTAATGGCGGCGTGTAAGAGGTAACATTGTAACTGCAACTGCCATTGTTTACGGTAGCGGCTGCATTGTAATTATTAGCCATTGGGTCTATGCAGCCGGGCACCTGGGCAGTTGCTACGGATGTAGTGGCCAGTAAAAAAATGATGCATACACAAATAAACCGGTAGCCTTTTATGGAAAATATTTTGGTCATAACCCGATAAAAATAAGGTAAAATAAAATGGGGTCTTGCAATTGTTGATGGAGTTGGCGTTCGCCTTAACCAATTAATTTGAGCGTGTCTATCCGATCGAAATGTTTCCGATTCAGTGTTGCAAAAGGAAGATTATATGTTACCGCTGTTGCTGCAATAAAAAGATCTGCAATGTCAATTTGTTTCCTTTTCTTTTTTAGAGTACTGTTCAACATAACTCCTGCGTCCACTACGATTTCGTCGAATGGAATAACATTGATTGCCTGAAAGATGTCGTCCCAGAAAGCTAACTGATTTGCAGTGGCACCGGAATAAATCTCGTATTTAGTTACTTCAGAAATTGCGAAAGAAAATCCTTTTCTAACTAAAGTCACCCAAACACAATTCTCCTTATCTGTCTTCCGGTAATAGTCAATAAGAATGGAGGTGTCAACCATAACTATTTTGTCCGCCATTGGTTGATCGCTTTTCTATTGTTTTCAATGACTTCCAATTGTTTTTTGGTCGCAGTAGGTCCGTTAAGTAGTAGCGCCTCCAGGTCAACTGCTTTGCTGCTGTTAGCTTCTTTCTCGATCTCTGCTTTCAATTGTTTCAATTGTTTCAATTGTTCGGAAGGTAATTTTCTGACAATTTTTAGAAGTTGATCAAATCCTATATCTACTTGTACTTGCATAATGTCAAATTTATGAAGTTTTATTCAAAACTGATGTGTCGGAAAGCTGGTGCAATCAATGCTAATATTGTTCTGATGCAGGTTGCCGGCAATAGAAGCCGTTTGCTTGTTCGTGTAAGCCATCAGTACCGGTTACTCC
>JBBSKH010000225.1:0-3696 GCA_038256495.1 Chitinophagales bacterium
AATTGGGCAGTAAGTAAAGCTGACATACCTACGGGTCCGGCTCCAACAATCGCAATAGTATCTCCTGGCTTTACACGTCCATTCAGTACCCCAATTTCGTGGCCTGTTGGCAATATATCACTTAACATAACCAAGGCCTCTTCGTCAGCTCCGGTGGGCACGGGATGAAGGCTGTTATCGGCATGTGGAATACGCACATATTCCGCTTGTGTACCATTAATAAGGTGACCTAAAATCCAACCGCCATCTTCGCAATGAGCGTACACTTGTTTTTTACAGTATTCGCAAGTGCCGTCAGAAGTTATACATGAAATAATTACACGGTCGCCTTTTTTAAAGTTCCTTACTGATGTACCTACTTCTTCAATTACACCAACGCCTTCGTGACCTAAAGTAGTTCCCGGTTTACAGGAAGGGGTCTTGCCATGTAAAATACCTAAATCGGTTCCACAGATAGTAGTCTTAATTATTTTAACTAATGCATCTGTTGCTTTTTCAATTTCGGGTTTTGGTATTTCTTTCCATTCAATTTTACCGGTTCCCCCATATACGAGACCTTTCATTGTTTGCTGACTGCTAATCCCGCTTTTTGAGTGTTTAAATTTGTTGCCAGGATTTGCCGTTTTGTTTTTAATTGAAGTTGCCATTTTTTTTAATTTTAATTTTTGATAGATCATAAAGCTTTAAAGCTTTTACATCTTATATTGTCTTGTTCTATTCTCTTTTAATCAATGTTGCCAGCGTATCAGGTTATCTTCAATAGATGTAGAAACGTCTTTATGACAGGGGAATATTCTTACCGTAGCATTTGTGTTCATTTTCGGCATTTGCTGATTGTATGCAAAAAATAATAAATGAAGACAAGAAAAAAGTAATAAACCTACAAATTGCACTTTTGTTTTTACCAATTTACGAAGGTTATCTGTTCTATATTTATTTTGAATGCATTATTTAAGTGCAGGTATTAGCTTTTTAGTTGATACATTTATAATAGTAATAACGTTTACAACTGCTCAATTACTTTTTCTAATCTTGCTCTTATTTCTTTCGCAATACCGGCAAGTTCTTCATTTTCTATTGCTTGCATAGAAGCTGCCGGATCAACAGCAGAAACTTCCACCTGGCCTGCTTCTTTTTCCTGAACAATTACATTACACGGCAACATGGCTCCTATTTTATCCTCTGCCAGTAAGGCCTGGTACGCAAAAGGCGGATTACAAGCGCCCAGTATTGTATAATTATAAAAGTCTACATTAAGCTTTTTCTTTAATGTGGCTTTTATGTCAATTTCTGTCAATATGCCAAAACCCTCAGCCATGAGTGCTTCTGTAACTTTTTGAATTGCATTGTCGAAACTATCGGCAATTGTTTTACTGAAATAGTATTCCATGATTTTTTTATTTTTATGTTTAGTACACCTTTTTATTCCTTTAAATATTTCGGGTTATATTAATCGTAGCACAGGAAGACCTAATTTTTTCCAGTCATGCATTCCTCCGCTGTAGTATAAAATTTTATTGGCCGGATAACCTGCTTTCAACTTACTGCTACAAACCGTTTCTTTACAATTTCAAGTTTTATTAATTGCCTATTTTCTTTCTGAGCAATTGTGCATTTATAGCTACAATTATTGTACTCAAACTCATCAACACCGCTCCTACCGCAGGGCCTAAAACAATCCCGTAATTATATAAAACACCTGCTGCCAAAGGAATAGCGATGGCATTATAACCCGTTGCCCATGCGATATTCTGGATCATTTTATTATAGGTTGCTTTGCCGAATAAGATCAGGTTGGCAATATCCTGGGGATTACTATTCACCAAAATAATGTCTGCCGTTTCTGCGGCCACATCTGTTCCGGACCCAACGGCAATACCTACATTGGATTGTGCTAATGCCGGGGCATCGTTTACACCATCGCCTGTCATGGCAACAAATTCACCTTTGCTTTGCAGGTCTTTAATGATCTCCACTTTTTGATGTGGCAATACTTCTGAAAAGTATCCATCCAGACCTAATTTATCACTCACAGCTTTTGCAACTTTTTCGTTATCGCCGGTTGCCATCAGCACTTTGATATTGTTTTTCTTAAAGATCTTTATCGCTTCGGCACTTTCAGGCCTTATTTCATCTGCCAGTGCAATATATCCGGCAAGTTTTTCATCTACAATAATGAACACCACTGTCTCTGCTTCGCTGCTATAGGCATCTTCAGGAACAGCCATGCTGTTATCTTTCAGATAACCGGGGCTTACCACTTTTATCTGTTTGCCTTCCACTATTGCTTCAACACCTTTGCCTGTTATCGCATTAAATTTTTCGGGTTTTGGAACGCTGATCTTTTTATCTTTTGCTTTACGTACTATGCCAACAGCAATCGGGTGCTCTGAACTTTGTTCTAATGCAACAGATAGCCGTAAGAGTTCCTCTTCAGAAAATTGCTTGTCAACAGATACAATGCGGGTTACACCAAAATCGCCTTTGGTAAGGGTGCCTGTTTTATCAAATAAAAGCGTTGTTATTTTTCGTGACTCTTCAAAGGCTGTACGGTTTCTTATCAATAGTCCATTTTGTGCCGACACTGCCGTGGATATGGCAACAACCAGCGGTATAGCCAGGCCCAATGCATGCGGACAGGCAATAACCATTACGGTAACCATACGCTCCAATGCAAATACAAAAGGATAGCCCAATAAAAGCCAGGTAGCCAATGTGCCAAAACCAACTGCCAATGCGATATAGGTCAGCCATTTTGCAGCCCTGTCACTAAGGTTCTGCATTTTTGATTTTGACTTCTGGGCTTCTTCAACCAGCGTAATTACTTTATTCAAATAACTGTCTTTGCCGGTGTGTTCTACTTTTATTTTTAAAGAGCCATTGCCATTGATGGAACCACCTATTACTTTATTTTCTATTTCTTTTTTTACGGGCTTTGATTCCCCGGTGAGCATGGCCTCATTCAAATAACTGCTTCCCTCTACTATGATTCCATCAGCAGGAACTTTCTCTCCCGGCTTTATCATAATGACATCGTTCGGAGCCAGCAATTCCAGCTTAACATCTTCAATCTGCCCATCTGCTTTTACCCGGTGTGCTTCTGCGGGCATCATACTCACCAGTAGTTGCAATGCTTTGGACGCTCCCAATACCGATTTCATTTCAACCCAATGACCCAATAACATGATAACAATAAGCGTTGCCAATTCCCAAAAAAAATCCATACCCGGTAAACCAAAAACAGTTGCCGTACTATAAAAATAAGCAACGCTGATGGCCATAGCGATGAGGGTCATCATGCCCGGGGCTCCTTTTTTTATCTCGCCAAAAAAACCTTTTAAAAATGGCCAACCTCCCCAGAAATAAATGATGGAAGACAGCGCCAACAAAATATATTTATTGCCGGGAAGCAATAACTCATAATTGAAGAATTGCTGGATCATGGGTGAAAAAACAAGGATGGGTATGCTGATGATCAAACACACCCAAAACTTTTTCTTAAAATCTTCAATCATCATCCTGTGGTGGTCATGCCCGGCCATACCCATCGGTATTGCTCCATGATCACCATGATCCATTTTACTATGATCCATCTTGGAATGTTCCTTTTTGGTCATGTTCATTTTAGAATGATCCATCTTGCTGTGGTCCATCTTAGCATGTTCTTCTTTGGTCATATCCATTTTCTTTGAGTCT
>JBBSKH010000226.1:0-3663 GCA_038256495.1 Chitinophagales bacterium
AGCCGCTTTACTAACATAGATTACCTGGTGCCGCTCCCACTTTATGCAGACAAGGAATTTAAAAGAGGCTACAACCAGAGCACCATTATTTGCAACGGGATGAGTGCAGCCATGCAAGTACCCGTGATGAACCACAATGTAGTAAGACAACGCTACACAGATACCCAAACCAAAAAACACCGTGCAGAAAGATGGGAAAACGTAGAAGGTAGTTTTGCTATAAAAAATCCTTTGATACTTGCCGGTAAAAATATATTGTTGGTAGATGATGTGATTACCACTGGCGCAACTTTGGAAGCTTGTGCGCAATGTTTGCAACAAGTTGCCGGGCTGCAGGTCAGTTTAAGTACCCTGGCCACAGCCAGTAAGTAAAAAGCGCATTCCTTATAAATCCTGTGTCTCTCTATTCAAATAGCCGTCCCAAAATTCTTAAGTATGCTTCTTTGGTATTTACCAGGGGATCTATTGTTCCGTAATTTCCGTTTGTCATCCAGGAAACTGTAGTGCCGGTAGCCGGAAAATAAAATACGTTTGCAAAATATCCAATAGCATCACCGCTGTGAAACCATGCCAGGCCATAGGGCGTGTGAAGTTTAAATATTCCCAATCCAAATTCCGTAGAGAAAAACTTTGAACCTGCCTCCGGAATACTCGTAAGCATCGCATTCAGCGAACTTTGTGAAATTAATTTTCCATCAAATAAAGCTTTCATTAATAGGCAAAGATCAGATGGTACAGACTGCAAACCGCCATCCGCAGTAAAATAATCCCATCCATTGTAATAAGTACTTTCAAAAGGTTTACCAGTATTATACCAGTCTGTGTAACCTCTGGCTAGATCGTTGGGAATTGGATTGTTTATATCAAACCGGGTATGTTTCAATTGCAATTTATTAAAAATATTTTGCTGAAAATAAGTGGAGAAATGCAAACCGCTTTCCTTTTCTATGAGCATACCCAATAAAATAAAACCTGTATTGGAATACTGTACATCTGTACCGGGTGAAAAATAGGCTTTACGATTTCTTGCATACGACAACAACTCATGCGGCTGCCAGGTCTTTCGTAAATTATTGAGATTTGCCAGTTGAAACTGCGCATCCATTATATAATTGTACATACCACTGGAGTGATTGAGCAGTTGCCTTACCGTAGCGATTTCTGCATTTTCTATATGATGCAGCACGGAAGCGGGCAGGTAGTCAGCAATGCGCTTATCAAGGTCAATTTTATTTTGCTCCACCAGTTGCAGTACGCTTATGGCCGTCAGTATTTTTACCACACTTCCTGCCCGTGAAATCTGGCAGGACTCAAATTTTTTGTTGGCAGCAATATCGCTGTAACCAGCGCTGCCTGTAAACCAGCCTTTGCCTGGCTCCTGTATTGCCATCGAAATTCCAGGAACTCCGGTTGCAGCTAAGGAATCAATAAGATATTGTAATTGCATTTTCTTTGGATGCATACTCTGCACAGAATCTGGCAAAGGTTTGAGGCAGCCCGTTTCAATCAACAGTGTTGTGTCTGTTTTGCAGGCGCAAAGAGATACCATGCCTGCAATCATAATGTTCAATATCATTTTCATTTTATAAATTTTTTGTTTTAAAATTATATCGGAGCGCAATTTCATAGTTACGGTGTGGTAGTATTGTAGTTAATTGCGCCACATAAGGCGCCTGCACCCATACGCTAATGCCGGCGCCCACATGGAGGTTATCACAGCCCGGCATTTGGTAACTCGCTTTAAGCATTAGCGAGGCAAATCCTTTTAATTGCCAGGCAGCCCTGGTTTGCTCCCATTCTCCATTGTTATTTTCAAAAGCAGTTGCTACAGGCCGCTCCAGAATTGGGCCAATGGAGAAGCCTGGCTGTAATTGAAAAGAGTTATTTTGGCGGAATAATTCGTACCTGAAGCCATAGCCCGCATGTGCAATCTTGAATAATTCAGAATGGTACAAGTACCCCACCTGAACCTCCCGCACCCAATGCTTTGAGGGATTTTTTTTGCTTAGATAACTTAGCTTAAGGCCCGGGTGCAGGCTATGAGCAGGAAGTTTTTTCCAGGGCAACGTGGTTTGTGTGTGAAGCAGGCTTATTTCCAAAGCCCTTTTTTGTGCGGTTGCCTGCTGTGCTAAAAAAAACAGCCCCAGCAGCATTGAAATTTTGTGAAACATCGAGAATTATTTTTCACAAAATTGCAATCTCATAGAGCGCCAGGCGCCTTTTGCCAGCGGTTATTAACCGAAGCGGGCATCATTGCCGCTAAAGCGTTCCTGCATTTCGCCACCAGTTTTGAAAGCCGGACGCTTTTTCTTTTGAAACGTACCATTCTTCTCCCGCAAAAAGAGAAAGATGCACTAAAATTTTACGGGTGCTGGTTTGTTCTATAGATTCTATGGCCTTATGGGCAGCCAGGATCTGGCGGTTGAGCCGGTAGAAATTTACAGGTAACAATTTCTGTTCCCATTCGTCCATAGTGCCGGTAATACGGTAATGTTCTTCTTCAAAAGTATACAGCCACAATAGTTTACCCCTGCTCACTATTACCGCACAGTCACTAAGTGGCATTTTTCTTTCGGTAAATCCAACCATTACGGTAATAAAATCGGGATGAATAAAAGGTTTGGATGCAGCAAGCGTAATGATCCTGGTATGTTCATTATAAAAAAGATAATGAATCATATAAAACAAATTGGCGAGCAGCAGGAATAAAAAAGCCAGGGGCAATTCTAGATAAAAAATAGAACTTTTATTGAGGGGTATATGAATGATATATAAATAAAATATTTCCAGCAGCATCGTTATGCCGAGGGGCATCAAAATACCATAAACAAATTGCATGAAAATTCTTTGCTTAAGATGATGGTGCCAGGGCTTCTTTGCATCAAGCCAGAGGGTTATTTTTTTAATATAAAAGCCAGATAAAAATGTAGCAACAAGGGCAAACAGAAGATCAGAATAAAAGGAGGGAAGGGAAATTAATCGTAAGAAGCTGTTGTCATTTGCAATAAAGATCATGGCCATAGCCAGCATGGGGTAGCCAAAAAACCACAATAATTTATCATGATAAACGGATCGTGTAGATACAATGTTTTTTTCTTCGGAAATAATAGCTTGGTCCATGTTACAAAAGTAATATAGGTAGATAAAAAAGGGTTGCAAAAGGTTTTAAACAAACTTCAAACAAAGGCAGGTCTGAATAAATTTAAGCATGCAGGCATTTTGCTTGGGGCACGGCATGGCTTAGGGCGACTGAATAACAATTCGTATTTAAAATTGCAAACAGTTAGCAAATGTTGCTAAAAGAGGCTGTTCAACTAAAATAACCTCACAGAGAAAGATGTTTATTGTAGATTTGTTTCGATGAAAAAAATCTTGCTGTTGCTGGTTACTGGCTGCCTGTTCTTGAGTATTATCACTTCCTGTAAAAAAGATTCTTTTACTACCAGTCCAGATGCTCGCCTGCGCATATCTGTTGATTCATTAAAATTTGATACGGTATTTACAACCAGGGGCTCCATAACACAATCTTTTAAAATAGTCAACGAAAACGATCAGCAAATAAGATTATCAGAAATCAAACTAATGGGCGGCACCGCTTCGCCGTTCAAAATAAACATCAATGGCATAGCCAGCCCGGCACTGAGTAATGTAGAAATAAGGGCC
>JBBSKH010000227.1:0-3574 GCA_038256495.1 Chitinophagales bacterium
AATGGAAAATGGGCCGCTTGCTATGATGGAGTTTCAGCAGGCAGTTGAAAGGCTGGCCTTTGCAGCAGGTGGAGGAAATTTTGTAGCTCCGGCACAACGAATGCAGGATTTTATAAATCGTAAAACATCTGCCAACCTGCCAACTAATTCCTATTTACCCGGATTGAATAGTGCCGACCTTACAACAGTATTGCCGCCCTTTATTTACAACGCCTTAGCCGGAGGTTTTAAGGCTTTTGGCAAAAAGTTAAAAGGCTACCTAACTAACGAAGCTGTAGTGGTGGCTACAGAAAGCAGGACTTCCAGCCCGGTGCGGATTCCCCGACATCCTGAACTGCTTCATCATACTCAGCTTACCAATTTGTACCCCTGTGCCGAAGGCGCAGGCTATGCAGGCGGCATTGTAAGTGCGGCTATGGATGGAGAAAGAGTGGCTACAATAATTACCGCCAAAATTTTAAACCAGTAGTGCCCCGTTCATAATTTATTTACCATGCCGTTTTAAAATGATCCTTATTTTTAAGGCTTATAAACCAATTCTATCATGCATCTATTAGAACTACAGAATTTAAGGAAGTATTTCGCTACACAAAAAGCCGTAGATGATATCAGCTTCAAAATTGAAAAGGGAAGCATCTTTGGTATGCTTGGGCCCAATGGTGCCGGCAAAACCACCCTGCTGCGGATGATAACCGGTATTTTTTACCCGGACAGCGGGGAGGTATTATTCAACGGAAAAAAATTCAATGCCATTGATCATATCAGCCAGATTGGCTATATGCCCGAAGAACGTGGCCTGTATAAAAAAATGAAGATTGGCGAACAGGCTGTTTACCTGGCAAGGTTAAAAGGGCTTAGCCATGCAGAAGCAACGGAGAAAGTAAAAGCCTGGTTCGTAAAATTTGAAATGCAGAGCTGGTGGGGCAAAAAGGTGGAAGACCTGAGCAAGGGTATGAGCCAGAAACTACAATTTGTAACTACCGTGTTGCACGAGCCCCAACTCATCATACTTGATGAACCCTTTAGTGGCCTTGATCCTGTAAATGCCAACCTGATAAAGGACGAGATATTTGCATTGGCAAAAAAAGGCAGCACTATCATTTTCAGTACGCACCGGATGGAACAGGTAGAAGAGATCTGTGATCATATTGTGCTCATCAATAAAGGTGCAAAGATTCTTGATGGTTCTGTGAGCCAGGTAAAACAAGACTTTAAAGAAAATGTGTACAAACTGGGGGGCCATGTGCTGGCCGAACAATTAATGACGCATATGTTTGAAGTAGTAAAGCATACAGATGAACAGGTGCTGATAAAACTAATGGAAGGAACCACCTCCAACGATGTATTGAAATATTTTATTAACCAGGATGTAGCCATACAGTCTTTTAATGAAGTATTGCCTTCGCTAAATGATATTTTTATAAAACTGGTGGAAGGCACTTCTAATGCAAGACAGTTTCAACAAGTACAATAGGCCATTAAAAAATTCAACTTAAAAATATTTCAAATGAATAAAACAGGATTGATCATCAGCAGGGAATATTTTACCAGGGTAAAAAAGAAATCGTTCTTACTAACCACCATATTGGTGCCGGTGGTTATTATAGGGTTCTATGCTGTAATAATCGCCATTTCTATGAAAGGCAGTTCAGGGCAAACTAAAATGGCGGTAATAGATGAGGCAGGATTATTCAGCGATTCGGCAGCTAAACCCGGCAAAGCGCTGGATGTTACTTTTATAAAAAATGAAACAGAAAAAACTTTCACGCCTAAATATAAAGATTCGGGCTATAAAGCATTCTTATACGTGCCAGCTTTTGATGTAGAAAAGAAACAAATATTTGTCGTGCACAGCCAGTCATCGCTAAGCCTTGGCACTAACAATGCAATTGAACGCTACATAAACGGAGCCATTGAAAACAAACGCATGATAGCAAAGGGGATTGACCCTGCCGTTTTTAAAAGCATTAATGCCGATGCCGTTTTAGAAAATACCATTGATGGAAAAGACGGCAGTAAGAAAGGAAGTGCAGGTGTAGCATTTGCTGTTTCCTTTATTTGCGGTATATTAATTTATATGATGATGATCATATATGGTACGCAGGTAATGCGTGGTGTAATGGAAGAGAAAACGAACCGCATAGCAGAAGTAATTGTAAGTTCTGTAAAACCTTTCCAGCTTATGTTGGGTAAAATAATAGGCATTGGTGCTGTTGGGCTCACACAGTTTGCTATCTGGATCGTTATCATGCTGGCCTTGCAGTCGTTCTTACCACTTATATTTCCCGGCATGCTGGAACAGGCAACGGAAGCTGCAAGTGGCGCAGATGGTAATATGCTTGCAACCGTTACTGCAGGGCTTTCTTCCTTACCACTAGCGAAAATATTATTTATGTTCCTGTTTTATTTTCTTGCAGGATATTTAACCTATGCGTCTTTATTTGCTGCAGTTGGTAGTGTTGTAAGTGAAGACCAGCAAGAAGCACAGCAATTGGTTTTCCCGATCCTTATGCCCATTATCATTGGCTTTGTAATTATGACCAATTCCATTAATGACCCAAACAGCAGCCTGGCCGTTTTCGGAAGTTTATTTCCACTAACCTCCCCCATTGTAATGATGGGCAGGGTAACTTATGATATTCCTATTTGGCAAATAATAGTGTCTATGTTGTTGCTGGTGGGTTGCTTCTTACTATTTACCTGGGCCACCGCAAAAATTTACCGCACAGGTATATTAATGTATGGCAAAAAACCAAGTTGGAAAGAAATGTTGAAATGGGCAGTGAAGAAGTAACTTATTTTAATAGATAATTGATAAGAAAGGGTTTCCAGTTGGAAACCCTTTTCTGATTATTATGTGCTTAAATACTCAAAAGTCATTCCCGTTAAATGAATATTACTTTTATGTTATAGGGAAAGTCTTAAAGAAAAAATTAAAATATAGGAAAAACCCCCTTTTTTATTTAGATACTTAATTTCATATTCGTTTTAAAGAATACAACCGCAGATTTATTTTTTTAAAATTTATTAAACCTTAATTATCAAAAAACTTTAAATTCCATTTTATGAGTACAAAACGAAAAATGCTAATGTTATGCCTGGTCATTATTTCTGTTATTACTTTTATTTCTTGCAGAAAAACTGATATTGTGGCAAAACAGGCTGCCATAAATACGGACCCCATTGTAGAAAAGTTTTTTAACACTAACCGCACAGGCGACCCGACGGAGAAAGCCTTTGTGAATTTCCTGGCAAGCGTAAATGAAAAAGACAATTTTGTTGCTAAGACAGTGAAGCAGATCGGCTATCCAAGATGGGATAAAATTTTAACGAGACCTACAAATAAAAAAGGGGGGGGTAAATAGCCAAAATCTTTTAGAAGATTCCATTCAAACTTATTATGTTCCTTTTGTAAGAGATTCTCAGAATTATGTAAATGCGTCGATGATTTTGTATATCACCCCTACTGATACCTCCTTTTCTTATAGATGCGATTGGCAATATGCCCAAATGCAAAATGATGTGAACAGTCTAAATGACCTAGCTGAACATTTTGCTGCATTTTTTATGCAAC
>JBBSKH010000228.1:0-3554 GCA_038256495.1 Chitinophagales bacterium
GCGGCCAGACCGTTTGTAGCTTGGTAAACTCTGCACACAACAATGGTTTTTGCGGCAAGTGTGGCTTGACGGACAAACAATCATCACTTTTACCTAGCCAAACTTCAGTTTCCCAGCCGGACGAATAAAGCCCCGGCATTAGAAAAAACAATGAACAATTAATTATATACTTAACTTCGGTTCGGGCGGACGGTTGGCTAATACCACACCTGCGCAAAGCCCTGAACGTTGCCTGCAATGCTTTTTGGACACACCCTAAATATGACAGATTTAAAATTATCATTTGATTTAGAAACCATTCTTCGGTTGACAGGAGAACAATTTAAGCAGCTTTCGACTACAGGTGAAACGATTACAGACTTTGCACCTGCAAAAGACTATTGGATTGAAGAGGAGTTTTCAAGATTGTTCCTTTCGGTTGACAGTTCTTTAAGCGACTACTTCTTTGAATTTGAACCACAAGAAGATATTGATATACTCACTAAGAACTCTTACCTGACACACTTCTTTCCAAAAACAGGTAAAATAAAGTTGATTAAAGATTTTGAAGAACCTCTTGCTGACCTATTGCTAAGAAAACGTATTGAAGTCATTAATGTACCTGTAATTGACAAACTTAAATTTGATGAGCAACAAGATACTTTTTCAGACCCTTTGAACGAAAGTTCCGTTGACACCTTAGTCAGGACAGGAAATTTTAAGGGACAAATTTCTTGTTGTGAATGTGGTGAAGCTGGATGTTCAAGTGAATATCTTTGGGCAGATAAAGATTTTGGATTAGCAAGTTTTCATATTCTTGCGGCAGGACTTCAGGTAGTTCGCTTATATCCTTTCAAACTTGTTTAGGTGGACGCAGAAGCACATGCAGGCAACATTGGTATTGCCAATAGTTGGGCTCGACGTTGGAACAATCAGCAGCTGTAATTCTGTTGTACTGTGGTTCGGGGCTTGACGAACAAAGCCCAGCTTTAGTTCTTATTATCTATCTTTAGCAATAAGCCAAGCAGCAGTTCCGGCGGACGAATTTCAAATTCCCAACCATCGGCAATACCTGCCCGTTAGCTGTTATTTTATGAAGACACTTTTGATTATAGTATTTTTCTTTTTCTCAAATTTTTTATTTGGACAAAGCCCTTATACTAGCCTTACAGGCGAATTCCGAACCTTATTTGATAATATACCTATTGACAAAGGGCAAGAGGAAAAATATTTTAAATACGCCGTAGAACTTTTCAATGCAGATTCATTGAGAAAAGCGGGGCAAATATTTGATAGAGTGTATTGGCTTGACACGACTTCAACATTGGCAAAAAAATCTATCAATTACAGAAATTTAATTGAGCAAAAAGTAGTTTACCAAACAAAAAAGAATCTTATGAGTAGTTGGGATTGGGGTTGGAGCGGAACAAATTGGGGAGCAACCGAAACAAAGGAAAACTCGAAGAAAACAAAAAAAATTGAAATATCTAAAAGGGAAATACATTTTTACATTAATGACACATTGGTGAGAACTACTGAATATAAATTGTCTCAACGATTTAATTGGGTGAATGGATTTCTAACAAACCTTGTGGTTTATAGCGACACAAATGAAGAATGGTATTATAACCTAATGAGCTTCGATAGTTTCATTTCTGACAATCTTCGTATTGAGCAAAAAACAGATTATGTGTGTGGGAATTATGGTGAAACTTATGGACTTACGAAGTAAAAACAACAGCTAACAATCGGTTTGCTGCTATGCTGGCTGACGTAGTAACAATCGGCTATAGTTCGCTATCAGCTTTGGTTCCATCTCGACGTTCAATTTTCAGCTTTTAGTAGTTAACTTCATCATCAGCTTTTCAAATCGGCTTCGGCTCCAGGCTGGACAAGCAATGAATACCAGCACAGCAGCAAGCCGTCAACGTTAGCTGTAATTTTATAGCGACCCAAACAGCAATATCAGTTTTGACCAGTTGACAATTCAACACAAAATTTTAGTAATGAAGCGAATAATCAAATACTTTCTTGTATTTATTGTGTCATCCATTTTGTGGAGCATAATTGTAGTTTTTGGAGGACTGAATGGATGGTGGCACAAACCATTTACAAAGAGCAAAGACCCCGAATTATTTACTGTTGCAGTTAAGCAGCAAATTGAAAAAGAGTTTGTGGGAAATTTTGCAATGTGCATAATGAAAGGTGGTAGTGTTGAAAAGGAGTTATTTTATTCGAAGAATAAGAGTGTTGACAAAAACACTATTTTTCAAGTATCTTCTCTTACAAAATTTGTTACAGCCGCAGGAATTATGAAATTGGTTGAAATGGGCAAAATAAATTTGGACACCCCCGTAAGTCATTATTTAAAGAGGTGGCAGCTACCCCAAAGCAAATTTGACAATGAACAGGTAACAGCAAGACGTTTATTGAGCCACACAGCAGGTTTAACAGATGGTCTTGGCTATAATGGTTTTGAAAACCCTAACTCCGTTCAAACTATTGAAGCCTCCTTAACCAAAGCAAAAGATGCAGATGAAGGAATTAGTGGCGAAGTGAAAGTAGGTATTGAGCCAAATTCACAATGGAAATATTCGGGCGGAGGTTTTACACTTTTACAATTATTGGTAGAGGAAACAAGCGGACAATCTTTTAATGAATTTATGAAAGCAAACTTATTCAAACCATTGAATATGACCAGCAGTACTTATATCTTAGATGACACCTTAAATAGAAGGCTTTGCGAATTTTATAATTTCAACAATACTAAAGCACCACATTTTTATTATAGTTCTTTAGCAGCTACTTCCCTACACACCTCTTTGTCGGATTTAGAGTTATTTTTTCAACTTTTTTTAAAGGGCAAAAATGGAGAGCCTATTGGCAGAGGGCATATAAAACCTGAGACTTTAAAATTAATGCGAAAATCACATTGGGACATGATGGGTGAAAAAATTTACGGATTGGGCAGTATGCTATACATTGGTATTGAAAATGGTGAAGACATTTTTGGACATGATGGGAAAAGTACCCCACCTATCAATACAGCAATAAGAATAAATCCAAACACAGGTAATGGAATTATAATTTTAGAAACAGGAAACCCAGATTTAGCAACAAGGTTAGCAAGTGATTGGGTATTATTGGAAACAGGAAAAACCGATACACTACTTTTTATGAGCTTAATTAGAAAGATGGCAACAATTATTATTAGTGGCTTGCTTTTACTATTACTTCTTATTACAGGAGTTGGAATATGGCGTAAGAAAAGAAAAACTACAGCTAACAAAAGTATTGCTACAATTGGGGCTTGACGGAAGAACAATCAGCAGCAGTGCATATCCAAGCTTTGGTTTCGGCGGACGGAATTCTATTCGCCATTAGTTCTTAACTTCAACTTTTGTTTATTAATTTAGCTTCAGTTCCGTGCGGACAGTTGGTCAATTCCCCAACTGCAGCAATACTCGAACGTTAGCAGCAATCCTCCATATTACGCCACGAATATACTCCCTAAGCTAACGGTCGGATTTGAAAAAACAGTAAATTAGCGCTGCTTATTGTAAGGCCGATTTTAA
>JBBSKH010000229.1:0-3522 GCA_038256495.1 Chitinophagales bacterium
CGATATCTATTCAGTTGGGTACATTAGAGCAAGAGGCGGTGTCATTTACAACGCAATTCTTATCTTGATTCTTTCTCTCGCTATTACGTCGTACAAAAAAAATACCCTTTACAGAAATAAAAAGTCTTTGCCTTATATTCTTTTAGTCTTTAGCTTATTGATACTTGGATTTCATTTGGGATTAGAGCATTTATTTTTTTGATAAACTGCTACCAAATAAAAGTATTATCGCAAGTAGGGCATGACCCATATTTATTCAGCATTGAATTGCTCTTCACAGGGTGTTCCAGCTTGACTTTTTAAATTGAAAAGCTTTGGAAACCTAAACTTTATATCTTTAATTAGTTTTAGCCTTTAAATTAAAATTTATGAAACGAAATAGATTTATTACATCTTTTCTTTCTTTGATAGTAGCGCCATATTACGGATGTTCACAAACCAAAGGGCTGACAAGAAAGGATAAAGGATTTAAAATTTCTGCGGGTGAAGGGAGAATTTATGGGCCTATAAGATTGAAAGGCGTAAACTCGAATATACTTGATGTCAAAATTTCGGGAAGTGATACAGACGGAGACCTGGCAATATTTGAACAGACTTCTCTTTCCCAAGGAAGGGGAACACCATTACATATTCATCATTCTCAGGACGAAGTATTTTATATTATAGAGGGTACTTATAAATTCCAGGTAGGCAGCGACAAGTATGATTTGACAAAGGGTGATAGTATATTCTTACCCCGAAAAGTTGCACATGCCTGGACACAAGTATCAGAAAAGGGAAAAATGAGTGTCATAGTGCAACCTGCAGGCAAATTAGAAAACTTCTTTGTTGCTATGGCTGCTTTAGACCATGAACCAGGTCAACAAGAAATAGCAAAAATATTTTCTGATAATGACATGAAAATAGTTGGGCCACCTTTGAAAAGTGATTGATACCAAAGAATAATTACACAACAAGCAGTTTACTCTATAGCGGGGCGACGAATATATACATGCAACGCGGCGGACCGCTCATCGGCTCCGGTCCCAACAGACGAATAACAACAGGTAATAGAGGAAACAATAAACTTTTATTATTGATTTATCTTTGGTTAAAGGCTGACGATTTTTAAAAACCACCACTAGGCCCTAACATTAGTGGCACCCTAGGGTTAGACAACCCATCCCATTTAAAAACAACACACCGAAAAAATGAAATATAGAATACTTAATACAGACGACTCAAAAACAACAATTATCATCCGATTGATGGTTGGAGTAGTTTTCTTATCAGAAGGAATACAAAAGTTTTTATTTCCCGCCATCCGTGGGGCAGGACGTTTTGAAAAAATCGGGTTGCCTTCGCCCGTGTTTTTAGGCAACTTAGTAGGCAGTTTCGAAATACTTTGCGGAGCATTTATTTTATTTGGTTTGCTCACACGTTTGGCAAGCATTCCATTAATTGCAATTATGCTTTTTGCATTTGCCACGACGAAATCTGAGGTTTATCTAGAAAAAGGTTTTTGGGAATTGCTCCATGGAAGCAGAACAGATTGGTCTATGCTTCT
Source organism: Chitinophagales bacterium (assembly GCA_038256495.1). Taxonomy (GTDB): domain Bacteria; phylum Bacteroidota; class Bacteroidia; order Chitinophagales; family Chitinophagaceae; genus Ferruginibacter. Next base: position 1,547 of record JBBSKH010000229.1, read on the forward strand.
TGGTAGTATTTTTCTTTTGATAAAAGGAGGTGGCTTATGGTCAATTGATAATAAGCTAATGAAAAATGGAAAATAAAGCCGGATTAAAAGATATAGCCAGACTATTTCTAAAGCTGGGCGTTATTGGTTTTGGTGGACCGGCAGCACATATTGCTATGATGCAAGATGAAGTAGTTTCGAAACGAAAATGGCTGACTGAACAACATTTCCTTGACCTGATTGGGGCGACGAATTTAATACCTGGACCGAATAGCACCGAATTGGCCATTCATATCGGACACGAAAAAGGCGGTTGGAAAGGTTTAATTATTGCAGGTCTTTGTTTTATTTTACCAGCGGTATTCATTACAGGAATTTTTGCCTGGCTCTACAAACAATATGGACAACTTCCCGAAGTACAACCATTTGTTTATGGTATAAAACCCGCCATCATTGCTATCATTCTTGGTGCCATTTTCCCTTTGGCTAAAAAATCACTGAAATCAACAGAACTTGCAATAATTGGACTAATTGTTCTGATTTGTTCACTACTCAACATTAGCGAGATTTATCTAATGTTCGGTGCGGGTTTTTTAGCCCTGTTTTTGGCTTATGTGCGTAACAAAAACCAAAACAACTTAAACAGTTTTTTGCCAGTAACTCTATTACAATTAACTAACACGCCAATACTTTCTGCAACAAACGCAAACCTGTTTTGGATTTTTCTAAAAATTGGTGCAATACTTTATGGAAGCGGTTATGTTCTCTTTGCATTTCTTGACACAGAATTAGTATCAACAGGTCTGTTAAGCAGACAACAACTCATCGATGCAATTGCGGTGGGACAACTGACACCAGGCCCCGTATTTTCTTCTGTAACTTTTGTTGGATATCAAATGAACGGATTTACAAGAGCCATCGTTTCTACAATTGCCATATTCATACCTTCATTTGTTTTTGTTGCTTTGCTAAATCCAATGGTAAAGAAAATGAGGAATTCAACACACTTCTCTGCATTTTTAGACGCTGTTAATGTGGCTTCGGTAGCCATTATTGTAGCAGTTTGTTTTGATATGGGTAAAGACACGATTACAGATTGGCGAACAATATTCATTATGCTTTTAAGTATTACAATAACATTTGGATATAGGAAAATCAATAGTGCTTTTATAGTTTTGGGTGGTTCACTAATTGGATATTTACTAAGCTTAGTATGACGGAAAAACGGCAGAAAAAGAAGAGCGAATCCATAACCTGCAGTTGGCAAAGAATGAAGTTTCATTAAAATTTTTAAATAGAAAATGGAGAGACATTAGCTCAATATAGAGCAATGAATTCCAGCACTACCTGCCCACTTTGCGGGAGCAGCAAGCCCTCAACGCTATGCAAAGCCAGTACATTAGTATATCTTTATAACAACAGTCCGGCGCAACCCTATAGATACGTCATACCCAAAAAAGATATGGCCTCGGCAGCAAAAAGATTAACCGGAAAGTAAATTAACGACCTGAAGTATGCTAAAGCTAATGAACCATTTCTGCTCTTCCCATACCAACGCCGAGGTATTTGGATTATATACTTTAAAAGATATAAATAACTACTAACCGTGAGACAAAAAGCTGGTCATACATTAATGGGGATGTTTGTTATCAGATTATCCCAGCTACTATTTTTTTTAAGTACGGCACAGATCGTCGTTGCGCAACAACGACTGTTTACCAACCAACAACATTTTAGTGTAGAGGATGGTCTGCCGCAAAGTTTTATTTCCGGTATCGTGCAGGATGACGATGGTTTTATATGGCTGGCCACATTAGATGGCTTTTGCCGATATGATGGACGGGTTTTTAAAACCATCCGCTATAACCCAAAAGAAAATACCGGGCTTGCTGCCAATGCCATAAATAACATAGAAAGACTGGAAAACAATTCCATCACATTATATTACAGTTCCACACAGGCAGATGATTTTAACCTGCGCAGTTTTAAGGTCCGCC
>JBBSKH010000230.1:0-3480 GCA_038256495.1 Chitinophagales bacterium
ATAATTGTCTTCCAGCAATTGATTAAAGAGATTCTTAAAGGCAATTTTATTGTTCTTGTACGTCCATGCAATATTGGCGATGCCGCCTGCATTTACACTATACTTATTTTGTTGATCGTCATAATCAAAAAAGAACTGGCTGTTGGCGCCTTTTTCAAACAAGGTCCTGGTGGCATCAAACACCAGCTTGGAGTTGCGATAAGTAAGGCCAAGTATAGAACCGAAGGCACTACCATTTTTAAAACGTTTTACATTAGACCAGGTAAGATTGTAAGTTTGGATGGGTGCTGCTGTAGAGTTTACTTCGTTGTATGCCTGGTCGTTAAAGGATTTGGCAATGGCTTCCCTCTCTACAACAGGCAGGGCAGAATAGGCCAGGTATTTTCTCGGATAGGCTGCGGGCAATTCTCTTCCTTCGCTAAAACCCAACCAGTCTGTGCTCCCTCTTTCGTTACTCAAAAAATCATTAAATACTGATTGTGTATTAAAACCAAGACTCACTCCCACACTGAGCTCACTTTTTACAGGTATATCTTTTGTTTGTATTTGCACAAGCCCGCCGGCAAACTCACCAGTAAGATCTGGCGTGGCTGTTTTATTAATAATAATATTGTCTATTAAAGAAGAGGGAATAACATCGAAAGAAAAAGCTTTTTTATCAGGCTCACTGCTGGGCAATGCTGCACCATTTATGAAAGCTGCATTGTAACGATCGCTCAAACCTCTTACAATTACAAATTTATTATCCTGTATAGAAGTACCACTTACCCTGCGCAAAACTTCACCGGTGTTTTTATCGGGTGTGCGGCGTATGAAATCTGCTGCAAGTCCGCTGGATAAGGCTGTATTGTTTTTCTGAAAAGTTAATAAGGCGTTTGTATTTTCCTGGCGGCGGGAAGTAGCCACCACTGTTACGCCTGTAAGGTCTGTTTTAGCATTGTCGTTTAGTACGATTTGGATGGTATTGTTATCTAAGTTGTCTGAAACTTCAATGTCGCTGATGGTTTTGGAAGTGTAACCCGTATTTGAAACGGTGATTGAATATTTTTTTCCCTTTTGCAGAACTACCACAAAAACGCCCTCAGCATTGGTTACAATTTGCCTGGACAATTCATTTACAAGAACCGTTGCACCCGACAAAACCTCATTTTTGGTATTCAAAACTTTACCTGAAAACTGCAAGTCCTGTGCCTGCGCCATCAACATAATTGAAAGAAAAAATGTGACCGAAAACGAAAGTATTTTATTCAACATAACCAGCTGTCTTTTGTGGCACAAAGAGACGATTGCTATGTTACGGGAAAGTAACGGTATTGTTACCCGATTGTTACGGTAATGTTAAGCGAATGTTACCTGCGGTGAAAATATGAATATGCTGTAACTAATAATGATTTGGCCGGAGTTACTTTCGCCGATACGTTTCTAGGAGCGTAACCCGAATTGCTACACATGCTCACCCGGCAGGACTCCAAATGATCCTTAATTAATAAATAAAGAATATGTGGAGCTTAAAAATTCACCTGGGCCTGTAATCGTAGTAAATTTCCCGACTGCCTATTTTCCTGTTTCCCGAAGTCTTCGTAGCGTCTTTCCGAGATAGTGTACATTATCACAAGTTCAAATTCTTTAAAGGGCTGCCACTCTACACCAATTTCAAGGTCGTTCACTGTGTAGCTTCTTGCATCTTTTTCATGTTTCTTACCACCCTCATAATATTGATACCTGGCAAATGGAATGACAGTTTGATTTCTAATTTTCGTCATGTGGCTTAAAGTCACATAACCCCCTTTAAGAGATTGCACTTCTATTGAATCGGTAACCTTGTTAAATTCTGGACCGTTTCCAACATTGTATTCTGCCTGGATGCCGAATGGTTTCGGGTACAATACAAAAGATGCCGCCACCCGCTGATCCACATAATTACGATCCCGTAAAAATTTTACACCGCTACTCAGGTTAGCTACCGGCATTACATATTTACCAGTGTAAGCCTGGATGCCTGCCTCAATCACCTGGCTTTTTACGGCAAAAGGATAGGAAAATCTTGCCACTACATGTGGTTGATTATTTAATTCAGGGCTGTTTGCGGTTTGCCCGTTATAAACCCCCAGGCCAAACAGGCCATAATCGCCACTGCCCTTGAGACCGGAACTAACCAACTCAGAAATTAATTTTCTTTTCTCTTTGGGTGCCCAATAAAAAAAGACTCCTATATCCCGTTCGTTTGATACAGCACTATTCAATGCATCGTTTCTATCAAGGGGAATTCTATTTTGGCTGGACTGCATGTTTTCGAAACCGAATGGAATTTTACTTTGCCCGATCCGAAACCGGAACTCGTTACTGCTGTCAATCCCTATATCAAAATAAGCATCCCTTAGCTGGGCAAAATGTAGCTTGTCTGCATCTGCGCTACTTGCAAAATCGGGCTGAATGTAAAAGTACACCCGCTTATTTATCTGTCCGTAAAAAATGATGCGCATCCGGCGTAGGAAAAAACCACCATTTTTTCCCCAGGATCTATCACATTGCTCGCAACCGAGGTTTTCGTTGGTCTCCAGCAGCCTGTTATACCTTGCCTGGGCATAGCCTCTTATAGAAAAACTTTCGAACCATTTTTTTGTGGGGCTTTTGGTTGTTGGTTTGATGCGGGTAGTGTCTGATTGAGCGATTCCGGGTAGGGCTATTCCAATAAAAATGAGAACTAAAAAAATGAATTTTGCCATACTGCCCCTTGGGATGAGGAGCAAAATTACAAATGATAACGCTAAAATAACATTGAATTATAAAATTTATGGAAATGGTTTATTATTAATTCTAATGATCAGCCGTGCCGTCTCCACCCTTGTTACCGTGTTTGAGAACCTGTGCTTCTTTAAAGAAAATAACTTCCTCGGCAATATTGGTTACATGATCTCCCACCCGCTCCAGTTTACGCACAATAGATAAAAGATTAATCGCCTGCGGTATGTCTTGCGGGTTCTGCCGGCAATAGTCAACCACTAGTGGCATGGCATTGTGATTAATGTCATTTACAAGCAGATCTCTCGAAAATACGGAGCGTGCCAGGCGGCTGTCGTTTTCTGTGTAGGCGACAATCACGTCTTTCAGCATGGCAAAAACAATCTCAAACATATTGCTGAGGTCGAGCGTTTGAATGAGCTGCTGATCAAAGTTTTTTTTTCCCTCTACCACAATCCTGGAAATGCCTTCTGCATAATCCCCAATTCTCTCCAGGTCAGCATTGATCTTTAAAGTAGCAAATACCAGCCGCATGTCGTGGGCAACCGGGGTTAATAAGGCAAAAATATTTTCACATTCTTTATCTATTCTCAACTCAAAAGCATTGACCCTTTTTTCGTGGTGCAACACTTCGTTGGCCAGATCTTCATCCTGTTTTAGCAGTGCCTCAATGCTTTTCTGTAACTGGCTTTCTACCAGTGAAGCCATGTCTGTCAAAGCAGTTCTTAGATAGTCGAG
>JBBSKH010000231.1:0-3451 GCA_038256495.1 Chitinophagales bacterium
AGAGGTGACACCTTTTGGAAAGGTCTTGCCAGAGGTGACACCTTTTGGAAAGGTCTTGCCAGAGGTGACACCTTTTGGAAAGGTGTCACCTCTTTGGAGTGATGGCGATTCAATTTGTCCATCCTACCAAATCTCTATCTATCCCCCACTCCCATATCCCCACATTTTTCCCGATATTTGCGTAATCTCATCAGAATATGAAGGTTTTAATAAAGCAAGCAACAATCATCCACGCCGGTTCGGCCCATCACGGGTTAGTAAAAGATGTATTGGTGGCAAATGGCATCATTCAACAGATTTCAGATAACATTGAGGCAACTGCCGGCGAAGTATTTGAACATGAAAATTTGCATGTCAGCATAGGCTGGATGGATATTTTCGCTCATTTTAACGATCCCGGGCTGGAACAGAAGGAGACTCTTGAAACAGGTGCAGCAGCCGCTGCAGCAGGGGGATTTACAGAACTGATGTTGCTGCCCAACACCCAGCCTGCAGTTAGCACCAAGTCGATAGTAGAATACATCAGGCAAAAAGCACTAGCCCTTCCTGTGAGCATTCACCCGATTGCCGCTATCACAAAAAATACCGAAGGAAAGGAACTGACAGAAATGTACGATATGCATGCCAGCGGTGCTATTGCTTACAGCGATGGCACACAGTCTGTGCAAAGCCCAGGCGTTTTGCTTAAAGCATTACAATATGTTTTACCGGTGAACGGAACCATCATACAGGTGCCGGATGATAAGAGCATCAGCGCCCATGGCCTGATGAATGAAGGAATCGCAAGTACCCGGTTAGGGCTTCCCGGCAAACCAGCTATTGCCGAAGAACTGATGATTGCAAGGGATATCGAATTACTGAAATATACCAGCTCAAAACTGCACATTACGGGTGTAAGCACAAAAAAAGGAATTGATTTGATACAGGCAGCAAAAGCAAGCGGTCTTGCCATCACCTGTTCTGTAAGCCCTGCACATTTGCTTTTTTGCGATGAAGGCCTGGCTGCTTATGATACCAATCTTAAATTAAACCCGCCTTTGCGTACGAGCGCCGACAGGCAGGCGCTGCAAGAAGCATTGGCAGACGGCAGCATCGACTGTATCGCCTCTCACCATTTTCCTCAGCATTGGGACGATAAAACCTGCGAGTTTGAATATGCTAAATATGGCAGCATCAGCCTGGAAGCATTGGCTGGTGTAGCAGGAATATTTATTGATGATGTGCAACAACTGGTAGAACTGCTCTCCATTCGCCCAAGAAATATTTTCAATCTACCAATACCAGAATTGCAGGAAGCTGCACCTGCAAACCTTACGCTATTCCTACCGGGCCATACCTATACTTTCCAACAGGAACATATTGCATCAAGGTCTAACAACTGTGCATTTACCGGACAAACCCTTAAAGGAAAAGTGGTAGCCACCATTCATAAAAATCAATTAAGCTATCGCAAACCATGAGGAATATAAGCGCCACGTACAAAGGAGTCATTTTCAGTTTTTTAATGATCATCAGTTCGCTGGTTATTTACGCAACCCTCGGCAACTTCGACAATAGCTTTCAATACTTTACTTATGCGCTGTATGTAGCAGCCATTGTGTGGACCTTGAGAGATTTTAAAAAGCAACATCCTGAAAAGAAAAAGTTTAAAGATTTTTTTTCAGAGGGATTCAAATGCTTTATCGTAATTGTATTCCTGATGGTGGCTTTCACTTTTATTTTCCTGAAACTAAATCCGGGGTTAAAAGATCAGATGGCTATCAGCTATACGGCTGAACTTAAATCTAAAGGAAATTACACCCCTAATGAAGTGGTTACGATGGTAAATAATGCCAGGACGTATTTCGATACCCTGCTAATTTCTATGGCCATATTTGGCTATCTTGTTATTGGCGCAATGGTTACTATTGTAACTTCGCTTTTTTTAATGAAAACCAAAAATGTTCAATAACAACATGGATGTTTCTATTGTTATACCATTATACAACGAAGATGAGTCGCTGCCTGAACTAGCTGCATGGATAGAAAAAGTGGTAACCAGCAATGGTTACAGCTACGAGATCATTATGATAGACGATGGCAGTACCGACAATTCCTGGACGGTGATACAGCGCCTGCGTTCCCAAAATCCCAATATCAAAGGCATCAAATTCCAGCGTAACTATGGCAAGAGTGCGGCGCTAAACGAGGGTTTCAAAGCGGCCGAAGGCAATGTGGTTATCACCATGGATGCAGACATGCAGGACAGCCCTGATGAGATTCCGGAACTGCATAATATGATCATTGGCGAAGGCTATGATATGGTGAGCGGCTGGAAAAAAAAGCGCTACGATAATACACTAACAAAAAATATTCCTTCCAAATTATTCAATGCGGCGGCACGCCGCAGCTCTGGCATTAAATTGCACGATTTTAACTGCGGCCTTAAAGCTTACCGTAAAAAAGTAGTGAAGAGCATTGAAGTGTATGGAGAGATGCACCGATACATTCCCATACTGGCTAAGTGGAGTGGGTTTAGAAAAATTGGTGAAAAGGTAGTAGAACATCGCCCAAGAAAATTTGGCGTAACCAAGTTTGGCTGGGAACGCTTTATTAACGGCTTCCTCGACCTGTTTTCCATTATGTTCGTCGGCAAATTCGGCAAGCGGCCCATGCATTTTTTTGGTCTTTGGGGCAGCGTGGTTTTTTTATTGGGTTTGGTTATTTGGGTATACCTCTTCATTGCAAAGTTTGCCTTCCAGGTATATAATATGACAGACAGGCCGCTGTTCTATGTAGGCATCATCTCCCTGGTAATTGGTACGCAATTGTTTCTTGCCGGTTTTATTGGTGAGTTGATTGCACGTAATTCAACAGAGCGCAATTCTTATCTTATAGAAGAAAAAGCAGGTTTATAACGAGTATCCCTGGCCGCAGTTTAGTCTCTTGAGAGTGATAACTTAGCAGCCGATTCCTTAGTAAAATATTATACCTTCCCCAAGTGTCAGCAACTGCATCAACAAAAAAAATAATTATACTCGGGCCTGCGCATCCTTTACGTGGCGGGGGTATGAGTACCTTTAACGAGCGGCTGGCAAAGGCTTTTAACCAAGAAGGGCATACCGTAAGTATCTATACTTTTTCGCTGCAGTACCCATCGCTGTTGTTTCCCGGCAGCACGCAATACTCCACGGAGCCTGCACCAACGGGTATAGATATTAAGGTATTAATCAATTCTATCAATCCATTTAACTGGATAAAAGTTGGTAACCGGCTACGCCGTGAAAAACCAGACATCATTGTTGTGCGCTTCTGGTTGCCATTTATGGGACCCTGTTTCGGCACCATTCTACGTATTGCAAAAAAGAACCGGCACAGCAAAGTTGTGTGCATAGCAGATAATGTAATACCGCACGAAAAGCGGGCCGGCGATAAAATATTTACCCGGTATTTTATTAAACCGGTGGATGCC
>JBBSKH010000232.1:0-3451 GCA_038256495.1 Chitinophagales bacterium
CCCAACAATTCTTTCTCCTTCTTTTACTCGTGCATCAATAATTTCATGCTGAATTTGATAAGATTCTTCCAGGGATAAATTTTTTACGTTGATGCCTGGTTCGAGATCGTAGCATTTTGTCTTAAAAACCTGCAGATAGTTTTCAATAATATTTTCAAAGTTGGCTTCCATGTATGTTCATTTAGTGGCAAGCATTGTGTAACGCTTTTCAAATAGCTGTGCAAGATAATTATATACCTGCCTATATAACCGGTCTCAGCGGAGTTCTTGCAGAGGATTCGGTTTGCAAAGAGTAACAAAAATTATTTTGGCCTGCTTAAATTGATTTCCATCATCTGCATAATATGTCAATTGAAATTTTTTTCAGTACTCCTCTTAATAGAAGCCCTCGAAAATATGAAGATAATCTTAAGGACAACTTGCAAGATCCCACTTTTCGGCACATGGTTTCCAATAGATATCTTCGGTGTCTTGTTCAATGATTTTTTCCATCCGTGGTCGGTGTCTTCACCGAACTGTTACAGAATAAATTATCCTACTTTAAAATTGCAGTCAAAAGATCTTAAATTTGGTATGGCGTCGAATATTTTCATTGCCGTAGAACGATTCATATTCTTTAATCCCATTCAGGTATAGTTGCCGAGATTAAATTAACACATCATTTGTAACTGATTTGTTATCGACCAAGGGAAGAGAAAGCAAACCCGGGCGAAAACATACTTTTACCAATTGTGTCTTATCTTCCTCTTCTACAGCTGGTGATGAAGTAAATGCCGTCACCCGGCTGCGGAGGCTCGTCGGGGAAGTTAGTTCTATAACCATTAATAAGGATATAAATATGGAAAAGTATATGTGGCTTCTCAGTAAAAAAAACTACCGGACAGAGCACTACAGATAGTAAAGTTCCAGCCCTTAAATTCAAGGGCTGTTAGTAAAGCCTAACGTCTTAACATTTGCCATTCAATTCATTCTATTCCATGATGTTTTTTAGGTTCATTCTATGTATATGCTTCAGTTTTCAGGCCATCGCTGGGCAGGCTCAGTTAAATGAGGCGCTTCCTTTAGATACGGTATCTATAGCCACTATTGATCAGTTTAAGGATGCGTCCAAAAACTGGGCTGTTCTTGGAGCAGTTATGATAAACAGGACGACTGGCGATCTGGATTTTTCCGACGGGAAAAACGTATTGGTATTCAGAGACGATAAGCATACCACTATAGGGAACATCAAGGCGTTCGATCATGGTAACATTGATTTTGAAATTCAGTTTATGCTTGCACCTGGTGCTAAAGCCGCAATACTTTTTCAAGGCGTTTACAAAATTCATTTGAACGATAGTTGGGGTGAAAAAAATATAAGCTATAAAGATTGTGGCGGTATCTCTATTTCAGATAACATATCCCCTACAGAACGGAACACAAAAAGAGTTCCGCTTTCCAATGCTTGTCATGCACCAGGCTTATGGCAAAAATTGGAAGTAAGTTTTGTAGCACCTGCATTTAATGCCCAGGGTGCAAAAATAAAAAATGCAAGGTTTGATAAGGTAATTCTGAATGGAGCGGTCATTCATGAAAATATTGACTTGCCCGTTCGTGGAATGGAAGAGAAAGCCATTGCGCCATTAGTAATTGTTGGTATGAAAGGACCAGTGGCCTTTAAAAACATAGCTTATTTACCGGTGGAAGACGAGCAGATAAAGTTGCAAAATATGAAGTACAAGTACATGGATGGTAAGATGAATACTTTCCCTGACTTTGCTTCAGGTAAGGTAATTAAAACGGGTAGTCTTGATGCAATAAGCTGGCAACCCAAAACCACCGGTGAAGATTTTGCTTTCGAATATGCTGGCGTAATGGATGTTCCGGCAACAAAGAAGTATCATTTTCAAACGGTAACATTAGGCGGAGGCCGTTTGATGATAGATGGTAAAAAAATTATAGAGCATAGTTCCGGCATAGACCATGAAGGAAACATGAATCGGAAAGATATCGGCGCTGCCACCGTAACGCTGGAAAAAGGGTTACATCCTTTTTCATTTACTTATTATAGGAATACCTGGGCCACAGTACCCATATTAGGTGTTTTTGTACAAGGCCGCGGCAATTACCTGCAGGCATTGCACGACGAGGCAAGCTATCCTGCCGAGGACGCTGTGAGCCGAATCATGATAAAGCCAGCGGGAGAAACGGTAATGCAAAGAAGCTTTCTACTGTATCAAGGCAAACGTAAAACGCATTGCATATCGGTAGGTACTCCGCCCGGCATTCATTATTCGTATGATATAAGCAATGGTTCACTGCTGCAAATTTGGAAAGGATCGTTTGCGGATGCAACCGGCATGTGGCATGTACGCGGAAACCAGGTATTGCAACCTTTGGGTAGTCCTCTGTTGTTTAATGACCAGCCACAGTTTGTTCAGGCAGAACAAAGTTTGCCCTGGCCCGATAGCTTGTCTAATGAAGCTGGCAGTTATCAATGGAGGGGATATGATCTAAAGGCTGAAGGAGGCCCTGTTTTCAAATATCAAATAGCAGGTGTAAATGTTGCTGATGTTTTTTATCCGGAAGAAAACGGAAAGATATTAACCCGAAAAATCAACGTATCCGGCGAAAAAGCAGCATCTGATGTTTTTTTCCGTGCGGCGAAAGCAAAAAAAATCGAGCGTCTTTCTAATGGTGAGTATTATATAAATGAAGGCGAATATTTTATACGGTTCAATTCATCCGTACAACCCACCATCAGGCAAACAAATGAAGGAGAAGAATTGGTTGTTCTTATAAAAAGAGGTACAGATTCAGAAATTAACTATTCAATTATCTGGTAATAGCGCAAAATGAAAAAGAGTATTTGTTGTTTACTTATTTCTTTATTACTTGCTTCTGCAGCATTTTCGCAAACGGAAGGCGCTGGCGGTGTTTCTGAAAAAGACTATTTCAAGTTAACAACCATCCCAATACCTGCTGATATCATATTAGAAGTAGGAGGTTTAAAAACATTACCCGATGGCAGACTTATAATTACTACACGGCGTGGCGAATTATGGCTGGTAGAAAATCCATACATGAAAGGAGGAACTGCGCCTATATACAAACGCTTTGCACATGGTTTGCACGAAGTATTAGGTGTCGTTTACAAACACGGATCTTTTTATGTATGCCAACGTTCAGAAGTAACGAAGCTGACAGATACAGATGGTGACGATAAAGCAGACAAGTTTGAATCTTTATACGTTATTCCATTAACAGGTAATTACCACGAATATGCATACGGGCCTGTGTTTCATCAAAACGGCGATATGATCATTTCCCTGAATCTTGCTTTTGGCCCGGAGGGCTTGAGCAGCGTGCCGTGGCGGGGTTGGATGTTACGTATTGATTCTTCAGGAAATGTTTCTCCTTATGCCGCTGGTATGCGTTCACCTGCAGGAATGGGCTTAACATCGGCTGGTGA
>JBBSKH010000233.1:0-3377 GCA_038256495.1 Chitinophagales bacterium
TCAATTTGGTTGCGTAGGAGATACTTCTGTTCTTGCAGTTACTATTTACAAATTGCGGATAGCCAACAATGCGCCGTTAGTAGTTTGCAAGGCAGACCAGTTAAGCATTTCTATAAATGCAGATGGTGCTTTTGATGCGGGCAACATTTATACTGCAGAGCTCAGTAACAGCGCAGGAAGTTTTTCAACAATTGTAGGTAGCGCTACCGTTGCGGCAAATGGCAATGGGCTGAACCAGGCTGCTGCCATCAACCTTACCATTCCTTTTGCCATACCCAATGGCACCGGTTATAGCATTAGAGTGCGCAGCAGTAATCCCGCTTTCATTGGAGATACTTCTGCAAACATCAGTATTTTAAAACCCGACGTTGGGCCAAATCTTAACCGAAGCAAATGCGATGGCTACACTTACAACCTGGCGCAGGATTTTACAAATCCCCTGCTTACTTACAACTATTACGATGCAGGATTTACCTTACTGCCCGGCGCAATGGTGCAGGCTGGCACCTACAATATTATTGGTACCAATGCCAACGGATGCAGGGATACTGCAGTGGTTACCTTAATAAGCAATCCCTCACCTTCGCTCGGGCCAGATGTCACCGTTTACCTGTTATGCCCTGGCCAAACAACTAACCTGTTGCCTTTATATAACACAGCAGGCCTCACTTCCGCCACCTGGAATACGGCTAGTCCTACAGCGGCTGTGCCCGGCATTTATCGTTTGATTGGCATCAACAGTTTTGGTTGCCCCGATACTGCCTATGCTACTGTAATATTAGAAGTAGCTACCTGGGTAGGTAGCACCAGCAACAACTGGCACACGGAGGCCAACTGGAACATCAACAAAGTGCCTACAGATAAAACCCACGTTATCATTCCCTCAGGTACCGCCAACGCCTGTACGCTAAGCACGGCCAATGGGCTTGCTGCCAGTATACAGATAAAAAGCGGTGCCGTTATGAATACTACCAACAACCGGCAGCTCATCATTAGCCAGCAATGTGCTACGCTGCCACCGAATTAAAAGAGGTCGTCAGTCAATAGGTCATTTTGTTAATGACCTATTGACGATTGACAAATGACTTGACACATCATAAGAGTACCCTAATCAATTTTAAATATTTTTATTTATGCAGCTAATCAACATTCCCTACGACCGCGGCTTTCGCCTGGTAGAAGCGCACAACATCATCAGGGTAGAAGGACAGAGCAACTACAGTAAAATTTATTTTACCAGCGGCTATCCACTAACGGTAGCCAAAGTGCTGCATTGGTTTGAAGATCATTTACCAGAGGAAATGTTTGCAAGAGTGCATCGCCGGCATTTGGTAAACAAAATGTTTATGCAGGAAATTAATGGAGCAGGTTTTAAGACCCTGGTATTAATAAACGGCGAAAGTATCGCCATGAGCCGAAGAAAAAAACTAACTATTATTCCTAATATGTAGGGAAAGGTTTAGAATAGTATTTTTAAAATTAGTTCCGATGACTTAACCAGGTTAAGCCAGGGTTAAGTTTCTGACGATTCGCTTTTGCTTTTAATCGTACACCCGTTATGCCAACACTCCCAGGAGAGGGATGTACATTGAATTTGTGTAAAACACAGAGCTCAAAACATTGTATAATGCATTAATATATAATCATATACATCCTTTTATTTTTTGAGCGTATGAGTTCTTAGACATACATTTAGTTTTTATTTATAACCAAACCAAAATCTAACTGAATGAAAAAAGTATTTACATCCGTAATTGCATTGCTGGTGCTGACGGTATCATTTGCAGCAAAGCCAAACTCCAATCCAACTCCTGTGTACGCTTCCCAAATTATGTTTCCTGTAGGTACAGCCGGGCAGAAAATTTCTTTGCTTGAATTGTCTACCATCAGCAAAGTGAATCTTGAAAAAATTACTGGTAAAACAATGAGCGGCGCCGAATCATTTGCATTTAAAAGCGCCCAGCGAAAAATGAACAGGGGCATCAACAGCGAAGGTGTTGTTACCAGCAAGAAAATGAAAAAAATGTTTTACGCCGGCGAAACCGGTTTTCATTTTGGCGGGTTTGCCCTTGGCCTTTTTGTAGGTCTAACCGGGGTGTTGATTGCCTACTTAATTAAAGACGATTTTAAAAGGAATAGGGTAAAATGGGCCTGGATCGGTTTTGGTGTAGGTCTCGTACTTGCTATCCTTTTGCTCGCAGCGCTTTATAGTTCAAACTAGGAATTGCATTCTTAAATAAAAAAAGCGGCCTCATGAGCCGCTTTTTTTATGTCGTTTTGTAAGTTGTAATCTTTTATTCTCCAAGTGCGGGTATGCAGTAGCTTATCTTTTCCGAATGAATACGTTTCTATAGTACGATTGAAAAAACTGGAGACCATACTATGCTTCGTTAACTAAGTCAGTCATTTTGCGGGGGGGGGGGGGATAACCATTTAATTTTTCAAAGTCTTCAGGGCTGCATCCAAATGCCTCTATAGCTTTGTGAATTTTATGAGGCTTAACGTGCGTGCTTTTTTCCAACTTCGAATAAGCCTGTTGGCCAATGCCTAACTTTTCTCCTGCAACATGTTGTTTGAAGCCTTTGTAGTGGCGCATTTTACGAATGGCTTCGCCGGGTATTTTTTTAGGGGTCATCGTTTTGGGTTTAGATTAGTGCCTGAAAGATATAGGATTAACAAATATCAGCAAAACAGCATTTGAAGAATTTAGTTGTAAAAAGTTAAAGTTTTAAAAAGTGGTATTTTACAACCAACCGGAATGAAAGATTTTTAAAAATTACGCTCACATTAGTGTTCTATTAAATATTGTAACACAAATCTTCTCAAATATTTTTATTGAAAACGAGTAGTTCTCATACCGGTGAACTTTGGCAAACAACGCATCGATGGCTTGGGCAGGCCGGTAATGCAATCAATAAAAAATATTGTAGAGAAGAGATTGCAACACATCCGGATTATCCTGCCTTGACTGCCGTTACCGATTTTTTAGATGCAGGCGGCATGGCATACAACGCCGTGCAGGCAGATGCCTCCTACATACCTGAATTCAATTACCCTTTACTGGCTCATATAAAACAACCCGGCCAGGAGTGGTTGCATATTATGAAGGCACCTGCCGATTGGGATAACCAAAAAGATGTCACGAGCCATTGGAGTGGCGTGTGCATTTATCCTGAAAAAAATAGTGGCTGGTCTAATAAGGAGAATGATGCCTACCGGTTAAAAGATAAAACAAACAAAGCGCAGTTATTGATCGCCGGCGGTTTGGCTCTTGTGCTATACGCTTTAGCGGTAAACAACAACCCCACTTTTATTTTTGCTGCCATTGGCTTGTTATCCTTAATAGGTTTGGTAACCAGCATCCTGGTAGCAGGTGA
>JBBSKH010000234.1:0-3375 GCA_038256495.1 Chitinophagales bacterium
GCAGCAATAGCTTGGCTGAATGCCAGAAAAATGATCAGGAGGGTTACTAAAGTTTGTGCCGGTAAAAGGAATTTGGCACTGCGTGGTGAAGCTGTAATTTTTGCTACTCCGTTTTTTTATTGTTAAATGGTAAATTATTGAACAGCACCATTTGAAATTGGTTCCGATTGGTCTTTTCTAATGTTTGCGCCATAAAACCTGCTTCCACTTTAAAATGCTTATTTATTACATATCCCAGTGCCCCGTAAAGCCTGTTGCGGTCGAAGATGGAATTTTGTGCATTTAAAAAGATCTCATTGTATGCCGAAAGATAGATCGTGTTTGCCGTCATCGTTTTATTATTGAGCGGGATATTAAAAGATAAAAAGTACCGGAAACGTACCTGGAAATCGGTGGGCAAAAACCGTTCTTCTATCCTGTACCTGTGCTGTATAAATACCTTTCCAAAATTTTGCCGGGTAATAAACTGCTGGTAAAGCCTGTGTTCATTTGTGCCCCGTTTATCATTTGTATTGGGCAGATAGTTTTGTGAATGAATAAAGCCATAGCCTAATAACACATTATTGTTGTTCTCTGTAAGGTTATAGCTGATACCTGTTCTTAAAAGCAATTGCTGCAGGTCGCCTGCAAAATTGTAATTGCGGTACTGTACCTCATTCCACCAGCTCCATTTTTTGTTTAGCTGCTGGTTGCCGAAATAGATGAACCAGTTACCTGCATCGGATCTTTGGGCATGGGAAAATTTTGAAAGCAGGAGGGTTGAAAGGATAATTAAAAATACTCTCATTTTAAACTTGATTTTTTATATGTATGTTTCTCTTTTTTACATACAAGCGTAATGTTCAGCAAATATAAGAGCAGAGCTATTATGCCTGTAAAAAAGATTGATTGATAGCTGAATTTCCTGGGGAGGAATTATTCTGATTCCTTTTCTTCTTTTTGATTGCTTTTTTGGGAACTGATGGTAAGCACATTGCCGTCAAGTTCGATCTTGAAATTGTTCTTGGTCATGCCTGGTGCCTTGCAGCTAACCCATTTTACCTGTAGCCGTGTTAGAAAATATGATTTTACTTTTTGGAAGCCAATGCATATAAATTGTCATTGTTAGCATAAATAATTTTTACCTTGGCATCAGTTGAAAGTTTGGAATTTTGCTGAATGAAATTTATCAAACGCTTGCTCTGTCTGTCCATAAACCTGTTCCAATAAATTATTACAAGATAATCGTAGTTACCAATTGTCAAATCTGCTGTTTTAGAAAGTGGTCGTAAATATTTCATTTGGGTATCGAGAGTTAGTAAGTTGTCTAAAGGCGCCTGCTGACTCGGCGGAAAAACATTTAGTATAGAGTCTCTGTCCCAGGCCAAATTAGGAGTGCCGCCTGCATAACAATTAATTTGAAATGATATTAACTGTCTTGATTTGTCAAAATAAAGCGCTTGTAAAGGTTGATAATGATTTTTTACTTGCTCCTTAAATAATGAACTGTCAAATGAGTGTAAAAAGGAATAATAAGATGTATCAAGTTCGAAGTTGTCCTCCAAAGGAATGTTATATTCCTTGGCGGATTCCATAATCATTTTTTCGTCAACTTCCTTGATCTCTTTCATTCCGTAGATCTTAAGCATAGTACTTGTACAACTACTAAAAAGAAAGAATGAAATAGTAACGACAATTATTTTCATGACTGAAGAAGTTTGCAGGTGACGTTAGGGCTTTGCGTTCGGCGGGGCATTTGGAAAAGGCCAGCCCGGACCAAAAGCCGATTAAAGATATAAAAGTTGAAAATATATTCTGTAGTTCATCCGTGATACGTTAGCCCGATATGTAGCTGATAGTATTAGCTGATTGATACAACCATGCCCCACCCTTTGCACAAAACCCGATAGCTGCTGTACGCACTTTAATTAATTACTTCACAAAAACTGAGTAAGCTGAAGCACTGGAAGATCCATTTGTCAATGAAGTAAGTATTCCGTTCTTCCATAATTGTGCAATATACTTAGTCCCTATATATTCAAATCCTACAACATAAACATCTCCGTTTAAAACGTAAACAGCATTAGCAGAGGCAAAGGTAGAGCCATTTGTTAGATTTATTGGAACACCGTTTTTCCACAGTCTTACAAAAGAAAGATTACCTATGTTGATTTCATTGCCCGCAACATAAACATCTGTTTCCGAAACAAAAACTGACAATGCATTTGCACCTCTTGAGCCATTTGTTAGATTTGTCTTAAGTCCGTTTTTCCAAACTGTGGCTTCATAGCCAGTTGGCCCTTGAATATTACCAGCCACATAAACATCAGCGCCCTTAACATAAACGGAATAAGCATGCGCCATTACTGAACCATCCGTTAAAGCTGTAGGAGTACCATTTTTCCAAACTTTTGCCACATATCTTAAAGTTGTTGCATTAAGTTCAATCCCTGCTACATACACATCAGCCCCCACTACAAAACCATTGTAAGCATAAGCTTCTTTAGAGCCGTCCGTTAAGTTGCTTGCAATTCCATTTTTCCAAACTTTTGCAACATCATTTATCCCGTTACTCTCATTACCAACAACATACACATCTGTACCCGAAACAAATACTGATAAAGCACTTGCATCATATAAACCATTTGATAAAGTAGTAGCTACACCATTCTTCCATACTATTGCTACTGTAACAGATCCATTATGGCCAATTCCTGCGACATAAATATCTGGTCCTGAAACAAAAACTGACTTAGCTTCTCCACCAAAAGATGCAGTAGTTAAAGTATTACCGACACCATTCTTCCATATTCTAGGAGTTGCTTGCGGCCCAAAATCGTATCCCGCAACATAAACATCGGGAGTTGAAATAACCGGATTGTTTGAAGAAACCTTATCTTTTTTACAACTGAGAGCGATAATAGAAATTAGGAGTATTAAAATTAAAGTTTTCATATAATTATTATACTTAAGTAATATTTCGAGATGCAATTTCATTTATTTTTTCGCAGCCAATTTTATAAGTTTGATTTATCCACGGGGTGCTGTGCATAAATTAATACATAAAACCTGTGTTACATCTACTTTTTCTCAACCTTACATGCTGTGGGATTAACTGAGTTATGAATGATCATTTTTCTTTCTCCACCCTTGTTGGTGTGTCCTTACCACTAACGATGGTCTTACTGCTTAAGGCAATGGCCTTAATGATCTCTGCCATATTTTTCATATCCAGCGTTCCAATCTCATCGCTTACTTTATGATAATGCGGTTCTTCATTTGGTGGCTGCTCCATTTTTGCTGTAGAGATGGTATGTGCCGGCACACCCAATGCAGCTAGTGTTGCATTATCGCTGCGGTAAAATAATTTTTGTACAGGATAAGGATCGGGTTCAA
>JBBSKH010000235.1:0-3368 GCA_038256495.1 Chitinophagales bacterium
AAGAAAAAGATAGAGTGGGGCAGCCAGATACGCAGTTATGTTTTCCATCCATACAAGATGATAAAAGATCACCGCACAGATTACGAGGTAGGCACTGTGGGCCCGGTAATGGACGGTGATCTGGAAGGTTTTATCAAAGCTTACTTAATGAACGAGAAGGAAGCGGGGGTTTGATTGGGTGCGATGATTTGGTGATTTGGTGATTTGGTGATTTGGTGATTTGGTGATTTGATGATTTGGTGATTTGATAATTTGGTAATTATAATACATTTTGTATGCAAACAGATAAGTCACAACCCAATTTAATTGTAGACCTGAGTTTTGAGTTTGCAACTAAGATCATCAGGTTTGTGGAGCAATTGGAAAAAGATCGGAAATACGTAATTGCCAATCAATTGATCAAATCCGGAACATCTATTGGTGCCAATGTACGAGAGGCACAAAATGCCGAATCAAAAGCCGATTTTATTCATAAAATGAAGATAGCTGCCAAAGAAGCAGATGAAACAACCTATTGGCTCATGCTTTGTAAAGAAGTTTATGCAACTTTGGGAACGGATGAATTACTTGCAAAATGCGAAAGCATTTCAAAAATATTATCTAAAATAATTTCATCGTCAAAATCTAAACCGATTCAATAATCATCAAACCTGCCGGCAGGCAGGTCATCAAATCATCAAATTAACGTCATCAAATTATCACTATGCAATACGGAGATTTTTATTACCCGATACCGGCCAATGAGCCCATCCTTAATTATGCACCCGGATCAGCGGAGAAGAAAAGACTGAAAGAGGTGTTGAAAGAATTAAAAAGTACTAAAACAGATGTTCCGATGTACATCGGTGGAGAAGAAGTTCGTACGGGTAAAACTGTGGATATCCGTCCGCCGCATGAACACCAGCATGTGCTGGGGCAATTTCATACAGGCGATGCATCGCATGTGAAAAAAGCCATCAACGCAGCATTAAAAGTAAAAGACAAATGGGCCAACCTAAGCTGGGAGAACCGGGCCAATATATTTTTAAAAGCTGCCGACCTGCTGGCAACAAAGTATCGTCCGTATATAAATGCCAGTACCATGCTGGGGCAGAGCAAAAATGCCATGCAGGCAGAAATAGATAGTGCGTGCGAGCTGATAGACTTTCTGCGTTTTAATGTTCATTTTTTAAGTGATATCTATCGCCAGCAGCCCATTAGTGGTCCGGGTGTTAACAACCGTTTAGAGTACCGCCCGCTGGAAGGATTCGTGTTTGCATTAACGCCTTTCAACTTTACAGCCATTGGCGGTAACCTGCCTACGTCTGCTGCTATGTGTGGCAATGTGGTGGTTTGGAAGTGCGCCAACACTCAGGTGTACAGCGCACAGATGACCATGCGTATTTTAAAAGAAGCCGGTTTGCCCGATGGTGTTATCAACCTTGTTTTTGTGGATGGGCCAACTGCGGGTGATGTGATCTTTAATCACCCTGATTTTGCTGGTATACATTTTACAGGTAGTACCGGCGTATTTAATATGATGTGGGAAACCATTGGTAAGAATATGAGCATGTACCGGTCGTATCCCCGCATTGTGGGCGAAACGGGCGGAAAAGATTTTGTGATGGTGCATAAGTCTGCCGATGTAGATGCGGTAGTAACGGCGTTGGCAAGGGGCGCATTTGAATACCAGGGGCAGAAATGTTCTGCGGCTTCCAGGGCCTATATTCCATCGAACCTGGCAGCAGCAGTAAAAAAGAAACTGGTAGAAGCCGTGAAGACCATGAAAATGGGCAGCGTGGAAGATTTTACCAATTTTGTGAATGCGGTGATAGATGAGAAGAGTTTTGACAAGCTGGAGAAATATATAAAAAATGCCCGCAAAAAAGATAATAGTGCAAAAATATGGGTGGGTGGCAAATGCGATAAAACGGAAGGTTATTTTATAGAGCCTACTATTATTGAAGCAACTGATCCGAAATATGTTACCATGTGCGAAGAGCTGTTTGGCCCCGTACTAACGGTGTACATATACGATGAGAACAAGTACGAGGAAACCCTGAAGTTACTGGACAATACTTCCCCCTATGCATTAACGGGTGCGGTAATGGCGCAAGACCGTTTTGCGGTAGAACTGGCTGTGAATAAATTAAGGAACAGCGCCGGTAATTTTTACATCAACGATAAGCCAACAGGGGCCGTTGTGGGGCAGCAACCTTTTGGTGGCGCCAGGGCAAGTGGTACCAATGATAAAGCAGGATCTATGCTGAACCTGTACCGTTGGTTAAGTGCAAGAACTATCAAGGAAACTTATGTATCGCCCACGGATTACCGTTATCCTTTTATGCAGGAAAAATAATATTATAAATAAAAAAGCAGGATCTGAAAAATCCTGCTTTTTTAATGTCATGTATTGCTACAGTTGTTTTGTAGATAGATTTTAATGGCATTGTTTACTCCAGCGTACGCAACACAAAATCAATAAAAGGAAATAAAATTGTGCTGTTGCCGTAATTAATAATACTTGTATTTACATTTCCAGTAACAATAATAATGGCTTGTTTATTGCAGTTTTAAGTATGTAAACAGATTTTTTAACTTTAAACAGTATTGTAATGGAAAATTTACCAAAAGATAATTTTACCGGTGTGCACCATGGGGAGATTTTTCCCAACAGGCCCTTGAGGTACCTCACCGCATCATCTATTATGAGTGATAAAGTACATGACGAAAATGACGAGGAGATGGGTAAAATTGAGGATATTATGATAGACCTTGATTCAGGAAAAATAAATTATTTCATCGTGGAGTTCGGCGGCTTTCTGGGTATTGGCGTGAAGCTTTTTGCCATCCCTTATAAATTCCTGGAAGTAAACCCAGATAAGAAACTCTTTGTTTTTAAAGGGGATAAAGATAAGCTGGCAGATGCGCCCGGGTTTGATTTGGACCACTGGCCTGACACTAACTTCCATAAAGAAGTGGAGTACTGGCATTTTGTGTAGGACAGCAGCAAATAAAAAACAATTCATTAATAAAAAAGGCATCCTGTTTTCGCAGGATGCCTTAATATTTTTTACATAATTTCTATTGGTGTTCGCTTTCTTCTACGTAACTGCTCACCGGCTCGCAGGTGCAAATTAAATTCCTGTCGCCGTAGGTATTGTTTACCCGGCTAACGCTTGGCCAGAATTTATTTTCCTTTACATATTCCAGCGGGAAAGCAGCCTGCTGCCTGCTGTAGGAATGAGTCCATTCGTTGGCAGTTATTATATGTTGTGTATGCGGTGCATGCTTTAAAGGATTGTCCGCCTTATCTGAGTTGCCTTCTTCAATGGCTTTTATTTCTGCACGAATGCTGATCATGGCATCGCAGAAACGATCCAGTTCCG
>JBBSKH010000236.1:0-3339 GCA_038256495.1 Chitinophagales bacterium
TGCAACTACATACCGTAAATACAAATTCTTCCTTAAGGGGAGTTCTGTATACTACGGCCAGCCTGTTGCTGTTTACTCCCAGATCCCGACGTGGATGCTGATAGGACGAGTAGCTAAAACCTGCCCCTGTCAGTGAAAAAAATCCCCAAAAATTTTCTTTTAACATCTTTCCATTAACGCTTTCAATTTTTTACAATTGGAAAAAAGTAACATTATAATTAAGGTTGCTACAGCAGCCGATACTCATTTTGCTAAAACAATTACCGATGAAATGGAAGCTTCGGCCAAAGCCCGTGGAACCGGTATTGCTAGGCGTTCGCCTGAATATATTGAACAGAAAATGATCGAAGGTAAATCTGTTATTGCAGTTACTCCAGCAGGTGATTGGGTAGGTTTTTGCTACATTGAAGTGTGGGAGCATAACAAGTTTGTTGCCAATAGCGGCTTGATCGTTTCCCCTGTATATCGTAAAACAGGTATTGCAAAAGGCATTAAGCAGAGGATCTTTGAACTGAGCCGGGAGAAATATCCTGATTCAAAAATATTTGGATTAACAACAGGCCTTGCGGTAATGAAAATAAATTCCGACCTGGGATATGAACCCGTTACCTATTCTGAACTTACAACTGACGAACAATTTTGGGCTGGCTGCAAAAGCTGTGTTAACTACGATATCTTAATGAGTAAGGATCGGAAGAACTGTATGTGTACGGCCATGCTTTTTGATCCTGAAGATCATTATACACCCGAAGAAACCAAAACTGAATTTAAAAACCAATCAAAATTGTATGAACGTTTTATGCGGATAAAGCAAAGCAGGATGATGAAGTTCTTACAAAAGAAGCAGAGTGGCACATCAAGATCACTGCTTCGTCTTTTTTTTAATCTTTTAAATTAGTTAATCATGAGTAAAAAAGTTGTGCTGGGATTTAGCGGCGGATTAGATACAACATACTGTGCAAAATACCTCACTGAAGAAAAAGGTTATGAAGTACATTCTGTGATCGTAAACACAGGAGGATTTACAGCCGATGAATTACAAAAAATAGAAGAGCATGCCTATAAACTGGGCGTGAAATCACATACTGCTATCAATGCTATAAAAAGTTATTACGACAGGATAATTAAATACCTCGTTTTTGGAAACGTATTAAAGAACAATACTTACCCTTTAAGTGTGAGTGCCGAAAGATTGAGCCAGGCAGTTTTTATTGCAGAGCATGTGCAGCATATGAATGCCGATATCGTTGCGCATGGCAGTACCGGCGCAGGTAACGACCAGGTGAGGTTTGACATGATCTTTAATATTATGATTCCGGGAGTAGAAATATCTACACCTATAAGAGATCTGAAATTAAGCCGTGAAGATGAGATAGCGTATTTGAAAAGCAAGGGCGTTCAAATGAACTTTGAAAAGTCAATGTATTCTATTAATAAGGGATTGTGGGGTACCAGTGTTGGCGGAAAAGAAACATTGAACAGCAAAGGCATGCTGCCCGAAGAGGCATGGCCAACGCAGGTTACACAATCAGGAGTTAGTAATTTGGAATTGGGATTTAGAAAAGGAGAGTTATTTGCTGTTGATGGAAAAGAATTTGATCATCCGTCAGAAGCGATACAGGCAGTTCAAAAAATTGCCGGACCTTTTGGCATAGGCAGGGATATTCATGTGGGCGATACTATTATAGGAATTAAAGGCCGTGTTGGTTTTGAAGCAGCAGCACCAATGGTAATTTTAAAAGCACATCATGCTTTAGAAAAACATGTGCTCACCAAATGGCAACTGAACTGGAAAGACCAGCTGGCACTATTTTATGGCAACTGGTTACATGAAGGGCAGATACTTGACCCAGTGATGAGAGACATTGAAGCTTTCTTCGAAAGGTCGCAGGAAAATGTTACAGGCAAAGTCTTTGTAGATCTGGTGCCTTATCGTTTCCAGGTAACCGGCATTGAATCTGCATTTGACCTGATGAGTAGCAAATTTGGAAAGTATGGCGAAATGAATAATGGCTGGACAGGAGATGATGTAAGAGGATTCTCTAAAATATTCGGCAACCAGACGATGATATATAATGCAGTAAAACAATCAGCAGATGGCAAGTAAAATTAAAGTTGGCATCATTGGCGGCGCAGGTTACACCGGGGGTGAACTTATAAGACTATTGGTTAATCATCCCAATGCAGAAATCATTTTTGTACATAGCAACAGCAATTCAGAGAAGTTTGTATACCAAGTTCATCGAGATCTGCAGGGAGAAATTGAGCTGAAGTTTACATCAACAATAAACCAAAAAATTGATGTATTGTTTTTGTGTGTAGGTCACGGCGATGCCATTAAATTTTTGACCGAAAATAAAATTGATCAGAAAATAAAGATCATTGACCTGAGCCAGGATTTCAGGTTAGGAGAAACAACAGGAAAAAGAAAATTTGTTTACGGCTTACCTGAATTAAATAAAGCATTGATAAAAAAAGCAAAGAACATTGCTAACCCCGGTTGTTTTGCTACAGCGATACAGTTAGGTTTATTACCCCTTGCAAAAGCAGGCTTACTAAAGGAAATTCATACAACTGGTATTACGGGCTCCACAGGGGCAGGGCAGGGGCTGAATGCAACATCGCATTTCAGCTGGCGTGCAAATAATATACAGGCTTATAAAACATTAACGCATCAGCACAATGCCGAAATATTGCAGTCAGTAAATTCGCTTCAATCAAGTTCCCCTTTAGGGGCGGAGGGGTTGAATTTTATACCCTGGCGGGGAGATTTTACCAGAGGTATCTTTATCAGCTTACAAATTAAATGCGATTTAAGTCTTGCAGAAGTAACTGCATTATTTAAAAAATATTACGCAGCACATCCGTTTGTTGTGTTAAGTGAAGAGCCTGTTTTTTTAAAGCAGGCTGTAAATACAAACAAATGTTTTATCCAGTTAGAGAAAGTTGGCAGCAACCTGGTGATTCATTCTGTAATTGATAATTTATTAAAGGGGGCAAGCGGACAGGCAGTACAGAATATGAACCTGATATTTGGACTGGATGAGACAGCAGGGTTAAAATTAAAAGCAAATTATTTTTAAAATGAACCACCAAGACACAATGGCACTAAGAAATGCTTTGTGAAATTTTGTGTCTTAGTGCCTTTGTGGTTAAAAAATAAAAAATGAAACTATTTGACGTATATCCACTCAATGATATCTGTATCGAAAGAGCAGTTGGATCGTATGTATGGGATGATAAGGGTGAAAAATACCTGGATCTTTACGGAGGGCATGCAGTTATTTCTATTGGCCATACACACCCGCATTATGTAAAACGGATAGAAGAGCAATTGCA
>JBBSKH010000237.1:0-3215 GCA_038256495.1 Chitinophagales bacterium
ACCATTTTAATTTTTGCAATCTTTTTATCTGCTGGGTTACTGTTTACTGCATGTACGGGCAATAACAACAAAGCAGCCACAGAGCAGCTGGCAAAGGACGAAATGTACACCTGCACCATGCACAACGAGGTAATGAGCGACCACCCCGGACAATGCCCCAAATGCAACATGGATCTTGTGAAGCAGAAAATGACCGCTGATCAACAAAAAATGATGGACGAAGGCACTTATGTAAAGCCTAAAAAATAAAACATGGTAGAAAAACTGATTTCATTTTCACTCCGCAACCGGCTGGTAGTATTGCTGGTAGCAGCAGGCTTGTTTGCGTGGGGAATCTTTAGCATTCAGCAAAACCCCATTGATGCCATTCCAGACCTGAGCGAAAACCAGGTAATTGTTTTTACTGAATGGATGGGCCGCAGTCCGCAGGTAATCGAAGACCAGGTAACCTATCCGCTGGTATCCAACCTGCAGGGCATTCCTAAAATTAAAAACGTACGGGGCACGTCTATGTTCGGGATGAGTTTCGTGTATATCATTTTTGAAGATGATGTAGATGTGTATTGGGCAAGAACAAGGGTGCTGGAAAGATTAAACTATGCACAACGATTATTACCGGAAGGCATTACGCCAACCCTTGGTCCGGATGGAACCGGCGTAGGACATATTTTTTGGTACACCCTCAAAGCACGGAATATGGATTTGGGAGAACAAAGAGCCTTGCAGGATTGGTATGTAAAATTTGCGTTGCAAACCGTTCCCGGTGTAGCTGAAGTTGCAAGTTTTGGTGGGTTTGAAAAACAATACCAGTTGGTAGTGGACCCGGTAAAACTGCAGTACTACAACGTTTCCTTAATGGACGTAATGAATAAAGTAAAAGCCAATAACAATGACGTGGGCGGGCGCAAATTTGAGATGGCAGATATGGCCTACATCATTCGTGGCCTGGGTTATATAAAAAGTAAGGAAGATTTGGAAAGCATTGCAGTGGGTAATTACGGTGGTATTCCTGTAAGAGTAAAGGACATAGCCAGTGTGCAAATGGGTGGCGATTTACGCCTGGGGATTTTTGACCAGAATGGCGAAGGCGAAGTGGTAGGCGGTATTGTAGTAATGCGTTATGGAGAAAATGCAAACAATGTAATAAAGGCTGTACAACAAAAAATAAAAGAGGTGGAAAAAGGATTGCCCGACGGGGTAACCTTTAAGACTGCTTATGACAGAAGCATATTAATTAAAGAAGCCATTGACTCTGTAAAAGATACGCTCACACAGATTATGATCATCGTTTCTATTGTTGTGCTGATTTTTCTTTTTCACTGGCGCAGTGCCTTGGTTATTCTTATACAGTTGCCCATCTCTATTGCCATTGGTTTTATTTTGCTCGAAGCATTTGGGATATCCTCCAATATCATGTCGTTAACCGGTATTGCTTTGGCAATTGATGTAGCAGTAGATGATGGTATTGTAATGGTAGAAAATGCTTACCGGCATATCGGCGAAGCTCAAACAAATAAAAATACTCAAGCTAATAAATCATGAACATGAAAAAGTGGTTCAAATTTAATAAGGATCCGTTGGCTAATAAAGATCCTTTGACCGAAGAGGAAAGAATGGCTGTCATTGAAAAATCATGCAAGCAGGTAGGCCCCGGGGTGTTCTATTCCACCATCATTGTAATTACGGCTTTTTTGCCGGTGTTTCTGTTAACAGGAATGGAAGGGAAATTATTCAGTCCCTTAGCCTGGACAAAATCATTTATCCTTATCGTAGATGCTTTCATAGCCATCACATTAGTGCCTGTGCTGATTTCCTTTTTTCTTAAAGGAAGAATGAAACCGGAAAGCGCCAATCCCATTACCAGAACGTTGGAGAACGTTTATAGTCCTATCCTTTCCTGGTGTTTGAAATGGAGGAAAACAATCATTGGCATCAATATCATTGCCTTGGCAATTGGTGTTTTCATGATGACAAGGCTTGGCTCTGAATTTATGCCGCCATTAGATGAAGGCTCGTTATTATTTATGCCGGTAACCTTGCCCGATATATCTAACTCAGAAATAAAAAGACTATTACAGGTGCAGGATAAAATCATAAGTACTGTTCCGGAAGTATCGTATGTGCTGGGTAAAGCAGGCCGTGCCAATACCGCAACAGACAATTCTCCCATCAGTATGATTGAAACCATCATTCTGCTTAAACCAACTGCAGCATGGCGCAAAGGAATCACCAAAGACGCCCTGATAAATGAGCTCAATGCTAAATTACAAATACCCGGCGTTACCAACGGATGGACGCAGCCCATCATCAACCGTATCAATATGCTCTCTACCGGTATCCGTACCGATGTAGGATTAAAAGTGTATGGACAAAATCTTGATACTATTTACGCCTATGCACAAACCATTAAAAAGCAATTAGAGGGAATTGATGGAGTAAAGGATTTGTATGTAGAACCCATCACCGGCGGCAAGTATATTGATATTGCCATTAAACGGGATGAAATAGCACGATATGGTTTGAGTGTGGATGATGTAAACACCATTGTTGAAAGCGCTTTGGGTGGAATGAAACTTACCACTACTATTGAAGGCCGGCAACGTTTTTCTGTGAACGCCCGGTTTGGCCAGGACTTCAGAAATAACCTTAGTTCTTTAAAACGTTTACAGGTACAAACGATGGAGTTTGGCCCCGTTCCGTTGGAAGCCGTTGCAGATGTAAAAATTACAGATGGACCACCCATGATTAATTCAGAAAATGCCATGCTGAGAGGGACAGTATTGTTCAATGTAAGAGAGCGGGATTTGGGCAGCACCGTAACCGAAGCCCAGGAAAAATTGAACCAGATGACCACCAAATTACCCAAAGGTTATTTCGTTGATTGGAGTGGGCAATGGGAAAACCAGCTACGGGCAAACAAAACACTTACCATGATATTGCCTATCGTAATCTTCATCATTTTTATGGTTTTGTATTTTACCTATCATTCTTTTAAAGAAGCCATCGTAACCATGATTACTGTTCCCTTTGCTTTAATTGGCGGTGTGTTTATGGTGTATTTCTATGGGGTTAATTTATCTGTAGCCGTAGCTGTTGGTTTTATAGCCCTGTTTGGCATAGCCATTGAAACGGCTATGCTAATGACCATTTACTTAAATGAAGCCATGGAAAAAATGGTGGCCCTTCATGGTAATTCAAAAGCAGCTTTAACACCT
>JBBSKH010000238.1:0-3190 GCA_038256495.1 Chitinophagales bacterium
TATCCTGCTGTTGAGGAACTGGCCCGACCCGAATACCGCATTGCCGGCCTTAGGATGAACCCGGCCAACTTTGCCCCAAGCAGGCAGAATTTTGTAACCGCATTGTCCTTAAAAAATATTGCAACCGGCAAAACCTATTCTATTACCGGCTTACCGGCACCGTTATATGCGGGTGCTGTAAGCTGGAGCCCTGACAATAAAAAAATTGCATTTACCAACACCCAGCCAGGCAAGGTTGACTTGTATGTTATAAATGTGGCCACCCAAAAGGCCAGCAAAATAAATAGCACGCCGTTGAATACCATCACCGGTGGTTATACCTGGTTTGATAACAGCAGCCTTTTGTACCGTGGCATTGTAGCGCCGGCATCCACAGCACCTAAAAAACCATTGACACCAAAAGGGCCCGCCGTGCAGGAAAATTATGGCAAGGCATCACCCAGGCCTACGTTTCAGGACATGATCAAATCGCCTTTTGATGAAGCATTGTTTGCTTTTTTTGCTACTACCCAACTTATAAAAAACAATAACGGCGTGGAGACAAAAATCGGTCAGCCGGCCATTTACCAGAGTGTGCGTGTTTCTCCCGATAAAAAATACCTGCTAATGGAAACCACGAAGAAACCATTTTCTTACCTGGTGCCTTCCCGCAGTTTTGCATCCGCAGTTAGCATTACCGACATGACCGGCAAAAGACTTAAACTGGTAGCAGATCTTCCTTCGGGAGAAACAGCCCCGAGTGGCAACGATAATGTGCAAAACATCCCCCGTAGTTTTGAATGGCGGGACGATGCCCCCGCTACCCTGGTGTGGGCAGAACCTTTAGACAGTGGCTTGATAAAAAGACCTGCTGAATTCAGGGATGCCGTATTTGCACTCTCGGCACCTTTCACAGGCGACAAAACCGAATTGTTTAAAACCACTATGCGCTACAATGGCATTATCTGGGGCAACAGCCACCACGCTATTGTTAGTGAAGGACTTCGTGGCAAACAAATGGTGCAAATGAACCTGTATGACCCCACCGCTGGCAGCCTGAAAAAATTGATGAGCCGCAATACAACTGATGCCTATGGAAATCCCGGTTACCCGGTAACAACACCCAACCAGTTTGGCAAGGATGTGTTACAATTTACAACAGACGGTAATACCATCTTATTTAATAATACTACTGGTAGTTCACCAAAAGGTGACCTGCCTTTCCTGATGAGCTATAACCTGGAAACCCAGGCCAGCGATACCTTGTGGCGCAGCAATGAAGGAAATTATGAAACAGTAGTAAAAGTACTGGACCCTAACAAGCTTACCCTTGTTACCAGGCGGGAAAGCAAAACGCTGGTACCAAATTACTGGCTGAAAGATTTGCGGGCACGCATAGCCGACAGGCAGCTTACATCATTTACGAATCCTTATCCCCAACTGGATGGCGTTACTAAAGAGAAGATACGTTACAAACGTGCGGATGGTATTGACCTGACGGGCGACCTGTACCTCCCAAAAAATTATGATCCTAAAAAGGATGGCCCGCTGCCGGCGTTAGTATGGGCATACCCTGCAGAATATAATTCTGCCGCAGATGCAGGCCAGGTAAGGGGCAGCGAAGACAGGTTTACTTTTGTAAGCTGGGGCTCGCCCATCTTTTATGCAACCCAGGGTTATGCGGTACTGAATGCTGCTGAAATGCCCATTGTTGCTACATCAAAAGACAAAAAGCCCAATGATGATTTTATTGCGCAACTTAACATGAATGCAGAAGCGGCCATAAATAAACTAGTGGAGATGGGCGCAGGCGATAAAAATCGTATGGCAGTTGGAGGCCACAGCTATGGCGCTTTTATGACGGCTAACCTGCTGGCAAATACGAACCTGTTTAAAGCAGGCATTGCCCGCAGCGGTGCCTATAACCGTTCACTCACACCATTCGGTTTTCAAAATGAAGACCGTACTTTTTGGCAGGCGACAGACTTGTATAATGCCATGAGTCCCTTTAGCCATGCAGACAAGATTAAAACACCCATTCTCCTCATTCATGGTGAAATGGACAACAATACCGGCACCTATCCCATACAGAGTGAGCGGATGTTTAATGCCATTAAAGGTCATGGCGGCACGGTGCGTTATGTGAGCCTGCCTTTTGAAAGCCATGGCTACGCCGGCAGGGAAAATGTATTGCACATGCTGGCAGAACAATTTGACTGGCTGGAGAAATATGTGAAGAAGGCTAAGTAGTTGATAACTGATAATTGATAATTTGATAATGAAAACTTTCTATGCTTTCAGAAGTACGGTGTTGCTTTCCCAACTACCTTGCGGCATCAAATAATTTGACATCAAAATTCAAAATTCATAATTTTAAATAGGGATGACGCCTACTGATCCTCTTCACGGCAAAACATTAGAAGCTATTTTAAATGAGCTGGTGCATCATTTTGGCTGGGAAGAATTGGGGCAAATCATCCGCATTAATTGCTTTACCAATAACCCAACCATTAATTCTTCATTAAAATTCCTGCGTAAAACGCCCTGGGCAAGAAAAAAAGTAGAAGAACTCTATATTCAATCCATTACTTAATTAGCCTGCCATGCATACCAACGACACCATCATTTCCCAAACAAAAAAGTGGATCACAGATGTGGTGGTGGGTTGTAATTTTTGTCCCTTCGCCGGCAGGGAAGTAAAACGGGGCAGCATTTTTTACGAGGTTGTTGATACGGAGGAAAAGCAGGAAGTACTGGAAAAGCTCGCCGCCATGATGCAGCAACTGGATGAAAATGACAGTATAGAAACCTCACTGCTGATACTGCCGGAAGGCTTCGGCGATTTTGAAGACTATTTATTACTGGTGGAACTGGCAGAAAAATTAATTGAACAGGAAGATTATGAAGGCGTGTACCAGGTGGCGAGTTTTCATCCTGGCTATTTGTTTGCCGGCAGCAACGATGAAGATCCTTCTAATTATACCAACCGCTCTCCCTACCCTATGTTGCATTTACTAAGGGAAGCATGTGTAACCCGTGCCATTGATTGCCACCCTGATATCAATAGTGTGCCGGAACAAAACATCGCCTTTACCAAAGAAAAAGGGTTGCAGTATATGCAACAACTGCTGGCAGCCTGTATGGACTAAACCAAACGTCACTTTTATTGTCCGCTTAAAATTGAACCTGCAAAAAAAATGTACTATGTAAA
>JBBSKH010000239.1:0-3188 GCA_038256495.1 Chitinophagales bacterium
TAATGATTTTGGTATAGGCCACAAGGGTAGGGATCTCGGCTATAGCGCCAATCTTTTTTATTTTCCCAACAAAGGGGTCGTTCATATCTTTTTTGTGAACTACGGAACCGATGCCAGGAGCAACCTACGGGAAACATTTTATCAGTTCCAGGAAGAATTGGTGAATCTGACCTTGCAGTGATTAACAAGAGCAACAGAAGATAGAAAAATATTTTCTAAAATCAACCTTACACCCTGTGGACGTTTCCTTCTGATGGCTGTCGGCAAAGGCATAACCTGGTTTTGCCCCTTTCCATTTACTCCACAATATGCCAAAACTAACATTAGCCTCTTTGGCCGCCACTAGCGGGAAGCTGCTATGGCGGCAATATTTTACCAACGGTGGCAGAAAAAATCACTTTAAATATTTAGTAAACCACTCTACTATTTCAACGGTAGATGTTATCCTGTTTTTTGTTTTTGCCCAGCCATGGCCTTCGTCTGCAAAGAGCGTATAATGTACAGGGATATTATTCTTTTTTAAGGCATCCACAACCTGTTCGGCTTCAATCACAGGAACGTTGGTATCGTTGGCGCCATGTTGTACCAGTAAAGGCGTTTTAATTACAGATGCCTTGTGTATAGGTGAGAGTTGTTTTAGCATTGCTGCTTGCGTAGCCGGATCTCCATACTCTACAGTTGATATAGCCGCCATCCATGGTTCTGTATTTTTAAAAAATGTTTCAAAATTAACCACACCAAATAAATTAGCACCTGCTGCAAACATATCGGGATATTCAGTAACTCCGGCCATCACCATGTAGCCACCATAGGAGCCACCCATTATACCAATAGCATCTTTTTTTGAAGTTCCGGAATTGATTAAATAATCAGTACATGCTTTTATATCCTTAACACCGTTTACACGTAAGGGGCCGTTATCGAGACTTAAAAAGGTTTTACCGAAGCCGGTTGACCCTCTCACATTTGGAAGGAAAAAGGCAATGCCTTCTTTTAGTAATGCCTGCGCTACAGCATTTAAACTGGGAACAGACTGCCCTTCGGGGCCGCCATGGTAGCTGATTACAGTAGGGAAGGGGCCAGTGCCTTGCACTGGTTTATATAGCCATCCACTCAGTTCCAGTCCGTCGAAGGATTTGAATGTAACCAACGCTGGTGTTGCAAACGATTTAAGATTCACGCCAGCGTGAGGACTGAGGGTAAGTTTTTTAAACTGTTTGGTAATTAAGGAATATGTCCAAATGTTAGATGGCTCATTGGAGCCGGTACCCGTGAACACAATTGTTTTATCGTCTTGCGAGAAAGATAAATTTGCAACCAACTCAACCGGCAGTGTAATTTGTGCGGCTTCCTCTTTACCTTTTAAATCAAGCAAAGTCAGTTTACTTCTTCCCCCTTCATTCCAGGTAAGTACTGCTTTTGATGCTGTATGATTTAATTCAAAATCATTTAATTCTGCATTTTTCTTTTCGGAAAGAATGGCAATGTCATCATTTTTAAAAATACCGAAAGCAATGAAGTCCCTGTTTTTATTAGAGCCGAGGTAAACTTCGTTGTTTGGGGATAGATTGCCGAAAAATGTTCCAGCGCCTTCATGCCTTGTAAGTAATTGCTCTTGTTGCGTGGTTAAGTCATATAAATAAAGATCATTGCTTCCCCTGCTGGCAAGCCGGGTAATGAGAACTTTTTTATTGTCAGCAGAAAAGCCCACAATGCCACCTGTCCCTTTATTCTTTACAGCAAGCTGGTAGCTTTCTTTTTTTACATCATAAATAAAAAAATCAACGCCTGTGTTATTTTGTTCATTCGAACCAAAGCTTAGGGAGGATCCATCATTATTCCATACCCCAAGAAAATTATTAGTTTTACCGCCTTTGGTAATACGGCTCACCTGGCTTCCATCTGCTTTCATGATATAAACCTGTGCATTTAATCCGCCACCGGGTGCCAGTAGAAAAGCAATCCAATCGCCTTTAGGAGACGGTTCCATGGCAGCAACAGGATCGCTGAAAGCCGTTAACTGTATGGGCCATCCGCCGGCTGAAGACATTTTCCAGATTTGAGGGGAGCCACTCAGAGAGGAAAGAAATACGATTTCCTTTCCGTTGGATAAAAAAGCACCCCCTCTGCAATTACCTATGTTGGCGATAGCAATGATATCTTCTTTTAATTTTTCATCGCTTGTTTGCGCATAACCAAATATGTAAATTGTTACCAGCAGGAGCAGTAGTATTGGTTTCTTATACATTTGCAGAAAGTTAAGTTGGTTAAATGATTTCCTTTATAAAGTGTGGTTCAAGGTAGGGTTGCAGTTGATAGTTGGAAATTAGCGATAATAACTATATTAAATGGCGGGCGCTGTAATTAATTTATAAAAGGGGTCGAAAAGACAGGGTTTAAATTCGTTGTCCGGTGCCTTCCATTCGAAAGTTGCCGGGGGCATACAGCTTCTTATATTTCTTTAACATTGCACTGGCATCTTTCATTGCAGGAACTATTTTTAAATAAGTTTTCCTTCGGCAAAAAGTCTTCTGATTTCTTTTTTGTCAAATTTACCAACGCTTGTTTTGGGCACTTCATTTATGTACACATAGTCTTTGGGAACCTGGTATTTGGCAAAGTCTCTTGATAAAAATGCTATTAGTTCGGCATCTGAAACTTTGTCTTCTTTATCCATCAATACTATGGAGGCTAAAGGTTTTTCTACCCATTTCTCGTCTGCTATAGCAATCACGGCAGCTTCTTTAATTTTGGGGTGAGCCATCAATGCAGATTCCAGGGCAACACTAGAAATCCATTCGCCGCCACTTTTAATAAGGTCTTTTGTGCGGTCTTTAATTTCCATATACCCATCTGCATCTATGGTGCTCACATCACCTGTTTTAAACCAGCCATCTTCTGTAAAGCCCTCAGCATTATTTGTTTTAAAATAAGAACTAATAACCCATGCTCCTTTTATTTGCAACTCTCCCATGGTTTTGCCATCAGTGGGAGCCAAAGTTCCATCCTCTGTTACAATCCTTATTTCCACCCCGGGGAAAGCAGTCCCTTGTGTAGCACGAATGTCTAGTTTTTCATTTTCCGATAAATGATCATGTATAGGCTGTGTTCTACTTGCTGTTCCCAGGGGAGATGTTTCTGTCATTCCCCAGGCCTGGACACCTTTTATTCCAAAATCTTTTTCAAAA
>JBBSKH010000240.1:0-3024 GCA_038256495.1 Chitinophagales bacterium
ATATCCACATTGAACTACAGGAAGGAAGAACTTATCCTGGCGCCCATAAGATAGTAATCGGGACGGAGAGACAGTTTCCATGATCGATGTACAATCGCAAGCCGATGCTCATCTTTTTGTTGTCTTACTTAGCCTGCGAAGTATCTGCCGGGAGATGCTGCTTCCAGCGAATTTGTAGAGACAACAATGATCAACAATTACCCGCACCCTGGCCGATTCTTCATTCGTGCATCCCTGGCCAAACAAAACATTCGTGCATTCGTGGCAAAAAATAACATTCGTAATTCATTCGTGCATCCGTGGCAAAACCCCATAAAAAAAGTTGCCATCCATCAAAAGCAGCTTTTTTACAACAAAATCAGCACGGCACTAGCTCACCGTAACAGCACCTGTAAAAATACCCGAAGCAATGTTGAACCCATCGGCGCTCATAAAGCCAAGGTAGGTTTGCACTTGCTTGCCGCAAAGGATGCCAGGTTCAGGTCGGCTGTGATGGCACTGCGGCTGGCGCTGCCCGTGGTGTAAATGCACTGGTTAAAATCCGGACAGTAGGCGGCCAGCACCGCTTTGTAGGTAAGTGTTTCTGTATCTAAAATAGACTCACACCACATATTTGACACATTTTTAAGGTCAAATGTAAACAGGCAGGGTAGAGGAAATACTTTCTGTTGCAGGCAACGTTCCCTGCGGAATGATGTAAACCTTAAAGTAAGTTTCGGTTACCGGCACAGCAACCGATTAGAAAACGCAAACCAGGCCACACAATTTCTGCGGGAGAAATTTCTATATCTTTATCATTCCAGAACTTACTCTAATGAAACTATATATCTTAATGCTACCTATTTTTTTACTGGCGTTTTGTATCAGTAAAAAGGTAGTCGGACAGCAAGGCAATCCTTGCCCGGTGGTAGCTTCCATCTGGCCTCCTGTAGGGGATTCGGTTGTAACTGCAGGAACCATTATACCGCTAATCAGCACCAGCACCAATGCCTCTTCGCTTTCCTGGCTTCAGAATGGATTATTTTCTGGCATCACAGGACCAATGTGGAACTTTAATGTGAGCACGGGCGTGCATAATATTAGCCTGGTAGCATCAAACGGCTCCTGTTCCGACACCACAACTGTTATATTTTTTGCTCCCGGGCAGCCTTACAATATCGACACCATGATGGTGGCCAATTATGGTACTTCTTACAACAATGAAGAAGCCGTTGGTATACAGGCAACTCCCGATGGCGGAATGTTGATGGCTGGCCTTCAATATTTATGGCAGGAATGTGGTACGGCGGGCATATTGGTTAAAATGCGTGAAAAAGGTTGTATAGATTGGTCCAAAAAAATAGTTACACCTGCTTATTGTAATAACTCAATCATTACTAATCTTCATGCAAGTGCCGACTCAAGCTATTACGTAGTTACGAATGATATTGATCTGCTAAAACTGGATAAGCATGGTAATTTAGTTTGGTACAAAAGATACAGTTACCTGGGAAGTCCATGGGGTATACAATACATTACCGGCGATGAGCAGGGCAATGTTTATTTACTTTCTGGTGCTTTTAACAATGGCTGGAGTGTTACCAAAGTAAATCCTGACGGTCAGGTAATATGGAATAAAGTATTTCGTCTTTCACGTGAGGAGCCGGGAACGGGATCAGAGTATGCACCACCAACCAGCCTCGTTTACAACAACCAAAAGCTTTATGTTGCAGGCCAGGCCTATTCTATTGCCAGCAATTTTAATTTTAGTTTTTTAACCAGGCTTGATGCCTCTAACGGTACCAGGGATTGGCAATATGGCTATGCGGACCCCGAATTTCCCGGTGCTAACGGCTTTGTAGATCTTTCCATGTACGATACTTTGCTGATGGCTTCGAGTGCCGCTCAAGGCCAATATATAACGCTCATTGATAAAGCCGGGAACCTAAAAAAAACTATCAAAACTCAGTTTGCAACTAGTAATGCACCAAAAGTTACCAAAGCCAGGGCAGATGATAAAGGTCGGATATATCTTATGCAATGGACGGAGCGAACGCTCCCGCTGCAACCTTATTATTCCTACGCTACTAATTTTGCGGAGATTGATACCGCTCTCAACAAATACTGGGGCATGGTAGCGGAAACTTTCAGCCGGGGTTTTTTTAAAGATGCCACAATGGTAAAAAATAAATTTGTGGCTGTGGGGCAAGAGTTTGGTTATGTAGATGATGGAGCCTATGGATCGAGAGATATGCGGGTTGTAGCAATAGACAGTTTAAGAGAAAATTTATCATGTTACGATCCGGCACCATTCACCGTTGTCGAAAAAACATTGAACAGGATTAATTTCAATTACATGGTAGACACTTCACTCACTCTGATTCCGGATGATTATATACCTCACAGTACTGTAGAGGCTTATATTCAATCCCGGTATACATGCCCCGACTTTATTGACTCCTGTAGTTTTATGAAAATATCCGGCGCTGCTAACCTATGCAATTTCAACAATACATATACCTACAAAATTCACAGGAATAAAAAATGTGTACTTCTGCCCGAATGGAAATTACCCGCAGGTGTTCTGATCATTGCTCAAACCGATAGCAGTATTTCCTTAAAGTTTCCTGCTTTTGGAGAATACCGTATTGCTTCCACGTTAAACAGTTGCATCCCTGTGAAAGATTCTCTGTTGGTACGAATTGTATCAAAGAGCGGAGTACTTAATATTGGCGCAGATACCAGTATCTGCCCTGGCAGTTCAATAAAGTTGCGGGCTGCTTCCAATTTCTTTTCTTATAAATGGAATGATAACAGTACAGATTCTATGTTGAACGTGAGCCTGCCTGGTGTTTATTGGATTGAAACCATTGACTCCTGCAACAACCGGCAGCGTGATACTATAACCGTGAGCCCATACAACAATATAATAGATATTGGGCCCGACAGGATTTCCTGCGCCAATGATACCCTACACCTGAATGCGCCGGGTGGATTTACAAATTACCAATGGTCTAATAATTATAACATTAGTTCTACCACCAC
>JBBSKH010000241.1:0-2928 GCA_038256495.1 Chitinophagales bacterium
GTGGATAAATGGCCGGCCATCTTAACCAGAAAGCAACTACTTTACATCAGCATAAATTTATACTACTAAACTTTTGGTCATGAAAAATGTATCGGAGCCCAACATCCTTTCGCAACCTTCGTCTCACCATTCCTACATCCCGGCTTATTATAGCGATAAGGCCACCAAGGAAAAAATTCAGAAGCATTTAACTGATATTACAGACACGATAACGGAAGAAGATATCCGAAATATTGATACCAGTATAACGTTGAGAACGGCAGAGCGTGAAACTGTAGCCTAATAGGAAATATTCACCTTAGTTTATTGCGTCTTCATTTTGCTAGTTGCTTACATCATCCTACCGGTCAGGTAAATGTCCATCGTGCTTTTACGCATCAAAGGATTTCTTTGATAGCTTAAACGGCCAAAAACCTTCATTCTGTTCCTACTGGCCGCCCCTCAAAAATCAAATCTTGCATCACCCATCAGTGGTATTTTATCCCATCATAAATACAATCCTAACACCCTAAGGCCCTGTCTGTACATTTCAAATAATAAAATATAAAATAATAATACTTAAGCGATTGTTTGTGCGTTATAATACTGCGGGATACCAGGTGATTATCATAGAAATGTAAAATTACCTGGTAGAAATCCGATAGATAAAAAACTACAGTATGTTCTATAAATAACTAAGTTTTTATTTATTTGTTTCCTGCAAATTTGAACCGTAAAACCAATTATCCTTTTAAAGCAAACCCAAACCGCATGAAGATCAGTATGCCCTCGTTGGCCACGTGCCTGCGCATCAGCCTTTTTGTTTTTCTACTCAGCTTACTCCAACCACTTACCGCACAAAGAATGCGTGCCAATCTACTAATTGTAGATAATACCGGCGCCACATTAATGGATGGCAACATGACCAACTATGGTGCACAGTTCAGCAATGCCATTGATGGTTACGACATTTGGAAGATGAGTAATTTTGGTGAAAATTTTGGCATATTACGCTCAACGGCCAACCTCGTAATTGAGCGCCGAAGCCTGATTGTTTCGACCGACACCACATATTTCCGGATGTGGAATGTGCAGGTGCGTAACTACCGGATACAGGTAATTGCTGAGAACCTGCACACAAGCAATCTGTTTGCTTTTGTTCGTGATAAATTCCTGGGTACAGATACCCCCATCAACCTGAATGATACTACCGATGTAAATTTTTCAGTTACTACCGCTGCCGGTTCTTATGCCCAGGACAGGTTCAAACTTATATATTCATCTGTTGCTTCCGCCACATTGCCCGTACAGTTTACCGGCGTGCAGTTACAACTTAAAACAAATGGCTTGCAGGTACTGTGGACGGTAGAGAATGAGTTTGCCATGGACCGTTATGTAATAGAACATTCCATTAATGGTAGTGTTTTTGAAAGCCTGCAAGAGAACAGTGCCCACAACAATGGTCTGAAAAACGATTACGCCGTGCTCACAACTAAGCCAGCAGCCGGTATGCATTTTTACCGGGTAAAGGGCATTAGCCTTTCTGGCAAAGTGCAATATAGTGCTGTAGTGAGAATGACAACTGATAATGATAACACAGCTAACCTGGAAGTATACCCGAACCCGGTTGCAAATAAGCTGATGAATGTTACAATTGAAACTGCTGCCGCTGGTAATTACAGTATGAGCCTGGTAAAAAGCAACGGTCAGTTGGTGAAATTGCCGGGTCTCAAATTGAATGCCGGTATACAGCAACAAACAATCAAATTGCCAACATTTGTTTTACCCGGCATTTACAGGCTGGTAGTAACCGCTCCTGATGGACAGCGTTACATGCAGACTGTCAACATTTTATAACTGGTATCTTAGATACATTCCTAAAAAGCAGTCTCATTTTTTATGAAACTGCTTTTTTTTTATGTAGTTTGTTGAAGCTAAGTTTCAAACTATTTTATTTTTTTTCGACGAAAAACATCCCCATATTTGAAAGTAGCCATATATTTGCACTAATTAGTAAAATTACTAATCTGCTTTCCTATCCATATCCTTACAAAGATCCGGCCCTAAGAATCTTTTATCCTCTTGTATTAATCACAGTTTAATCACTTAGCAGACTAATTATTTCAAGTAATTACTCCTGTTATGTTTAAAAAAAGCAGGTTCAAAAACTGCTTGAGCGTTCTTTATTGTCCATTTCCGTTGGAACCGTTTTTATCTTAACCCATTAAAGAAAAAATGATGTACCAAATTTACCAATCTTGCTTGCAGACCCCAGCAACATTACGCCTGCCACACAGCGGCCTCCAAATAATTTGGGATAAAGCCAGGCGAAAGCTAGCTTTAACAGTGGCTGTATTTGCAATGGTAGTTATAGGGTTTCAACAGGCGAATGCGCAGAGTTTAACAGTAAATCCTACCAGCTTGGCTTTTGGTAATCTCTGTTCTTCAGCGCCAACTACTGAGCAAAATTTTACAATTCAGGGGTTAAGCCTAAATACGAATGATCTGTCAGTAGGAGCGTTCACAGGGTATGAGTTTTCTTTAACCTCGGGTGGACCTTACAGCACATCATTACCTAACATCTCCAACCCTGGAGGCACGGTTAACCAGGTAGTATATATTCGCTTGGTTCCTACATCAGTACAGTCTTACAGTGGCGACATCATTATCAGCGGCGGTGGTGCAGTTTCCAGCGCTACATTAGCTGTAACGGGTGTTAGGAATTCCTTGCCAGTTGTATCAGCAGGCTCAGCAGTGTGTGTTGGACAAACGATCACTTTATCACCAACAAGTGGTGGAACCTGGGCAAGTAGCAACAATGCAATTGCGACAGTTACGAATGCAGGTGTCGTTACGGGCGTATCAGCGGGAAGCGTAACGTTCACTTTTACTGAAACGTCAACTAATTGTAGCAATACAACTTCATCTGTAACAATAAATGCTTTACCA
>JBBSKH010000242.1:0-2892 GCA_038256495.1 Chitinophagales bacterium
GATGTGCATCTGCTCCGGCGACAAACTATCAATGGTATTTTTTACATCCATCACTTGCTTATAATAGGCACTGTTCTTATCTGTCATATTAAACGGAATGGGAGGCGGGGGCACAAACTGGTCGGCACTGTCGAGTGCAATGGTGCGAATCTCCATCCAATGAGGTTCCATAGCACTTGTATATGCTGGCGGTGTGGGTATCCAACGGCCGGCAGAATCTATTACATTGTAACGGGAAGCGCTTCTTGTTTGGGCATAATTGTCTTTTTTACTCCAGGCCATGATGGCGTTGCTGATGGTATCGGCAAAGGCAAGGGTGTTTTTGAACATGTCTTTTGGCATGCCATTATCCTTTGCCTGCCGCTTCAATGTATCCACATACTCTTGCATACTTCCCTCCGGAAATGTAACCGATTCGCCTACTTTGCAAAATGCCAATAGTGCTGCAAATTCGTAGTCAATCTTACGGGAAGTGTCTGCTTTTGGCAGGGTTTCTAAACCATTTATTTGGCCGGCCAGCGAAGTAAATTCATTTGGATAGCCGGCCACGATACATTCATACGCAGCAATATTTGCATAGGTATAATTTCGGCTGGCCACAATAGGTGCAAAGCCCACATGCTTCACCACTTCGTTGAGTTCTTTTACTGTTTTACTGTAAGAAAAAGCATCTTCGAAATAAGTTTTTTTAACTGGTTCATTCTTGCAGGCGCTCACGCATAGCAATAATGCTATTGAATAAAATAAAAATTTCATAATAAAATTTAAGAATGGAAATTTCAGGCCTCACCTTGGTGACTGAGCCTGTAAACTACAAATAAAATTATGCTAGGCTTGATCCGGGGGGCGCTCTGCGGCTTTGCCAATTGCTTTTGCAATAGGTGGCGTGCTGTAAAAAAATAAGGTAGTAAGCGTATCAAAGGGCGCATGAACTAAAGGGCCACAGTAAAATTCTTCATATTCGGCAGTGGTTACTTTAATTTGTTTTTGATCGGACCCGGACTTCTTTTTATCGCCGGATGCGTTGAGTTCATTGACCAATTTGTAAAACTCATTTTTAGAGTTTTCTATTTTCATTTTAGAAAGATGGGGAATGCACAGTAACTCGAGAGAGTCTTTGTAAACACGAACTTTCACATATTTGTAAATGGTTCCATCAACATTTATTTCACCATCTAAACGTTTAAAAGAATTGGAATTGGAATAATATGGAAGATTGGTCGCCTGCTTTATGCTGATCAAATCTGCATCATCGTAAACTTTCTCATCCAGGGCCAGCTCCAGTTTTGTATCTGCCTTATTTGCCAAATAATTGTAGACAACTCTATAGCCAAACATGTTAAATGCGAAGATGACTAAAAGAAATATGGCAGCAGTTTGTTTCATTTTAATATTAGCAAAATACTTTAATTAAACGAATTATCCTGAAAATGATTCCATGAATTTCTTAGGCAAATACTATCATTTTACGGTATATGTTTTTTTATTGGGGCCAATGCCCTTTAATGTTAGGCTTTTCCATTCTTTTGGCAGCTTAGATTTTAGCTGTATAATCCCTGTCGGGGTAATTTCCAACCCGCCAAAACCGTTCAACACCGCTTGGAGTATGCCTCCAGCGCCGGTAGCAAAATAGGGATTGGTACCGCCTTTAGTTTCTGCTATTACATTAAAAGGTGGCAAAAAATTAGGTACATAGGCATCTTTAAAAAAATGAAATGCCTTTTCTGTTTCGCCAATACGGGAATAGAGCAAAGAAAAAATGGCCTGGGTCATGGCGGGGGTGCCTTCATCCGGCACTCTTACAGAATAATAATCCAGGTCCTTTTTAATTTGTTTGGGATCTGTTACTTCCTTCAGCGGATAGGCCAATAGATTTACGTCTGCCTGTTTAATCCCTTCTCCTTTGTAGGTTGCATGTTCATTGGTAGTACCATCGGGTAATTTCAAAATAGGAATGTTATTGGCAACCAGCATCCAGTCTGCGTCTGCAACAACTCCCAAAATTTTGGCTGCTTCTGTAGCATATTGCAGATTGGCTTTTGCTGCTGCGTTTGTAAAAGCATTGTTGTCTACATTCTCTGCCCACTCATCTGCTGCCACCACATTTTTAATGTCGTATTTGCCAGGGCCGTTTCTTTCTACCCTGCTCGACCAGAAGTCGGCTGTGTTTTTTAAAACAGGCCAGCCTTTTTCTCTGAGCCAGTTTTTATCTTGTGTAACGCTGTAATAATTCCAGGCGGCTATGCCCACGCAGGCTGTAATGTGGTGTTCAAACGGACCACTCAATGCCCATACCGGTGTTTCTTCTACGCCTGTCTCTGCACTTTCCCAGGGATACATCGCACCTTTGTAACCTTTGCCAAAAGCATTTTTTTTTGCAGCATCCAGTCTTTCAAAACGATATTCTACCATACTTTTGGCCATGGCTGGCTGCAGTTGTAGGATGGCGGGAAACATCCAAAGTTCCGTATCCCAAAAAACATGACCATTGTAACCAAGGCCGCTAAGACCCATGGGGCTCGGGCTATTTGATGAGCCTTCTCTTACAAAAGAATAGAGATGATAAATCATGCTGTGCACATCCTGCTGGCTTTGTGCATCCCCCTCAATAATAATATCGCTTTTCCATAATTCTTCCCAGGCTTTATTGTGCATTTCTACCAGCCGCTCCCTGCCCTGCAGCTTGGCAAAAATAGTCAGGCGTTCTGCCTCATTCAGCGGATCGCTGTGATGCGCAGACGTGATAGAGGATCCCACAATCGAATACCTGTAGTTCTCCCCGCCCTTTAATTTTTTTGCAAATTTCATCAGGTGCATATTGTTGTCCCACATTTCATGTATCACTCTTGGCTCACTGCCATGAGCTTCGCTGAACAAAAAGGAATTACTGGC
>JBBSKH010000243.1:0-2869 GCA_038256495.1 Chitinophagales bacterium
AATTCCTGAAAAGCATACCGGCATTATTGTAGCCGAAAAAGGAATTAGTGTAAGCAATATTGTAAACGGAACCACCCGCCTGCAACCTTGTGTAATGCTTACCGGGCAAGCAGCAGGAGCATTGGCTGCCTTGTGTATTAAACAGAAAAAAAATGCAGCACAGGTAAGTGTTAGAGATGTGCAGCAGGCATTGTTAAACAGCAAAGCCTACATCATGCCTTATAATGATGTAAAGCCAACCCATCTTTTCTTTATAGCTATTCAGAAAATTGGTGCCACCGGAATATTAAAAGGTACAGGCGAACCTAATGCCTGGGCCAACCGCACCTGGTTTTATCCGGATTCTACTATTGAAACAAACACTTTTATAAAGGATTTTAATTCGTACAAGCCACTAGCTTTTGAAGCTACAAACAAATCGATGACTGTCGGTGATTTATTTAAGATCATCGTCATGCAACAATCTCCGAAAAAAAAATATGCCGCAGCAACCATAGATAAGTTTAAAAAAAGCTGGACGGATGCAGGATTGAAAGAGTTGGATTTAAATAGAAATATAAAACGTTTTGAAGTGGCTGTGATGATGGATAAATGGTTGAAGCCGTTTGAAACCAGCACAGTTGACCA
Organism: Chitinophagales bacterium; assembly: GCA_038256495.1. Classification (GTDB taxonomy): domain Bacteria; phylum Bacteroidota; class Bacteroidia; order Chitinophagales; family Chitinophagaceae; genus Ferruginibacter. The sequence goes on from JBBSKH010000243.1 coordinate 628, forward strand.
CCTGGGTAATTTTAAAAACTAAACATCAATACTAACAATTGCTACACAAAAAATTAAACATTATGAGAAAGATTATGCTTATGCTGCTAATGCTTTTTACCAGTTTTATGGGAGTAAAAGCGCAGGACATGAAAGTAACGGGCAGAGTTACGGATGCAGCCACGGGCAATCCTGTAGCGTTTGCCACAGTAACAGTTAAAGGAAATTCAAAAGGAGTGGCTACTGATGCCAATGGCGATTTCAGCATTAATGCAGGTAAAAATGCAGCCCTTGTGTTTAGCAGTATTGGTTATAAAACAATTGAAATGCAGGCCACAGATGGCATAGCCAATGTAATTTTAACCAAACAAGACAACAATTTAAATGAAGTGGTAGTGGTTGGTTATGGTACCCAAAAAAGAGCCAATTTAACCGGATCTGTAGTTCAATTGAACAATGCTGCGCTTATCAAGCGGCAAGTATCAAGTGCCAGCCAGGTGTTACAAGGGCTTGCTCCGGGTGTTACTGTGCAACAGCAATCTGGTAAGCCGGGTTCAGATGGTGCGTCTATAAGAATACGTGGGGAAGGTTCAATATTAGGGAATAGCAATCCCTTAATTGTTATTGATGGATTGCAAATGCCAACGGGAACCGGGCAAGATGCTTTAAACAATATTGATCCAAATGTTATTGAAAGTATAACAGTTTTAAAAGATGCAGCTTCAACTGCTATTTATGGAAATAGAGCCAGTGCAGGTGTAATATTAGTAAAAACAAAAAGAGCTTCAAAAAAGGGGTTGCAGGTGAGTTATAATAATTTTTTTACAAAGCAAAGTTTTACTGCATTGCCTGAACGTGTTGGGGCAATAGATCATATGCAGTTAAGTAACATTGCCTATTTAAACCAATTTCCTACTGGTACCGCCTTACCTTTTAGTTTAGCACAAATTGATAAATACAAAACCACCCCTGCTAATAATTTTGATGTGATAGATACTGATTGGGAAAAGGAATTATTAACCAATAGTGGATTGATGCAAAATCATAATGTTCAGCTAATGTCTGGTGGCGAAAGGGTTAATATTTTTTCTTCGTTTACCTTTTTTGATCAAAAAGGTTTGATTCAAAATAACAGTTTTAAAAAGTATGACATTCGTATTAATCCTGAATTTAAATTAACGGAAAAACTAAGCTTGAACGGGGTTTTCGGGTATACGAATAATACTACTATCAACCCATCCACAGGAAGTGCTGAATTTATTATTCGTCAGGCAATTGGGTTGCCGGCAATTGGTGGGGGAAGATACGGCCCGGGAATGTTTGGTACAGCGGCACAGTCAAACAATAGAAACCCTATTGCAATGGCAGAAGCTACCGGAAATTCTAACACCGAAGGTAATACCCTACTTACCAGGGTGGCACTAAATTATCGGCCTATAAAAGGATTAGAGTTGGATGCTTCCTGGGGTCGTGAAAAAAGAAATCCTTATACAAAAACATTTCAAAAGAATGCAGACATTTATTCGCCTAATTTAGCGACTGGAGAATATGACAAAACATCCATATGGCCTGGTGTTACAAGGCTGAATGAAACATGGAGAAACGATGTATACCGGGTATACTCAGGTCAGGCAAGCTATTCTTTTCAGCTAAATAGCAATCATTCCTTCAAGGTATTGGGTGGGGCACAGCAGGAGTTAACTACTCAATACTTTTTTGGTGCTTCCAGGGAAGGATTTATTAACCCCAATCAACCTTATCTGAACCTGGGGTCTGCTAATATTCAAAATAATGCCGGCGCAAATGAATTGGCCCTGGTGGGTTTTTTTGGACGGCTAAATTATAACTTCAAAGAAAAATATTTATTTGAAGTGAATGCAAGAAGAGATGGTTCCAGTCGTTTTTCTCAGGCGAGAGATAAGCAGTGGGGAAATTTTGGCTCAGCATCTGCAGCCTGGATTTTCTCTAAAGAAAATTTCTTCAATGGTATTTCTAAGTACATCAGTTTCGGTAAGCTGAGAGGATCTTTTGGTGGTAACGGTAATCAAAATATAGGGTCAAATTATGTGTTTGATGCATTTTATCAGCAAAGTAATTATGGTGCTATTCAGGGAAACATAAACGGTACCAATCCTTATTTTAATAATGTAAATACCCTGGGTGTTGCACTTCTTCAATTTGCCAATCCTGATTTAAGTTGGGAAACTTCTCAACAATGGAACGTTGGAATGGACCTTAGCTTTGCCAGACATTTTACGCTAAC
>JBBSKH010000244.1:0-2840 GCA_038256495.1 Chitinophagales bacterium
CTACTAAATGCATTTAATTTTAATATCTGTTGGAGATACAGGTTCAGAAAAAACCATAGCGGTATCCATGCTGCGGCCATCAAACCCATCACTATATTTCCTGAGGAAAGGTTGGGTGTTTTAAAAATGTGCAACGGCAACAACGGTTCTTTTTTTCTTTTTTGCGAAACAAGAAAAATGATAAAGGACAAAACAGAAACAGACAATAAGCCAATGGTTTGAACAGAACCCCATCCTGCAGACTCTGCCGATACGATGGCATACACCATAAGCACCAATGAAGTAGTTGCTTGTATCGCTCCTGCCCAGTCTACTTTTCCCGTGGATCTTCTTCCCTGCAATAACCAGGATTTACAAAATGCCAATACAAATAATGCGATGGGAATATTGATATAAAATACCCAACGCCAGTCCATCCACTCGGTAATTATACCACCGAGAAATACCCCGGCTGAACCACCGGCAGCAGCCGACGCTCCCCAGAGGCCAAATGCTTTACCCAGTTCTTTCGGATCGGTAAATGTTGACATTAGCAGTGTCATTGCAGCCGGAGCAATTAATGCAGCACCCAGCCCCTGGATAGCCCTTCCAAAATTTAAAACAGCAGGGGACCAGGCTGCACCAGCAAGCAAAGAAGCGGCGGCCAAAATCCCGAACCCTGTCATAAATATTTTTCTTGCGCCAAACAAATCAGATAATCTTCCGCCCAGTAAAAGAATTCCACCAAACAGAATTACATAAGCATTGAATATCCATTGCAGACCGTTTTGAGTATAACCCAGATCGGTTTTAATTGCGGGCAAGGCCACACCGATAATGGATGTGTCCATTATAACGAGGAACTGGGCTGTACAGATAAGTGCCAGTGCCAGCCATCTTTTATCGTACATTGATTTTGAAACAGTTGTGGTTTGTACCATAATTTAATTTTTTATAGAACAAAATTACCATGCAGTGGTGCCTAGCTTTTTATACTATGGCAGCGATGATGTATAAAATTTTAGCTGCAGGTAAGTGAACCCCATTCTACAAAAGCCTTCATTAAGCCCAAACGATGCAACAACACTGCAATGATATTATGAGCTATAGATGTTTGTCCGGGGAGTTTTTTGCTGTTGCGTGCAGGTAATAGATATGATGGAAGGCTGCAATGGCGTTGACAGGCAAAACCGATATGAAAAGAAATGATCAACCATTAAACTTAATCTTCAGGATCGTGGAGTAAATAAGCCATTCTATGAAATAATTCTGTAACCCGGTAATATGGTTTGTTTACGATTCTGAAAAACACTTTTATCAGGATTGTCAAAAAGGAATAAGAGAAATGAGTAGAGTCTCATGTATTTAGTTGAATCAAATAGAAGACAATTGATCAGTCACATTTAGCCGTTACCAATTTGCTCCTTTTTTCTATCGGCGTTTCCTTATATGTCTTGTTAATCCAAACCAGCTTTAACTTTGAAACAGAGCGCCGCTTTACATTATATACTACAAGCATAAGTCCAAACAACACAAATCCCAATCCGGCTATCATACCTGCTGTAATCTTTTCTTCTAAAAAAACAGATGCCCATAACAAACTGAATACCGGAACCAATATTGTAACCAATGATGCATTTACGGTGCCTGCGTTTGTAATCAGTTTAAAATACAAAATGTAACCTCCGGCAGTATTAATAATGGCCAGGATGGCTAAAGGCACTAAAATGCCCGGGGCAAATAAAACAGGTTGGTAGTTTATAAATAAGAACGGCAGTGATATGGCAGCGGCCATAATGATCTGCCCGGTTGCTATATCAACAGAGCCTGTTTTGCTGAATTTTCTTTTGGCATAAACTGTAGAGAGTGCATACGAAAACGACCCTATCAGGCCCGCCAGTATCGCCAGCCAGAAACCGATGCCGGCTGATGCAGGACTCCAGCCGAACACCATGAATATGCCAGCTACACTGATGACCATGCCAGCCAGTTTTTTGCCGGAAATATTTTCATGCAGGTAAAATTTGGCAGCCAATGCTGTAAACAATGGAATGGTAGAACCCAGGATGGCTGCAAGAGACGCTCCAAGTTGTATTACAGAAAATGTGGTCAACACAAACGGAACAACAATATTAAAAGCTCCCAGGACCAGGTAATCTTTCCACCTGTTTTTTAAATCGGGCAGCTGGCGATAAATGCCTGCAATGAGCAGTAATGTAAATGCTGCCAGTAACATGCGTGTGCCTACACTTAGAAATACGCCGATAACCGGTGCAACAATCTTTATAAAAAGACTGGAGCTTCCCCAGGCCATTGCCAGCATTATCAGTAGAAATATATCTTTCGTTTTCATTTTAATAAATTGAATAGTACTCATCAAGGTTTAAAGCCCTGAAGCCTGCTTTATGGATCGCATCTTCCACATGTATCTCATTGATGATACCGGGAGAAAAAACGGTCAGTTTCCTGTCGGAACTTTCCAGGTCGAGTTGCCAGTTAGCCGAACCAACGGCCCGGTTTAAAAATGGAGTAACACGCTGTAAAGCATTTTCGTTTTTGATATTTGTTTTGTAAGAAATAAGTTCCATCATCTACAGTTTTTTGTAAAGCACAAATAGCTGCGCTTTGTATGTTTAAAAAATGAATTGGTTCAAGTGCTTTATTTTTTCAGCCAACTATTGCCTGTTTTGGCCAATGGGTTAACCTTCATCATTAACCTATCAAAAGACTGAATTAATTGTATAAAAAAGTTTGGATTTCAAATCAATTCCTTATTAACTCATTTATCTTCATTTTCATTCTTCAAAGCTAATTTCTGTTACAGCCTCGGATGTTTCACTATAGCTGATTAGATGTATATC
>JBBSKH010000245.1:0-2809 GCA_038256495.1 Chitinophagales bacterium
ATCGTCAGCATTCATAAGACAGAACTACAAGTTTTCTGATGTTGCATTCCCTAAACTTAGGAATTCCCATTTTATGAAATTTAAATTATTAGTATTCATCGAGCCTGCCTGCTTGCCTGGAGGCCATGCCTTCGGCAGGTAGGCTGGTAGACAGGGTTTCGATGCATTCGTTATAAATGTTTTATCTCTATTTTATTTGCATAAAAATACCATACCCACCATAGCAGATAGCGCATTGGTTTTAATAGTTTCACCCGATTTATTGATGTTTGCCAATCCAAAATTGTCAAGCATACCTGCTTGAAAATTTAATCGTTTGCTCATGGGAAATATTACCCCGGCATTAAAGGACAGCCCGTAATTATAGGACTTGTAATTTTCCGAAGAAGATGAACTGCCAGACAATGTTGAGCCGGATGATTTATCCGCCTTTATAACGAGCAGTTCTTCCAGGAGATACCCTCCGAAAAAACCTGCACCTGCGGTAAATTTTATCCTACTGCCTGTAGTGAAGGTGGCCAGTACTGGCAGGTTCAGGTAAGCCAGCCGGGTTAACGCATCTCCTTTCTGCAATGGCCCGCTGGGAGGTATGCCTTCAAAATACAAAGAGCGGTGTGCCCAGCCATTCTGATCAATTTGCGGCATTGCCTTCACCCCAAAGTTTTCGGAAAATTTGTAATGGATATCGAAGCCGAAATGCACACCAAACAAGTTGCCTGGCTTAAAGCCTGTAAAAGCATAGCCCCGGGCAGAGTTGAAATTAACGCCGCTATGCAGACCAAATTCAAATTGCTTTTGCTGCGAGAAGGACATGAAGTAACAACCCAGGAGCAGGAGGGAACTGATAAGAAATTGTTTCATAAGCTGGAAAGGTTTTACAGATAAAAAATGAAAAGTATTAATTTTTCCGGATTAATGCATTATTTACCATTACTCTTTTTCTTTAACCTGCAATTCTTCCCATGCTGTAGTGCCGTCTTTTTCCCTTGTGAAATCCAGTTTTTCGCTGGAGCCTATCACGATCTCTGCGGTAGTGTAAATGATATTGCCATCTGCCAGGTGGCCGCCAATGGTTTTTCCGGTGCTGTCGCTGATGCTGATATGGATATGGGAGCCATTAACCGACAAAGTACCGGTGAGGCTTACAATTTCAAAATGGCCGCTATCTGAAGCCGTCGTGGGCTGGTTGGCAAAACGGATATTGTAACGGGTAAGGCTGCCCACGCAGGTATTGATCCAGCCGGCTTTTATGTTTTTAGCAGTCACAAATTCCTGCAGCGATTGTTTAAGGTCGGCACCGGGTTTAATGCGCAGCGCATAGATTTTATTTTCATTCATGTCGGTAATATTATTACAGGATAAACAACAACACAGGCAAATGAATAGGGCCGGTAAAAATAAGCTACGCATCGCAGATAGGGTACCAGTTAAAGTAGTTTTGTTCATTTGTTTTGTTTGTATTGTGCACCTGGCGATACAAACAAAAATACGGCAGATTGCAACACCCAATGCATATGAGGCATTGCAGATTAAAAAATGAGACAGCAATCGGAAACAAGGTCTTCTACCAAAAAACTGCCACTATTACAGCCAAACTTAATTACTTTTAATAGCACATTGGATGGCCGTGAACCAGCAACTGTTAATTGATAAAATTAATGACAAATAATTCATTGGCATTTAAGCACTCAAAAACAAGCAAAGTAATTTTCATTTTCAGTATCATTACTTCGGTATATCTATTTATCGGATGGACCACAGATGTTTATACAAACAAGTTGGTTGGAGCTATCTTTGAAATACTTTGGCTGCCGGCAATACTGGCAACCATAGTATTGCCAGTACTTTCATTAATATTTTTAATTAAAGCGAAATTTAATTTTAGATCTCTTTATTTATATGCAATCATAATAGTTGTAATTACAGTACTGGCTATAGGAATTGTCAACGCTTAGTGTGCCGGGCCAGGCTTTAATTGTTATACCAATAAAAGCAGGTTGTCTTTCCTGGAAGACCAGTGATTGAAATTAAGAAAAACTCCATTTCTTAGCTTATAATTCTCCTCAAAAAAAGTAACCGGTTACGGAGGATTCGCCAGGTTTTATACCGCTCCTTACCAACTCAGAATAGACTGAATGAATGGAGATCAGCCACGCACAAATCCAAACTAATGCTTGCATTATAAAAACATTATAGATATTTTTAATACACAATTTAAATTTTAGTTAGTATGGAAAGATCACTTATGGAAGCAGCCCTGAAACAGGGGGATATCAGTAAAGAATTAACGCAGAATTCTACAAATAAGGAACTTGTAAAAGAATTGCAACGGGTTTTATTTGAACTGGGGTTTAAGCGTGAACTCGAGTTTGATAATTTTGAAGTGGATGGAGATTATGGACCGGCAACAGAAACAGCAGTAGTAGCTTTCGCCACAAAAAATAATAACCGCAGCGATGGGAAATCTGTAAATAATACACTTGCAAAACTTATGTTGGAGCGGCATAATTTTCTTCCTGAGATGTACCTGTTGTGGTCCATCTATAATTCCGACCTACGCACTAAAAAATATATTTCAAAAGGCTCCCGTATGAGCGTAACCGCCATCCAGTTGATGCTGAATGAAAGAGGTTATGGTACACAATTAAATTTTGCAAAATATGGTGCTGATGGAGATTTTGGAAAGAGCACCCGCAACGCTATGATTGCATATGCCTCAGATAATAGCATTGACTGCGATGGAGACCAGCTTACCCGGCCACTGATGGACCTGATCCTAAAAGATATCAATTCTTTTTATGGCGCCAAC
>JBBSKH010000246.1:0-2745 GCA_038256495.1 Chitinophagales bacterium
CCCTATTCAACATAGTGGCCACAATACTTTGCCGCTGGCCGAAGCCCAAGAGGTGGCAACGCCGTTCGGGTGGAAGGCTTACCTACACCTGCCGCAATTTAATTAGTTGCTATTTTCCATTTTTTAGGAAGTACTTACTACGGTTAAAAACCGCTTGTACTTTTTGTCACATGTGAACTGCCTTCGGCAGAACACATGCGCCAATCAGAGACCAGACAGCGGCAGGCGTTGTCAATCGCAGCCATCCCTGGCTAAAAGAATCCCTTGCCTACATAAAAAAACGCCGGCCAAAATTTATTGACCAGCGTTTATTTGTAATCATTCTAATTATTATTCTCTTTCATCTTCATAAGTTACCCAGGTACCGTCATTGTTATGATCCCGGCCGGCCCGCGCCTTCGTTTTACCAACTGCGCTGGTAATTATATTATTGATCTTGGCCACCGAAGTTTTTTTCTTTGTGTTTGCAGGTTTAGCAGCAGCTTTTTTTGGTGCGGCATTATCTTTTTTCTCGTTTTTCATTTTTATTGTTTTTTGATTAAAAATAACTGATCAGGCACGGTCATAATTTCCGCTTCCTTTTATCAACAGAATAAGTGCAAGCGTTTTGCCAAAAAGCGTTTACGGAAGCTAATACCATGCAACTGCCTTCAGCAATGCCTGGTATGTTATCATGTTAAGTCATCTTAAGCTGGCAGAAAAAGTGTTTATGTAATTAATTGCACAATATGTGGAGATACAGGTATAGAGTACTTAACGCTCTGCTTGTAAGAGCAACCCGGAAAATACCCCGGCAACAGGCGATAAGCAATAAATTTCAACAATGAAATAGGAAGAGCAATTGATTTCAGCCGCACAGCTAAGGAACCGTACGATTGTTTCGTTCGTTATTTTTATATTGTTTTTTGTGGGATGCATATTTGCATGGAAGTGGTTGTACAGGCAACCCAAAGAGCAGGGCGCACTAAAACCTTTAAGGACAGTACTGAGTACAAACGAGGCAATTTTTTCTTCTATATTCAGCAATGAGCATCTTGCCAGAACTTTCAAAAAGAAATATGCTGCACCACGTGTAAGGGTTAATGGTGATGCCGGCATGAGCAAGAATTTTGACACTGCTACGTGGAAATTAAATGTATTGAGAAATGCTGGCGACACTTTATTGCTTAGTCTGGAAGATATCAAGGCCCTGCCAAGGACCGAACTCATTTTCAATTTTAAATGTATTGAAGGCTGGAGCCAGGTAACCTATTGGGCCGGCGTAAAGTTCAGCGATTTTATGCAGCACTATGGCTCAAGCAACCAGGCAGCCTTATCTTATGCAGGTTTAATTACACCCGATAAAGGCTATTATGTAGGCATTGATATGGAAAGTATGCTACACCCTCAAACCTTGCTTTGTTACGAAATGAACGGTGCCCCCTGCCCATGAACCAGGGATATCCGTTGAGGCTGATTATCCCGGTTAAATATGGCATTAAGCACCTGAAGCGCATTGGTACTTTGTTCTTCAGTAATGATCGCCCGGCAGATTACTGGGCACAGCGGGGGTACGACTATTACAGCGGATTATAACCGGCATAAAAAAGGTTGCATGATTTATGCAGGGTTACTTTACTGTAAAGCATTTTTTAACTACACTAAAAGAAAAATACCATGGATAAGGTTGAAAAGAAACACATGATGGACAAGATGATTCGGGAGCTGGAAGACATAAGCAACAGCCAAACATCGCTCCTAAAGAAGATTACGCAGCTAGAAGCTGATAACATCAATTTAGGAAACGGGATCCTGGATAAGCATTTACCAGACATTCACGCAAAGGTTGATGAAGGTGTTGAGGAAACAAACGACTTGTTGGAATCATTTACAAAAGCCCGCGACAAATTTGTAACCGACAATAAACTGGAGGAGATTTTGCCGGAACAAGGCGAATCGTAGCCCTATATTTTCTGAAATACTAATGTACTCATACAACGCTGATCAGCTACGTTCACCGTTTTAAATGGTTCCAATAAAGTAACCGGTAGCTTTTGCAGCATTTGCTGCAAAAGCTTTTTTGTAAGCAGGAAACGAAGTGAACCATCTGGTAAAAGGAATTGCTCTTCTGATACCTGGATCACCAGTTTTTCAATACCAACATCGGAAGCCATGCGAATAAACAGGCTGCCGCCTGGCACCAATATCCGCAATAACTCATTTAGCATAGCAAAGAAATGCATACTGTTTTCTGCAAAGTGTAGCACAGCACTGCAGATGATATGATTAAAATAATTATCAGCAAAACTGGTTTTATCGAGCGATGCTACCTGCCAGTGATTAGCAGGCAATGATGGATAGGTGTTTCTAAGATGAGCAATACTTTCTTCATCCTGGTCTATCCCGAAAATTTCAAAACCTTGCTGTACGAACCATAGGAGGTTGCGTCCTTCACCACAACCAGCATCCAACAACAGGTCGCCATTTTTATAACGTTCTTTCAATACCTGGTCTATGAGATAGATATCCATATCCCCCAAAATTGTTTTCAAGTTTTGTTGATGTTTCAATGCGTTATCTCCTTTTTAGTTGCACAAGTTATTACACAGCAGATAGAAGTGCCTGATTTTTTTGAACCAGGCCCATTGTAGATAATATTCCCATCGGAAAATTATTTTGCTAACTTTAAAGCGTAAAAAACTGCTATGTCACAAACTACCAAAGGAAAGGTGCACACCATACTTCATCCCGAGTTGGGTTTCACTA
>JBBSKH010000247.1:0-2730 GCA_038256495.1 Chitinophagales bacterium
CTGCAGGTAATATTTTCTTAGGTCATCCAGCAGTTGTTTGGGCAAAATCGTAAATCGATCTTTGCGGCCTTTGCCGGTTACTTTTACCTGGTAAGCTTTGCTGTCGATATCAGCAATTTCTAGATTCGCCAATTCATTCATGCGCAGCCCGGTGCCGTAAAACAAGGAGACGATTACCCGGTGTTTTAAATTGGTAATGACGCCAACCAATTGCTTTACCTGGTCTATGCTAAAAACCTGCGGCAATTTGTTTTCTTTGCGGGGATAAAACTGAGAAGGAATTACAAAGGGTGATGGCATTACATGCTTAAAAAAGAAACTACAGGACTGGGCTACCCCGCCCAATGGTGCGGGGGTGGCATTTTTCACGGCCAACTTCATGTTCTTTTACAATGTAATTAATGTAGGCAATGATGTTTTTACTGACGATAGACTGTGGAAGCCGATCGAAATAATGTGCAAAGAGAAAACGCATCTCCTGTGTGTAATTGCGGATGGTGCGTGGCGAATAATGTTTGGCGGTAAGCACTTTGTGCATTTGCTGAAGGGCTTCCTGGGCCTCCAACGATAGCGTTACTCTACTGTACTCATTTTTTTTTCATGATACATTTATTTTAATGAAAAGGAAAGATCGTATTTTTAGCGGACTGTTGGGTTCTTCACCGTAGGTGTTGGTTCAACAAAAGTATTGCTGCAAGTGGGGCGGGACGTTATAAAATACCCCACCTGCAGCAATACTCAACGTTGGCGGTAATTGTAAAGCGACACTCAGTAACTATGAACAGAATATGAGAGAAATTGAAACTGTAAATATTATTGGCGGTGGAATTGGAGGTTTGACAACCGCCTTGGCTTTACAGACAAACGGAATTATTTACAACTTGTTTGAACAAAATGCTGACATAACATACGAAAATGTAGGGTTGGGTATAAGTGCGAATATTTTTCCCATACTTGAAGAATGGAATATTTTAGAAGAAACAAAACAAATTGGGACGGAAATACGCAACTTCCATTTTGTGGACAATCAATTAAATTATATCAAGTCTTTCAAATTGAAAAGACCTGCTTTGTCGGTAAACAGGCGACAATTTTATCGGTTACTGTATAGCCATTTGCAAAAACAGAATGTCTATTTAGATAGTAAAAAATCAGTAAAAGATTTTTCCGAAAATGACATAGTAATAGCTGCAGAAGGCATCAATTCAAAAACCCGACAGGAAATTTATCCAAATCTTAAACTTCGGGATTCTAACCAAATCCTTTTTCGTGGAATCAGCGAAATTGAACTTGCTGAAAAATTCAAAAATTCGTACCACGACTTCGTTGGTCAAAATATAAGGTTTGCAATAATTCATACGGGCAAAAATTATTACAGTTGGTACATCATTAAAGAGAAAAGTGACAACGAAAAAATATCGCTTAACAAGTCAGTGTTGAAATCATATTTTTTAGGTTATGACCCAATTGTACAGCATATTATAGACAAATCAGAAGATGTTTATTCAGCAGAACTTTTGGATATAAACCCAAAAAAACGCAAGGACTTAAAATGGTTTAGAAAAAATACTTTGCTGATTGGGGACGCAATCCACCCAACGACACCAAACATGGCAAATGGGGCTTGTTTGACAATGGAAGACTCTTATCTCTTGGCAAGTTTACTTGGCGACAACAAATTGACATTACGGCAAGTTTTTGAAACTTTTCAGAAAAGAAGAACTAAAAAAATTGATCCAATAGTTTTTCAATCTTGGTGGTTTGGCAAATTATTGCACCAAAAAAATAAAATCCTTTACCATGTTGTAAAAATTGGAATGGGTTTGACACCTAAATTTATTTTTGACAAAATTTATTCAAGGGTTTTGGTCGAGACAAAAATTGAAAAACCAACCTGACAAACAACTACCGCTAACATTAAGAACAACAGCCGAAAGCCCCACGTAAAAAAGCCCCGCATCTAAAGTATTTGCGGGGCTTTTGGTTATCTGCCTCCCTGCAGACAAGTTGTTTGTTGACCGACGCCGGTTAGTTGGCTATAGGTGGTAAAGTAGCTTTCGTTGCCTCCTTGTAAGTAGGGTTGGCGGATTTGTGCAACTGCTTCCGGCCCATTTTGATTACCTGCTTTAGTATCAGGGTATAACTTCCCTTACCCGTTTTTAGCAGCTCATTTTCTTTATCTGTAAAAAGAACCTTTTCATTTCCGCTCAGGCCCTGTTTTTTATTATGGTGGTGCATGGGTTTGCCCGTTGCTATCGTTGGTGGTTAGCCGCATTTTAATCGATTTGGTTTCATAGCTGCCATAATCAATATGAATAAGCATGAGTTTTCCGCTGTTGCATTTTGGGCAAAGCGTAATGTCTTTGCCATATTTCTCCAGCATGCGAATGGTTACCGATACCTGCACCCTGGGCAGCAAGGGCGATAGTTTTAATTGTTTGCGGATAGCATTGAGCCGTTTTCTTTTACCATGGTTTTGCAGCAAGCCATAATGCCGGATTTTTACAAAACGTTTGGGAAGGATATGCAGTTCGAAGCGACGTAGTCCCGAACTTTCGGGACAGCATGGCTCAGCCTCATTTCTTTGGGCCGGTTAGCATCTGCATAGTCACGGTATTTAAACAATACACGGTGCTCGCTGATGCTTACAATACGGAGGGGGGTGACCTGCCTGCCGGCAGGCCGGTGGCTAGTTTGTGGGGGTAGCGCCCAAGATAAGACACTACATCA
>JBBSKH010000248.1:0-2680 GCA_038256495.1 Chitinophagales bacterium
ATTCACAACAGATATCGGATTGGATGCAAGCACATAATTGCCTGCAGGCTTTTTGTGATAACTAATTCCAAAAACATTGATATTATCCCCTGCCATAACTTTTAAGGTAATGCCAAGGCCGGTTTTGTTGGGTACCGTGTTGGTTGCTGCATCTAATTTATACAATGAAGCACTGTTAGCAGTTGTGTTACTATAAGGGTTGTTATTGGGTACTATATTGTTGTTTTGATATACAGGTATACCCGTTGCCATGGTTTGCGGCACAACATTGCCAGCAGTCACATTATAGTAATCATCTTCTACTGAAATTGCGCTACTACCGTTAAATGTTACACTCTCTAATGTTGCGGCTGGGTAAGTATTTTGTTTCACCTCTTCCGTAAGCACCATTCTCACATTACCCAAATGATCTTTTGGCATGTAATCATATGCCAGGGCTGTAATCGCATTTGGGATGGCGCTATTATTATATAGAGCTCTTATCCTGCCTTCTTCATGACCGGTAAATTGCAGCTTGTCTGTGTATTGTAATGTCACCAAAGCTGCATTACTGCATGCCTTTGTTTCATACACCGCAGCACCCAGGTAGGTAGTGGTAGTGGTTATGGTAACGGCGGTATAAGTGGTTCCATTATTCAGTAACGTTGCACCGGTTTCTGTGGTGATTTTTTTCTGCTTGTTACCTGCCGCATCATATGTATAGGTAATCGTTCCCTTTCCTGTAACGGTAATTGCCAACGGAAGATTCAAATGATTATAGGTAATGCTGCTGATAGATTTGTTATTGTCAATGGTAAGGTTGCCGTTAAGAAGATTGGAATATATTCATGAAAACCCTGTAGCCGCCGGATTGGTAAATTTTGCAGAAAAATTTAAATTCTCCACTGCTAAATTTTACCTTAAGCGAATTAACGAGTTTGATATCATCACACATTATTCCGGCAACTGAATATTTCAAATTCTTTCTTTGAGGCCTAGGCTAGGCCGTTGGCTGGAAGCCAGACGGCGGCAGAAAGGCTTACCTACGGCGGCAGAAAAAACTGGAAGCTAACCTGGATACAGCAGCCCTTGGTAAAGCAATAAAAATCAACAATCTGAGCATCGACAGCACAAGTGCAAACCTGCAATATTTTAAACAAGGCAATTATAATAAATTAACGGGCGTGGTAAGTTAAACGATTCAATCTTTACCGTTGGTATTAGAGAAAATGACAAAATTGTACAAAGCCAATACAAATCACTCACTGTTTTACCTCAATATATTTTTTGGGGCATCCTTGTTATTTTTTGTGCTGTCTTTTTTCTGGATGTTTATGCCTAATACCTCCATCTTTAAGAAAGGATTGTATTTTACGTTGGCAGGCATAGTGCTTACTGTAGTGCTCTTGTTTGTTAAATAGCCTGCAACACGAAAGTTTAATATTGAGGAGCGGATAGGTTATATTTATAATTCAATCTACTAATATGAGAAAGAGTTTACTATTCATCTGCATGCTAACTGCGCTGCATGCTGCTACTGCACAAAGTTTCCGTATTACAATCGCTCCCGGGCTGGAACAAGACCCTTTAGATGGACGCTTGTTATTGCTTGTGTCAAACGATCCTGCTAAAGAACCCCGTTTCCAAATAAGTGATGCTGCCAATACACAAATGGTTTTTGGCATTGATGTCAACAACTGGCAGCCCGGGCAAAGCCAACTGGTAGGCGTAAGCGCATTCGGTTACCCGGTAGAAAGACTGCAGGATATTCCTGCTGGTGATTATTATGTGCAGGCTTTGTTGCATAAATATGAAACATTTCATTTAAAAACAGGACATACCGTGAAGCTTCCCATGGACAGGGGAGAAGGACAGCACTGGAACGAGGCACCTGGTAACATATATTCTACACCGATTAAAATTCATTTCGATCCTGCCAACAGCAACGAAGTCAGCCTTGCCATCAATAAAGTTATTCCGCCAATTGCAGAACCTGCAGATACTAAATATATCAAGCACATAAAAATTCAAAGTAAACTGCTTACCGAATTCTGGGGAAGGCCCATGTACCTTGGTGCCCATATTTTATTGCCGCAGGGTTTTGATGAACATCTTTCGGTGCGTTACCCGCTGGCAATTTTCCACGGCCATTTTCCTGCAGATTTTGGCGGCTTCCGCACTACAGCACCGGATGCAAACCTGGTAGCTGATACCAGCGACCGGTTTCATATTACCGGCTACAATAAAATTCAGCAGCAGGAAGAATATGATTTTTATAAGCAATGGACAGGGCCCGGTTTCCCCCGTGTGTTGGCGGTGGAAATTCAACATGCCAATCCCTACTATGACGATTCCTATGCGGTGAATTCGGCTAACCTCGGTCCTTATGGTGATGCCATCACTTACGAACTGATCCCGGAAATTGAAAAACGCTTCAGGGGAATTGGCCAGGGTTGGGCCCGTTTTATGTACGGAGGCTCAACAGGTGGCTGGGAAGTATTGGCAGCACAGGTCTTCTATCCCAAAGAGTACAACGGTTGTTATGCAGCCTGTCCCGACCCGGTGGATTTTCGGCATTACACAACTGTAAATATTTACGACGATAAGAATGCATACTATGTAGAGAGCGCTTTTAAAAAACTTGAACGTCCCGGCCACCGGGATTACCTGGGCCATGTGAGTGCAACAGTTAGAAGTATGA
>JBBSKH010000249.1:0-2646 GCA_038256495.1 Chitinophagales bacterium
ATCATAATTGGTTTTAGCTCCTTTGGGTCTTTTTGCAAGTCCTTCTTCCATATCTTTTTTAATAGCAGCATTTCCTACCATCATGGGTTTTTCATTATCCATGCTTATTGCATCGTCAGAATAAAAGGCTGCCAGTGTAGTGACATCACCTGCATTATATGCAGTTGCCGATGCTGTTTCCAGTTGCTGGATTTCTTTTTTTAATTGTGCAGGATCTGTTGTTGCAGTCACCGTTTCAGTACCGTCTGATTTTGCTTCTGTTGTGTTGTCTGCTGAAGGTTGGTTACAGCTAATGGCCATAATGGAAAAGCCGATTAAGAATGGGGCGATTTTAAAATCTTTCATTTGTTTTTTAGTTTAGTTTAATGAATAAGGATGTTTATAATTCTGAAAATGTTTGAGGTAACAAGTACCTTGATTTAAATAGAAACCCTTCTCAAAGCATAAGTCTTGAGACGGTGATGTTCTATTTAAATTACTTTGAACTCAAATCGGGTTTGTAGATGAGTAGTTCGGACCAGCGGTTCTGTACTGCGTCAGCATAATCTTTTAACCATTTATCAAATGACCCTGCTCCATGTGCAGCATTAAATCTGTCTGCAAATGGTTTTCGGTAATCGCTGGCTAATTCTTTTAAACCATCTTTTAAACGGGTTACTGTAATAAAACCCGGCTCACCGGAAAATACTACGGAGTAAACAGCAACAGACTCATTCGCAGCTTCCCAAACCTTTTTCTGTTTTTTAATGAGGTCTTGCACTTTAACTACCATCCCAGGTTTCGCTGTCATATGATTGATAATGATCTTGTCAGCATAATCAGTAAGCTGTACAGTGCCTAAATCAGCCAGGAAATCATAATATCCGCTTTCACCTTTTTCTGTGGCAAATGGGAAAACGTTCTTTTCCCAATCTGCTGTGTGTTCTGCGCTTATATCGCCACGGCTATCCAAAACACTCCAACTACTAGGACCTTCAGTAATCATGTAGCCACCTGCATCAGGACCTGACTGGATGCTCCATACACGCCACTTTACATCGCCGGTATGATATTTCTGTGCATGGTTGGCAAGTGCTTTTTCAAATTCGGATACTTTGTCATTCTTAACAAATAACCTGTTTGAGGTAAGCAAAGTTTTGGTCTGTCCTATTCCGAATAGCGGAAGAAGCAACATCAGGGATAATAATTTTTTCATTTTTAAATGTTTAATAGTGATAGAAATGGAATTATAAAAAATATTCAGCGTTTAGTTGTTACAATTGGTTCGTATTGGCAGAAAGTAGCTTCACCGTATTTTATGCTTAGCATCTGAGCCTTCACCAACTTAAAAAATCTCCATAGGCATCTTCGGTTACATTTTTTTTGTATTGTTGAATCTATAGACCGGCGCTAATTCTATCATAAAGATGTTACTGAAAGGCTTCGTTCCGTGAGGATATTGTCACCATCTTTCTGTACTTTTTCTGCTTTTATCAGGACAAATTGTGCATGGTCAGGATTATTTCGTAGTTTGTACGTTATCATTCCTTTTCCTGTGTAAGATTCTTATCAAAATCCCTTTGCATCTTTCATTCGCAACACATGCTGCTCCGATTAACTGTTTTAAAAACAATCCTTGTATTGTCCATCATCATAATTTTTGGATGGCGGGCGCCTGCACAAAAGATTGCTGAATATGAGACCATATCCACCGCCCAGGGCCTGTCTCAGGGAATGGTGTTTGACCTGTTGCAGGATAGGGAAGGTTTTATATGGGCAGCCACCAAAAATGGACTGAACCGTTATGATGGATACGGCTTCAAAGTTTTTTCGAATGATGCATACAACGACAGGAGCCTTAGCAGCAATACCATAGTAAAATTATTTGAAGATGCAAAGGGTCGCATCTGGGCGGGAACAGAAGATGCCGGACTGAATGTTTATGATAAGAAGACCGGGATATTTTTTCGCATCCAGCATCGCCTGGCAGATGCATCCAGCCTTTCTGGCAATGCCATTAGGTTGATAGAGGGCCTGCCCGATGGCAGGGTACTTGTAGCGGCAGACAGGGCGGGACTGAATGTAATAGAATTAAAAAAAGATTTTTTTGAAAAGGGTGCAAATCCTGTCATTACAAGATTATCCCTACCTAACGATGCGCAGGTGTATGGCATTGGAAAAGATAAAAACGGAACTATGTGGATAGGTGGCATGGACGGTTCCGTGTATAAATTCCACCCCATTAAAAATAATTTTAAGCTTGAAAAGAATGCACAGCTTTTAAACAACGGTTATTTTACTCCTGGTAAGAGCGTGCTCATTAATGGAAGCCTTTTTTTGTACGACGGTAGAGAAGCGGTACCCTTATTTGATCCAAACAAAAAAATAGCAGGGAATATTTTATTAAGACCTAGGCAAAAGTTATGGGAGAATTTTCACAGGGAATTGAGTTTTTATGATGTGAGGAAGTGGGAACCAGGTAAACAGCCGGTTTGGAACTTGCAATTACCGGACAGTACCCGTTTAATTTCTCCTTTTATTGCCGATCGTTCAGGAATAATATGGTCTGGATCTGTGGGCTATGGCTTACGTAAATACATTTTTACCAGCAACCATTTTAAAGTACTAAATCCGGGCATTAGTATACGTTGGATTGTACCGGTTTCA
>JBBSKH010000250.1:0-2637 GCA_038256495.1 Chitinophagales bacterium
GCAGCGGAAAAAATTCAATCGCTATTCTGGTTGCCGGATTTTGATTGCTATAAGTAAATAGCTTTCGTTTTTCAACCATGTAACCCAGTCCTGCAAATTTGAGCGCCTCTGCACTAGTCGGGTATTGATCTATGATCTGCCCGAGGCCATGCCAGGCCTTTTCATTTACCGAAAAAAAACTGTGCTTTCCTGTTTGTTCTTTAAAAAATTGATATTGTGTGCCATAATGCTTTGCCGCTTTTAATTTGTATTCCGCAGATGGCGCTACTGTGGTTTGTTAAGAATTTATACCGATAGATTCTATGGGGAAGTTTTAGAATGAAATATTTTTATGCAAGACAAACAGGTCTGGTTTGATAACCTGGATTTAAGCTTTAATCAATCTGTTGTGATTGGCCTGGGGATACATTGAAAAGGTGGATTATTTGTACTATGTTAGGTCATTTAAATTGAAATTTTATAGGTGAGGTTACTTCAATACTTGAGTTAGTATTACTTCCCCGTTTTTACTTGGGGCAAAAAATATTATAATTTGTAATTTATTTTCACCAACTTTAAAGCAGCCAATTTTTACCCGATGAATAGTAGCCCTTTCCTTATCGCCTTAGTATGTTTAAGTTCCGTTGAGCTTTATAACTGTTCAATGTGCAACGAATTGCCTACTAATTTTTTGAATATTTCAAAATACCCTTTATGCGGTTTGTAATAGATCTTCTGGCTTTAGCGCCATCACAGCATATTACGCTTAATTACCAATACCCGCTATCAGCAGCTATTTATAAAATCATACAGCGTGCAGATGAAGATTATGCCGCCTTTTTACATAACAAAGGCTACACAAATGGCAGCAAGCATTTTAAGTTGTTTACTTTTTCCGACCTCCGCACACCATTTTTTATCCACGGGGGTAACATGGTGATGCGTACCACTGCTGCCAGCTTCACGGTTTGCTTTCATATGCCCGATGCAGCAGAAAATTTTGTACAAGGTTTATTCATGCATCAGCAACTGGAGATTGCAAACAGTACCTGCAAAGCGTCATTTGTCGTAAAGCAGGTAATAGCGCAGAAGAATGATTGGCCTCAGGGATATCCTGTTCTACTGCAGCCTAAATCACCCTTGGTGGCAGGACGTAAAAATGAAAGAGGAAACTATGACTATGTGTCGCCGGAAGAAGGAGATTTTGCTGATCTTATTACGGGTAACTTAATGGAGAAATATGCATCCATTAATGAAGTAGATGATGCGGCATTGGAGAAGATACGAAGTGAAACTTCCCTGCACCCGGTATTTTTTAACCATCCTCCACGACACCGGTTACTCACCATAAAGGAAGGAACTGCTGCACAAACGAAGGTGCGGGGATTCGACAAATTTCGCATTAAACTTACTGCGCCAGAGGCCATTATTAACCTGGCGCTCGATGCGGGTTTGGGTATTCACAATGCGATGGGTATGGGCTGCGTGGAATTGGTGGGGAAGGGATAAAGCGTTTAATGAAATTAAAAATTTGTAACGATGCTAAAACTATTGCGCCTGCTGATGTTACTGAGTGGAAACAGGCGATATACGCTTGTAGAATTAATGGAACGGTTCGATCAGAGTGACCGAACTATTTACCGCCACCTGGAGGAAATAGAGAATGCCGGTTTTGTTCTTAACAGACACAATGGAACCTACCAATTGCAAACAGATAACCATGCAGTAAAATCTTTGCAAAAGCTCCTGCATTTTTCTGAAGAAGAAGCATACCTGTTATACAAAACAATTGATTTATTGCAGGGCGAATCGCCGATAAAAAACCGGCTGGCCGGTAAGCTAAATTCATTATACGATTTCAGGGCGCTCTCGCAATTGCCCGGAAAAAATACACATGAGGCTGTAAACAGGCTGGGAGCTGCCATACGGGACGGCAAACGGGTAATGCTGCGGTCCTACCGCTCGGGTAACAGCGATAATATAACCGACCGTACTGTAGAGCCTTTTGATTTTTTAACCGATTATTCCGGCGTATGGTGCTACGACCCTGAAAGCAACAGCAGCAAGCAATTTAAAATAGCCAGGATAGAAGCTGTTGAAGTATTGCAAGCCGATGCAAGGGCCCATACCATGCATAACATACCATTTACAGATGCTTTTAGAATGAGCGCCCCGCAACCCATTGCCACCGTTACCGCCATCCTTTCTCTAAAAGCATATAACCTTTTGCTGGAAGAATTTCCATTGGCGGAACACTGTGTGCATGCAGAAAATGGCCATTACCTGCTGCAAATACCCGTAGCCGATTATTATGGTATTGGCCGTTTTGTTCTTGGCCTGCCGGGAGAAGTAAAAGTGAGGGAACCGGTTGGGTTTAAAAAATTTTTGAAAGAAAAGACAAAAATTTTTTTGAGTGACAGTATTTGACAGTGGGGAGGGGGAGATTTGTTTTAATTTTAAAGAAAGAATAAATATTTAAACTAAAAGTCGGGTAAAAAATCGGAATACAAATTGATCTAAAGTTTAGTATTAGACTGGTTCCTCTTAATTATTGTTTGGATTTAGTAAAATAAAAAAGTATGAGTTTAGATACAGTTTTAAAAATTGGGAAAGCATTTAGGGAATCAGCTAATGGCTTGAAATATTTCAAGTATATAA
>JBBSKH010000251.1:0-2510 GCA_038256495.1 Chitinophagales bacterium
AGAGGCCACGTATTTTTCTACGGAAGGAGAGTTTACAAGGTCTGTGATTGGAAATTATGCAAAACTATCAGACTTCTATGGCTGGGTAACCACCAGTTATTCTGCAGGGCCCGGTAGTACTTTGATGCCTGTTTACTTGTTGCCAGGTGACGATATAACAACAAATAACGGAAATGAAGAGTTTGAAATTTTTGGCTCGCTGCAGCCAAGCAGCGGAAGAGTTACAGATTTTTATAAAACGCTTTACCAGTTAATTGCCAGGGCTAATGTTGTAATGGAAAAAATTGCAACAGTTGCACCGGGTATTTATACTACGACTGGATTAAAAGAGTTTCATACTGGTGAGGCGCTGTTTTTAAGAGGGTTCGCTTATTACTACTTGTGGAACTATTTTGGTACTGCTCCTCTTGCCAATGAAAGGGTAACAGCAAATAGCCAATTTACTCCCCCCAGTACTAGTGGTACACAGCTTTTAGAACAGGCAATAAAGGATTTTACTGATGCTGCGGCAAAGTTACCTGCTTCATGGGATAATGCTTACAAAGGCAGGGCTACTAAAAATGCCGCTTATGGTTTTTTAGGAAAATGCCTGGTTTTTAAAGCTTCTGCCACCAATAGTGTTGCAGATTATACAACTGCGATTGCAGCTTTTAACAATATTGCCGGCTTGTCACTAACTACAAAGTTTGATGATAATTTTGCATGGGATACAGAAAACAATCAAGAATCTTTATTCGAATTCCAGGCATCAAATGCATCTGGTGGCAATAACATTTGGCTCCCAAATGACTTTGACAATTCCATTGGCAACTTGTCTATTTCATGGAATTATTATACAAACCAGGAGTTATATGGCAACTCCCGTTTTTTTGCTACCGAAAAATTAGCCACCGCTTTTGATAATGACGATCCCAGAAAAGCGCTTACAATGAATCCTGCAAACAGAAATGTGAACAAATATGCTTTACGCAATCAAAACTCACAGGGCTGGCAACCTGCATCCATCAACAATTACAGGCTCCTGCGTTTTGCAGATATTAAACTTTTGAAGGCAGAAGCTATCCTGGGTTCCGGGGGTTCAACTTCGGAGGCTATTCAACTAATAAACGATGTAAGAGCAAGGGCAAGAAATATGGTTGCTGGTGGCACCTTTCCTGCCGACAGGTCTCTTACTGAAACAAGTAAAACTGTAATTTTTGGATGGATAAACAATGAAAGGTTATTAGAATTGGCAGGTGAAGGGCAAAGATGGCCAGATTTAAGAAGATGGCAGTTAGGCGGAGCCATAGCTCTCAACAATGCTTATATGAGTTCTAATGTATCGCAACTTTCTCTTCAATTACCTAAACATTTGAATTTCCCCATTCCAAATGCAGAAATTGATGTTAACCCCAATGTTAAACAAAACCCTGGGTACTAATATTTAGATACTGATAGTATCATTTTAAGATTCTCAAGCAAGCAGTCGTTTAGTATACAAAAAAAGGTTCTCATCTGCAGAGCCTTTTTTGTTTTTCAAATGAATTATTTCTTATACTGGTTAATATTAGCCATTACAACATGTAAACTTTTTCACAACGATGGGAAAACTCTTTCTTTTTGTTTTATTTCTTCAATCAGGCTTGTGTCTTATAGCACAAATAAAGTTGCCCGCTTTTTTTAGTGATAACATGGTGCTGCAACGGGAGCACACAATACCTGTGTGGGGATGGGCATCACCCAAAGAAAAAATTACGGTGCTGTTTAATAAGCAAAGTAAAACTGCTATGTCAGATAAGGCTGGCAAATGGAAATTGGATTTAGCACCCGAAAACGCAGGCGGGCCTTATACGCTAACAATAAAAGGAAAAAATACCATTGTGATAAATGATGTACTAATGGGTGACGTGTGGGTATGCAGTGGCCAGTCAAATATGGAAATGCCCATTGGAGACTGGGGCTATATTAATAATTACCAGGCAGAGATAAACTCGGCTGACTACCCTGCCATTCGCCAGTTCATTGTACCAAAAACTACATCGTTAACAACACAAACAACTTTGCCCGGCGGTAGCTGGACAATTTGTAATCCAAAAAATGCAGCCGCTTTTTCTGCCACGGCTTATTTTTTTGCAAGAAGCCTATACAAGGAACTGAAAGTTCCCATTGGTTTAATCAATGCCTCGTGGGGCGGCACACAGGTAGAGTCCTGGACAAGCAGGGCGGCATTTGAAACAGTTCCTGATTTTAAGGGACCACTTGCTGCAATGCCTGCTATATCGCAGGTAGAATATTTAAGAATGCAAAAAGAAAAAGCAAATGAAAAAATACAGACCATACGTGGAAAACAAATGGTAACAGCCAATGAAATTTCCACCTGGAAATCATCCCGCTATAATGATGCAGCCTGGTATACAATGCAGGTGCCAGGCCTTTGGGAGCAGCAAGAGCCAGGTAGTTTTGATGGTATTGTGTGGCTTAGAAAAAATATTACGATATCCACACAAGATGCCGGAAAGCCTGCAGTGCTG
>JBBSKH010000252.1:0-2433 GCA_038256495.1 Chitinophagales bacterium
ATTCATAAAAGACCTACTGATAGTGATATCAGGAACATTTATTGTAAAACTTCCGTCTGCAACTACGGATACAACAGAAAAATTACTTCCGGTATTGAATGTCATACTAGATAGCGCACCCGGTGTAGATGATAACTGGTTGCCGGGGTGCTGTGCCAGGAAGTTGCCAATGCTGAGCCAGGTTAACTTTTTGGTACAGGTTACGGCGCCATAATTAGTTACCGATGGTTCCAGGTGTATGGTATCACCGGCGCTGGCGCCATTGTGCGCAGCTTGTGCGGTTGTAAAATCGGCGGTTACGCCGGGCATGTTGTTTACCCTCCAGATTTTGGCCTGGGCAGAAGCATGCAGGATAATAGCAGCTAAGAGAACGATACATTGTTTCATTGTTTAGGTTTTATTGAGTGTATAATGTGATGCTTGTTTGTGTTGACTTTTTAATAAATGAACTTAAGGCAGAATTGCAAATGCCTGGTGGGTGAATAAACCCTATTTCACCAGGTGAAAGCCTCCCGCCGAAATGTTTACTTTATAAACTATGTTTACCAGTGTACTTTATTAAACCAGTATTTACAATCTCAGAGATCGCCCTGCCAGCATTACCGGGAACCATGTTTTTTAACGAAGGGGTTTGTGCAAAGCACACAACAAATGTGGCCCGGGCGCACAGAAGAAGTAAATCTTTCTCATGAAAAGTTATTTAGCCTGGTTTAAAAAATGGTTTCAGCAACTGCCCATGCAGCCACTATAAATTGACCGGGATGTCAAGAGGATTTGTGGACAGGTAAATCTGAATAAGCAAAAGCGGGTTCAGCGTGTCAGCAGGTTTTATTTAGATTCGAAGCCAAAGTAACGATGCAGATGGTTGGCAACAAATACTAATAAGTAGGTATTTTTTGAAAAAGCGTTTATGCCTTCATGGTAGGTTACTATTAAAATGGCAGGAGTCTTTGGATCTAAATATGCCGGTCGATGCCCTGGTGTCATGTTTCGAATTGTGCACATTCGTGCATTCGCGGCTTTAGCTCTTTTACTCAGCACAGCGAAGATTAAAAATACCGGCGGCGCATACCCCTACTGTTACCTAACCAACAATAGGATCGAGTTTTGTAAGTACTTGTAGCCATAAAAAAACAGGTCGCTTTCAACCGACCTGTTTTTTTAATAGCGACCTGTAAAAATTTGTGAAAGGCTACAATGAACGTAGAACTATGGTATTACGATGCAGCACAAACCTTCTTAATGTACGTGCACCAACGAATTGGTTGGATTGAATACTCCGTCGGGATTGTGGTACCATACCCATGCATGTAAAAGCCACAGGTTAAAATCAGTATCATATTTCCATTTATCTGTTTCACCGGTAAAACCAGCCGGGGCATTATTTGGAGAGAGTGGAATGGGTACTGCATATTCCACTGCTACCAATTGCATGCTGCCATTATTCATCTTGTTATAGACCAATATTTCCGGCTTCCTGAAATCGAACGTTGCATCAAGATTATCCATTTTTAAAAAATGATAGCCCATGTTTTGCCTGATTACATTGATATCGACGTATCCGTCTTTAACCGCATTTTTAATATCACGGTATCGGGCAGTAGATGCACGTGCCTGCTGAAGTTCCCATAATGTTGTTGCGTTTAAACCCGGATAATTGGTGAGCATATCGCCCGGAATGAGCATGCTTGTTTTGCTCATTAATAATTCTTTCTGCAAAGGATCAGGTTCAATGCCGGCTTCCTTGCTACAACTGCTTACCAAAAAAATCAATAATAGCAAAGTAACAGGCAGGAAAGCGTTGGTAACGGCTTTGCCTTGATGTGTTGCGAATTTTACGAAATGTTTCATGTTTTTCTCCTTTTTTTTTGTTGTTATAAAAAATGATGATTGACTATTGAAAATGGTAAGACTTTTTTCTTCCCGGGTAGGTATAGCTTCGCCTTGTTTGTTTTGCACTAACAAAAAAACGATGACTTGTTATAATTAAATTTTGTTTGAAACGCTGTTACTTTATTACCCCATCTCTGTTAATACACTGCAGGACTTTTGTGCAATTACTTTCAGGGCTGCGGCAGTTAACTGGCCTGCTGCGGGTATATCCTTTTCAATAAGATAGGTTTTTATCGCAGGTTCTTTTTTTGTTGCGTTGCCTGTTTATTGTGCAGGTACAACTATAGCCGATGATAAAAATAATGCGAGAATAAAATAGCGGTGTTTAGTAATGTGTTTCATGTAAAACATTTTAGCTGATCCATAAATCAAAGATAGTTTCATGCAGACTGCATTCACTATCACAAATCATTCAATAAATGGTAAATTTCGGTCAACCTTGTAGAGTTGTTATTTCAGCATAGCAAGGTATGCCGTTGGCAGAATGCCGTATTTCTTTTTGAAATATTTTGTAAAATCGCAAGGCTGATACCTCTCCCG
>JBBSKH010000253.1:0-2430 GCA_038256495.1 Chitinophagales bacterium
AAAAAAAGTGGGTATGGGTTTATAAAAAATGGCTACGTTTTAATAAAGCCGAAGGCAAAAAGCCAGCAGGTAAGCTACTTTACCCCCTATAGGAAATAACCGGTGTCGGTCAACAAACCACTTGTCTGCCGGGAGGCAGATAACCAAAAGCCCCCGTAAACTTCTTTTAGAGCGGGGGCTTTTTAATGGGGGCTTTCGGCTATTGTTCTTAATGTTGGCAGAAGTTATTTTTCTTTTTTCAAATAATACACATTATCAGTTTCTTTTATTTGCAATTCACTTTTTTTGGGATTGAACTCAAAGAATGAACCTGTTTTTAAATTCATAAAATAATTTGTACCGACAGGTTCTGCCTCCATTGTTTTTCCCGCGACTTCAAAAGTCAATTTTTCATCTTTTTTTTTACAGACAACTTTAAATGGCAGGTCGCCTGAATATGTGCCAACATATTTATCAAATTCGCTGTTTTGTAAGACCACAGACTTTGAGAAAGGAACTGCATAATCATAATTAAGGTAGATTTTCAATACTCCTTCCAATATGTCAATTCTCGGATATAAAATTCCATTGGTGATGTATGACACAGCTAATTTCTTTTCAGGGTAATATCTTACAGCCGAATAAAACTCTTCTATTCTTCCGTTATGTCCGTAACCATTTGTTGTATCAAAATCGAAGGGGAACATCCCCATTCCATAACCTTCAACCATTGTTTTCATACGGTTTAGGCTTGCGTAGCTTACCAGCTTACCGGTAAATAACTTTTGAATAAACACAGTCAAATCAGCGGGTGTGGAAACGATTGAACCTGCACCGCAATGTATACTTAAATCAGTTTCTTTTTCCTTATTCCAGGAGCTATCAGAATATTTGTAGGATGTTGCTTCATTTTTGCTAACATCTATCGCTTTGCCGTAGTTAGTATTTTTTAATCCAATCTTTGATGTTATCCTTTTTTTAACGGCATGTCCGTAGTGTATCTTATCTATCTTCTCAATTATATAGCCCAACAACAAATAATTCGTGTTGCAATAATCGGCTTTAGTTCCAGGTTCAAAATCCGAACCTTTACTTGCAATTATTTTTAGCATTTCTTCATGTGCTTTTGGCTTATCCATCCATTCGGGGAAATTTGTGTCTTTTGTATAATCATGCAAGCCAGTTCTGTGACGTAGCATTTCTTCAATCGTGATTTTGCTAGCATTCCGCAGTTGAGGGAAATAGGCAGAGAGTTTGTCATTAAGGTTTAGTTTCTTTTCATCTATTAATTGAAAAATCATAACTGCCGTAAACATTTTTGAAATAGAGCCAATTCTGTATTTTGTATCTATACCTGGCACGACCTTGCTGTTGTTGTCTAGGATGGCAAAACCTATTGCTCTTTGATATACAGGTTTTCTGTTTATTGAAATAGCTATACTTCCTGTTGCTAAGCCACGATTTTGCAACATGTCAAACAGACTGTCCAATTTTTTTGTCTCGATTGTTTGCGAGCAGGAAGTAGAAATAAAAAAAGTGGAAACCAAAAAAGCAATAAGGAATGATTTCATAAGTTTATAAATTTAAGCTGTGTCAGTTAATTGCATACAACGGTAGGGATTGGCGATGTTGGGGGATTTGAAAATCGTCCGCCCGGAACCGCTGCTGATTAAAAAACAAATGTATACGATAAACCTACAAATGCCCACCGATGTTTGTCCTGCCCGAACAACTGCTGCCATGTTGTTAAAGATGAAGATTACAACGTCCTGCCCCAATATTGCCAAACCCCATGTTGAACCAACACCTACGGTGAAGGCCGCAACGTTTCAATAAAAATACGACCTTTCCTTTTCATTAAAATAAATGTAACATGAAAAAAAAATGAGTACAGTAAAGTAACGCTATCGTTGGAGGCTCAGGAAGCCTTGCAGCAAATGCATGCAGTGCTCACTGCCAAGCATTATTCTCCACGCACCATCCGCAATTACACACAGGAGATGCGTTTTCTTTTTGCACACTATTACGATCTGCATCCACAGGCTATCGTCAGTAAAAGCATCATTGCCTACATTAATTACATTGTAAAAGAACATGAAGTTGGCCGGGAAAAATGCCACCAGGTGGCCCAGTCCTGTAGTTTCTTTTTTAAGTATGTGCTGCCGTCACCCTTTGTAATTCCTTCTCAGTTTTATCCCCGCAAAGAAAACAAATTGCCGCAGGTTTTTAGCATAGACCAGGTAAAGCAATTGATTGGCGTCATTACCAATTTAAAACACCGGGTAATCGTCTCTTTGTTTTACGGCACCGGGCTTCGCATGAATGAATTGGTGAATCTAGAAATTGCTGATATCGACAGCAAAGCTTACCAGGTAAAAGTAACCGGCAAAGGCCGCAAAGATCGATTTACGATTTTGCCCAAACAACTGCTGGATGACCTAAGAAAATATT
>JBBSKH010000254.1:0-1919 GCA_038256495.1 Chitinophagales bacterium
ACTTGCAGGCATGAAATATTTCATGCCTGCTTTTTTTTGCCTTATCATTTGTAAAACATATGCCCAGGATTCCAGTATACTGGTTGGAAAAAAAACAATTACACTCAGCGAGGTTGTGCTAAATAACAAACTCAATGTTCCGGCTTTTATTAATCGCATTAAAAACGATACCAGTTTTTACAAAGCCTTCCGTAACCTTCGCATCCTGGGCTTTACAGCAATCAATGACATCAGGATGAATGACAGCGACGGGAAAATAAAAGCCGGCTTACGCAGTACAACAAAACAACTACGTAGTAATAATTGCCGCAGTATGCAAACCCTATCTGAAGAAATTACTGGCGATATTTATGACGAGAACCACCAGTTTAATTATTATACTGCTCAAATGTATGCTTCACTTTTTTTTACCCAGGGCTCCATATGTGGTGAAGATAATATTGTAACGGGGAGGGAATTCAGCACAAAAGACAAATCTGGTATAGAGAAAAATAAAGAGCAGCTGAAAATGTTATTCTTTAATCCAGGCAAAAGAATTAATGGCCTTCCTTTTATTAGCAATAAAACAGCTATTTATGATGATGAAATGGCCGACAGGTACGACATGAACATTGATATTGACATGTATAAGAATACCAACTGTTACATCTTTACCCAAAAAGTAAAACCGGGCAGTAAGGATGATGTGGTGATTGATGAAATGGTAACCTGGTTTAATACCGAAACCTATGAAGTAGTGGCACGTAATTATTCACTAAGCTATAGCGCTGCTGTTTACGATTTTAATGTAAAGATGGAAGTCGTAATGTCAAAATACGGTGACTATCTTGTTCCTTCCCTCATACGCTATGTGGGCAACTGGAAAGCCATTTTTAAAAAGCGGGAACAGGGTGTATTTACTGCTACCCTTTTTGATTTTAAATAGCATTTGCCGAAATATTTGCCGGCAGTGCGATAAGACGGTAAATATTGAAACTCAATTTCTGAATTATTCACAACCTCCCGACTTCCCGGCATAAAAAATGCTTTGCCATTTTATTAACTTTTAGAGACTTAATTTTAGTACATGAAAACGTTTAAAAAAATTCTGCCGGTTCTGTTTACACTATATTCTTTTAATTTATCTGCACAAACAAATAGCCGTGATTTTACTGCTGTAGATGCTTATGTAAAAAGCCTTGGATCCTTAGACAGCATGACCATGGGCACCATTAATAATGTGGTGAGCAATAAGTTTACTGATAAGATCGATAAAGCAAGAGCTATATATTACTGGATAGCCAACAACATTGCTTATGACATAAAATCGGCCCGTAATAACAGTATAACCAGGAATACGCCTACCGAGGTTTTATTAAGCCGAAAGGCAGTGGGAATTGGTTTTGCAAGCCTGTTCCAGGATATGTGCAGCAGTGCCGATATCCGTTGCCTTACAGTTGACGGATTTGTAAAGCACAGTACTGACCAGATCAACGAAAAGGGCGTTGAAATAAACCATAGCTGGGCTGTTGTGCAATTAGGACAAAGCCCCGAAACCTGGTTTTATGTTGATCCTGCCTGGGGCAGTGGTTATGCTGATGCGGAAATGAAGGCCTTTACCAAATCATATACCGATGCCTATTTTTTTACAGACAAGGCTACTTTTAACCTGCAACATTACCCGGATAATGAAGCCTGGAAACTTGGCCCTGCACCAAAAAATAAAAAAGACTTTTTTCAATTACCGGTAATACGTGTTGCAGCCTTGGAATTTGATCTCAAAAAATATGCTCCCAATGAAGGAAATCTGAAAGTGAAAGCGGGCAAAGCTGTTAATTTCAGTTATACTTTAAACGGAAATAAAGAGATCACAAAAGTTGAATTGGGTATTGGCGAGAAGAAAAAATATAAAGTAAAGGAAATGAATTATTCTTTTAGCG
>JBBSKH010000255.1:0-1872 GCA_038256495.1 Chitinophagales bacterium
AGGAATTTTGCATTGAAGGCAATTTGCAAATCCTCGCCATCGTATTGGCAGGCCATGCGTTCGTTACCTTCAAAGCTGAAGTCAACATCCTGCGAAGCAAGTTGCAACTCGCTGCCGCTGATGCTTAAGGCAACCTGGTTGGTACTCTTGTTACTGAACACACTCACTCTGCGAAGGGCATTCTGAAATGCGCCACGGTTCACCATCATCTTGTAAGGATTGTCAACAGGTATTACCACTTTATAATCAGGGAAACGGGCATCTATCAGCCGGCACACCAACTCGGTACCGCCATGTTTTACAAAAAGGTGATTGTTATTATAAGATATGGTCAGTTCGTCTTCGTTATCAGGCAAAGCGCTTTTCAGCAGGTTCAATGGCTTTTTAGGGACAATGAAAGAATCCTTCTGCGGACAGCTTACATCGCTGCGGGTATATTTTACAAGGCGGTGTGCATCGGTGGCCACAAAACTGATGCCGTTGGTATCCAATTCAAAAAACACACCCGTCATAGCCGGGCGCAGGTCATCGTTGCTTACAGCAAAAATGGTTTTGTTGATGGCCGTTACCAGGGCGGTAGAACTCATGGTAAAATTATTGGCATCATCGGCAGCAGGCTCCTTGGGAAAATTATCGGGATTTTCGCCCATTACCTTGTACTTGCCATTATCGCTGGTGATCTCTACGCCAAAGTTCTTATCAATATTAAAAGTAAGGGGCTGCTCGGCAATATTCTTTAATGAATCCAGCAGGATCTTTGCGGGGATACACACTTTGCCGCTGTCTTTGGCTTCAATATCAAGGTGCACTTTCATCACAGTTTCCAGGTCGGTGGCCACCACGGTCAATTTATTCTTTTCTATTTCAAATAAAAAGTCTTCCAGGATGGGTAATACGGTGTTGGCATTTATAACACCACTAATCTGTTGCAGTTGTTTCAGCAAAGCTGAAGAAGAAACGATAAACTTCATAAGTCTTAAAAATTGAAGGTCAAAGATAATTCTTTGTGAAAGATGACAAGATAGTAATTTTTGTTTGTGTGATAAAAACCATGTTGATGCGGGTATTTTACGGTTTATGGCCCGCAGCTATAAATGATTAATTTTACCGGCTAAGGAAACCAGGTATGAGGCCATTAAATATAGGCGTGGAAAAAGCGCTGCAGAAAATAAAACATTACTGTGGGTACCAGGAACGCTGCCATGCAGAAGTAAAGGAGAAACTGTACAGTTTCGGCCTGTACAAACAGGAAGTAGAAGCTATGATGAGCCAGTTAATTGAAGAAGACTACCTTAACGAAGAACGCTACGCCATGGCTTTTGCCGGCGGCCATTTCCGCATGAAGCAATGGGGCAAGGTTAAAATAAAACATGCCATGCAGCAACACCAGATTAGTACTTATTGCATAAATAAAGCCCTGGCCGGCATCCCGGAAGATGATTACGAAAATACCCTGCAAAAACTGGCCAACGCCAAACTTGCCAGCCTGAAAGGGGAACCTAACATCTTCATAAAAAAGACAAAGCTCCGCAATTACCTGATGCAAAAAGGCTACGAGCCTGCACTTATAGTTGAATGGCTGAATAAACTTTAACGCAGCCAGCTGCGGTGCCAAATTGGTCGCCTGCTTATCTTTGCAGCATGGCAGAAGATTTAGCAATAACCACCGGCAGTAAAGCCGAACAATACGAAACTTTATTACCACAGATAAAAGAATTAATAACCGGCGAACCGGACCTGGTGGCCAATCTGGCCAATATTGCCGGGGCGCTTAAAGAACAGTTCAATTGGTTTTGGGTGGGCTTTTACCTTGTAAAAAAAGATGAGCTTGTGTTGGGCCCCTTCCAGGGACCGGTAGCATGCACCCGTATC
>JBBSKH010000256.1:0-1853 GCA_038256495.1 Chitinophagales bacterium
TATACTAACTTGCTTTAATAATTCCGAATTTAAAATTCAGCAAAGATTTCATATCGTCAGTCCTATCATTAAATGTTTGAAAAAAAGTGTCAACAGCATTTTCAAATGATGTGTAATCCGGATAATATTTATTCTTCATTACTTTCTTTTTAAAATACCTCCATAGCCTTTCTATTAAGTTCAAGTTTGGGCAATAGGGGGGTAGATAAATAAGGTCAATGCCCAGGTCTTTTGCTTTTTGTTGTACGAGGTAACTACGCTGGTATCTTGCATTATCTAAAATGATGCAGATACAGGTTGCATTAAAATACTGCTGTTTTATTTCAGACAAAAATGCTTCTATTACTTCGGCACAACAATTTTCTTCTGTCAGCATAATAGTTGGTTCAAAACTTACCGGATTAACTGCACCAATAATATTGAGCCGTTTTCTGCCCGTGTTGGCCAGTACCTTTTTAGTGCCAGCAAGCCCTGTTGGCTGCCAGGCATAATCATTTTCATTGTTGTGTATTTGGTGCATGGGATCTAAAAACAGCAATACTTCCCTCTCATCATTACAGGCACATTCGAAGAGTTGGTCCATCAATTGGATGAACGATGCCTGGATTTGTTCTGATGGAATTTTTCCTGGTATCAGCCTGGTCTTTTTATAAGAGCAATGAAGTTTTTTTTACAATAGCGGCTTAGCCAACTGTGTTCTACTGTAATTGAATGTTCGGTTTCTAAAAAATCCTGCAGTTCAGAAAGTTTGCTGACGGAATGTTCCCTGATATGCTTTATCAATAAATCTTTAATAGCATCCAAAGCCGATGGCCTTCTGCCTTCATAGTGTAGTTTGCGTAAGCCTGCTAAGCGACCTTTATTAAACAGCTTTACCCAGTCTGTTACCGTATCTATATTAACTCCAAGTGTCGAGGCTATCTCTTTTTTAGGAAGACCTTCATGTGCCATCCATAAACACTGGTAGCGGCGAAGTATTTTGCCATCTTTTTCCTTGCGTCTTAGGTGATTTAATTCTGCAACTTCCATTGATGAAAGCTCGATTGAGTAAGCCATACAATAAGTTTGTGGTTACCCAAATATAATAAATCGGAATTATTTAAGCAAATAAGTATATCATACCATTTTATAAATATTTGACGATAAAAATCATGTTCTCCAAAACAACAAAAATTACGCCTTTACCAAATATTCCCAGATAATCCTAAATTAATTTTAGAAAAATATGATTTTTAAATAAAAAGTCTATCTTCGTAACTTCCTTAATGATCTTTACAGTTTTCAATAGTTCTCCGAACGTTTTAAAGTAAATGTTTCTCTGGTATATTGGTTGCTGTGTTCATTATGGTTTTTATTTATTTTTTAAAGTTTTACAAATGAACATTTACGTTGGAAACCTCAGTTGGACAATGACTGAGCAGGACTTAGCAGATCTTTTCACCCCATTTGGCGAAGTAGTATCTTCAAAAATTGTTACTGACAAATTTAATGGCAACCGTTCAAAAGGTTTCGGTTTCGTTGAAATGTCTGATGATGAAGCAGGTCGCACTGCAATCAGTCAGCTAAACGAAAGCGACATCATGGGTCGTAAAATTGTTGTTAACGAATCTCAACCACGTCCAAAAGACGGTACTGGTGGATTTAAGAAGAGAAGCTTCGGCGAAGGTGGCGGCGGTGGAGGATTTAACCGTGGCGGAAGCGGCGGCGGCGGTGGATTTAACCGTAATCGTGGCGGCGGAAGCAGCGGCGGTTCTGGCGGTGGATACAACCGTTATTAATCTAACTCCTGTAACTCAAAAAACTGTAAAGTCTGGCAATTGCCAGACTTTTTGCATTACAACTATATTAGCCAA
>JBBSKH010000257.1:0-1681 GCA_038256495.1 Chitinophagales bacterium
TATTTCAGGATGATGAAAGAGTTGACGCTGCTGGGATATTTTAATTCTAAAGAAGGTGCAACACAAGCATTAAGATATATTGCAGTGCCAGGAAAATTTGATGGAAGCTACCCTTATAAAAAAGGGGACAAAGCATGGGCTACTTAAACTTACTTTTATTTTTGAAGGTGGTTGATTTAGTTATTATGTTTTCCTGTTGCATCATTAAAGTTCAGAAAAGGTATGCCGTACAAGTGAGTGACACAACTATGATGCTACAAGGCACAATTGCTGGTAACCCAAAAAAATCGTAACAGGCAAAAATATAATTAGTTCAACAGCTTCTTAAAATGTTGGAAAAAAACTCACTATTTTTATTACAACAGTTTTATTTATCTACAAAAACATTTAGCATGATTAGCAGGAGAAAATTTTTAACACAGGCCGGATTGCTGACAACGGCAACTGTATTTAGCAAAGATTTATTTGCAGAGAATACGCATTTTAATAAAACAAAAATCGGCTTGCAATTATATTCGCTGAGAGATGAGATACCAGTTGCTGGTTTAAATGCAGTGCTTAAAAAAATTGCTGCTGCTGGCTACAACACTGTAGAAATGTATGGCTTTAATGGCAAAAATGGTTTCTTCAATAAGAGTAGTAAAGAGACTGCGGCATTATTAAAAGCCAATAATTTAATTGCCCCCAGCGGTCATTATGGTATTGAATCTTTTAACGATGGCGGGCAGCAACAGATAGACGCTGCCTTAACACTCGGGCATAAATACATTGTGATACCATCGCTACCGGATGAGATGCGTAAAAACCTGGATGGGTATAAAGCAGTTTCCGAAAAGTTAAACAAGATAGGTACAGCATGTAAAAAAAATAAGTTGAAACTGGCGTATCACAACCATGCATTTGAATTTGAACAATTTGCAGGCCAGTCGCAAACAGGCTTCGATGTTATGCTGAAAGAAACCGATGCAGCATTGGTAAATTTTGAAATGGATGTGTTTTGGATAGTAACAGGTGGCCGCAATCCGTTGGATTTATTTAAACAGCATCCCGGCAGGTTTAAGTTATGGCATGTAAAAGATATGGATAAAGTGAATAAGGATTTGAATACAGAAATAGGCGCTGGCTCTATCGATTTTAAACCCATTTTTGCACAGGCAAAATTATCCGGCCTGGATTATTATTTTGTAGAGCAGGAAAACTTCTCCATGGATTCAAATGAAAGTATTAAAAAAAGTAATAGCTACATCAGGAAAAACTTCTTAAAGTAATTTTCCCTTTCAAATAATTTACTAAAAATATGCTGACAACATTTGTGTATGAAAAATAAACTACTGCTAAGTATTACCTTGTTTTTTTCTGTTTCTCTTTTTGCACAAAAAAAGTCACCTGCAGATAAATGGCAAACGACATCTCCCAATGGGCTTAATGCAATCACTGTCTTAAATAAGGCCGGCCAGCTTCATTACTTTGTAACACAAGGAAGCGATACCATTATCCAAACATCTTTGCTGGGAATTAACGGAGCAAATATTTCTTTTGAAAATAGGCTTCAGTTTATTTCTGCAACCCAAAAAAAGATTGATGAAAAATATGTAATGCATCTTGGAAAACGCAGGCTCAATCACAATCTTGCCAATGAGATGGTATTGCGCTTCGTGAATAAAAACAAACAACCAATGCA
>JBBSKH010000258.1:0-1615 GCA_038256495.1 Chitinophagales bacterium
AAATTTACCAAAAAAAGTAATGGAGAAAGGTAATATTAAAGCAGCCATGTTTAATTACATAGATCAGTGGAAACAAAGCGGTTTAGCTCAAAAAAACTTTTGTGAGCAACATCAAATCCGCTACCATATTTTTCATTATTGGTATAAGCAATACAAGAAAACAAACGGTACAAACATAAATGAGGGATCTGCATTCGTTCCTTTAAATATTAATCATACTACAAGCACAGATCCTTTTGCTGAAATTATTTTTGCAAATGGCAAACGTCTTTTATTGCATCAATTTGTAGATGTGCATTTTTTACGAAATTTAATTTCCTGATCATGCTTCATCTCTCCGCTTCCTGCAGGTATTTTTTATACCGGCAACAAACAGATATGCGTAAAGGCTTTGATAGTTTGTGTGGTCTGGTGCAAAATGAGTTAGCTAAAAATCCATTAAGCGGTGATGTGTTTATTTTTTTAAACCACAGGCGAACACACATTAAATTATTGCTTTGGGAAGGCGATGGCTTTTCAATTTATTACAAACGCCTGGAGAAAGGAACCTTTGAAATCCCGGTGGGCAGTACCGATAATACAGAAATAAAAATAAGTGTAAAAGAGTTAATATTAATGCTACAAGGCATCTCATTTAATAAAGTTTATTACCGCCAACGTTATCAACACAAACAAGCTTTTTGTTGATAAAATAGTTTTAAAAACAGCTGTATTTTTCTCATCTTTGCAACTCATGAAAGTCAACAGCAGCATAGATTACAGGGATTTATATGAGCAATCCCAATTGCGTATTCTTAGCTTAGAACAGCAACTTAGTCAACTGAAAAAAATGATCTTTGGCTCCCGCCATGAAAGGTACGTTCCCACCTCGGTGCATCCCTCACAACTTACACTCGATATACAAGCAGAACCTGTAGCAGCTTGCAAAATAGTAGATGCAAAAGAAATTACTTATATAAGATCCAACACTGTTGTAACTCAAAAACCACTGCCGCATCCGGGGCGCATGAAACTGCCTGAACACCTGCGCCGGGAAGAAATTATTATTGAACCTGGTGAAGATATAAGCGGTTGCAAAAAAATGGGCGAAGAAATTACAGAAGTTTTAGAATATGCGCCGGGTGAACTTTTTGTAAAACAATACAAGCGCATTAAATATGCAAAGCCAGATGGTCAGGGAGTTTTAATTGGAGAACTTCCAATACGTCCGCTTGATAAAGCAATGGCCGGAGCCGGTTTACTGGCGCAAATAGTTATTGATAAATATGTAGATCA
This sequence comes from Chitinophagales bacterium, assembly GCA_038256495.1. Lineage (GTDB taxonomy): Bacteria > Bacteroidota > Bacteroidia > Chitinophagales > Chitinophagaceae > Ferruginibacter. Next base: position 1,276 of record JBBSKH010000258.1, read on the forward strand.
CCTGCCCCTCTACCGGCAGATGCAGCGTTTTGAAAGAGGCGGTGTAAAACTTTCTTACTCTACCCTTAGCGATTGGATAAGTAGCACCTGTAAATTAATTACACCGCTTTATGAAGCCCTGAAAGCACAAGTGTTGCAAACAAAATATTTACATGTAGATGAAACACCTATTAAAGTTTTAGATAAAGATAAAAAAGGTGCATCGCACAGAGGTTACTACTGGGTGTACCATAGCAGTACAGAAAAAATAGTTTTTTTTGATTACCAGCCTGGGCGTGGGCGAGAAGGCCCCATGGAAATATTAGAAAATTTTACTGGTTATTTACAAACAGATGGATAT
>JBBSKH010000259.1:0-1528 GCA_038256495.1 Chitinophagales bacterium
AATAAGCGTTTCAAACTTCATGCCTTGGAGTTTTGGGGCAACAGTACCTATGAGATCACTATTTTCTACGTCAAAAGAATTTAAACAGAACGCAACATCCGCCTTGCGTTTAATTGGCCAGGGAGCGATGTGGCTAAAAAATTATAATTCATTTTACTTCGGCAGCCAGCAGGCTTTCCGGTTTCTCTATTTCATAATTCTGTTGGGCTTAATCATGCTTGCAATCTCCCCTTCCTTAATTACCGTGTCTGTAACCGCCAGGTATTTTGCGCCCAAAACAGGTGCTGCCATAAGCGAGTAAAAAAATAAGATTATATTACCTCGCTAAAACAACACAAAATGAAAAGTATTTTCCTTCTATTATTCTTTGGAGCCATTTTTAATGCTTCATCTAATGCGCAAAGTGTTTCTGTAAATACAACTGGGGCAGCTCCTAATGCTTCTGCCATGCTGGATGTTTCTTCAAATAATAAAGGCGTATTGGTGCCTAGGGTCAGCTTAACATCTGCGTTAGATGTAACCACTGTTCTATCACCGGCAGTATCGTTACTTGTTTACAATACTGCAACTGCAGGAACGTACCCAAACAATATTATTCCGGGTTTTTACTATTGGCAAACAAATAAATGGAATCCAGTAGTAAGACAAACGGGTATTTTTTCTTTTGCAGAATTTTATGCTTTAATGCCTTCAGATAACCCAGTTACAATTGCGCCAGGTGGATCTGTTACGTTTCCAAACGCCGGGCCGAATAGCAGTAATGGTATAATTGGTCTAAACTCCACAAATTTTCTTTTGAGTGATGCCGGAACTTATATGGTTAGTTTTACGGTGACAGTAAATGAACCAGGGCAATTGGCTCTTAATATTAATGGTGCTATAATCCCATATAGTGTTTTTGGCCGTTCCGCAGGTTCAAGTCAAATAACTGGCCAGGCTTTGATTACTGTAATTTCGAATTCAACTTTAACTGTAGATAACCCACCAGGAAGTTCCTGGGCACTTACTATACCTCCATTTGCTGGAGGTACTACACCTGTGGCTGCTTCCCTCATTATTACCAGAATACAATAAAGAAACCATAGTTTTTCGCCGCCGTCGACTGTTCCGGCCTTGCGCCTGCGCAGCAATTGCCAGCGGCAACAATAAAAAGACGATCCATATTTTTTTCATGTAAATATTTTTAATGTAGGTAAGTATGCAAAAATTTTATTGTTCTTCATCCACATGCTGATGAAATTCTCCCCTGATGGGAGAATACACATCGTAGCCACCATAGAGGAATGCTTTATAAGCAGGCCTGCTGATGTCCCAGCGTTTGATGCCTTCCACCCAGGTTTGTTCAACACGGGTGTAAATGCTAAAGGGATCACCATTCAAAATAATAAAATCTGCATCCTTTCCTTTTTGAAGCGATCCTACACGGCTGCCGAGTTCAAGCATTTTAGCACAGGCAAAACTTCATACCTTTGAGTTTTGGGGCAAAAATACCTAAGAGATAAATATTTTCTACGTCAAAACAATTAAA